>NZ_JBLWTN010000006.1:61765-323162 GCF_048270125.1 Thalassoglobus sp. | reverse complement strand
TAATTCAAGCGTTGAATCACTGTTCACCAACCTTGCATATACGAATTGACTCTTTGAGTCAGTTCAAAACATTAAACACCCCGGTGGTCTTCATGATCACCGGGGTGTTTTTGTGCGCCCACTGTTCATTTCAAACTGACACAAAAACTGACACAAAAGTTGTGTTTAGAACATCTTTCGAATTGGTTTGCAGGTTCTGCCTCGTGGTGAACAGCATTTCCATGAGAGAACTGCGTACTTCACGGGTAAATGGTAGAGCAAACTGCTCTAAAATTTGTCACTGTTGCTCTTGCGGGGCTGCTGGTCATTTATTCTGCAATGAATGACCCGTGTTTGTGTCACTACGATGTCCATTGGCTGATCATGCTTGTCGATTGGAAGCGTCTCGATGATCTGGCAATCGTAAGCAATGCCGCAACGCAAACAATCTTTTCGCAAATAAGGAATCAGCTTGTCGTAGTATCCTTTGCCATGTCCGATTCTTGTGCCTTGAGGGTCAAATCCCAGTCCGGGAATTAACGCGAAATCAATCTTTTCCGGCTTGATTGATCTGTCAGGTCGTTCCTGAACGGTATTCGTGGGTTCAAGAATTCCGTATGCACCTGGGCTGAGTTCATTTCGGTTTTTGATTTGAACCAGTCTCAGCTCTCCTTGAACACAGTAAGGAACCACGATCTGTTTCGGCCCTGCCAAGTCCGCTTCCAAGCTTGATAGCGTGCGGACTTCATCTCGAGCGTGCACGTAATACAAAACGGTTTCTGCCTGCCCGTATTGCTCCAAGTTGAAGATTCGACTCAGAATCTTTCTGCTGAGTTGGTCTTTCTGAGTCTGTTCGCGTCGCGATTGTCGCAACTGTTTACGGAACGCTCGCTTCAATGAGTCTGTTGATTCAGGTTCGGGCATTCTCATCCTTTGACACGATACCCGAGTGATTTCAGTTTCTCTCTGACTCGTTCACTCTGGTCTCCCTGAATTTCTACGATTCCATCTTTAAGCGATCCTCCTGCGCCGCAGTGGTTTTTAAGGATCGTCAGCAATTCGGAAAGGTGATCTTGCTCGTCGACTAAATCACGGATCACCGTCATCAGCTTGCCACGTTTTCTCTTCTCTACTCCCACACGGGCAATCTGTTTTGCCGGAGGAGTCAGAGAAGGTTTTTCCGGAGGACAAGTGCATTCCTCTTCGAGTGCTTCGCATTTTTCACAGCGAAGCGGGCGGTCAAATTCGGTGCCTTCAAAGAGTCGCATTGAGATCTCTTCTTGAATTCTCGAGGAGAAGGATGATTTCCAGAGACTTTAGTACCCAGCAATGAAAATGCCAAGATTGCACACCGCGCCGGAAGAGCACATTTGTTCAAGCTGCGAACATGTGAATCAAAATAGTGTGTCCGACTCGGGATTCAAACAGTATCACATTTTCAATCTGGAATCGGGGTTTGCCTCGTGGCAAACAGCACTTTCTCTGGTGAAGCGCGTTCTGTCCGGGATCACACGCAGAGCAAACATCTCTATTCTTCAATCAGAGTGATCGTCCCGGCCAGGAACCGTTGCGGTCCATTGACAGTGATCATGCGTAAAGCTCCATCGTCATCAATGCCCTGACACATTCCAAAGACGGTCGATTGGGAATTGTCGATACAAATTTGTTTCCCGGTGAGAAAGCACTGCTCTCGCCATTGGTTGAGAAGTTTTTCCTGCTCATCGTGAAAACGTTCGAATCCTGTTTCCATGGCATTGAGAATGTTGATCAGCAGGAGTTCCAGAGAAACCGGTTGGCCAACCAGGTCGATTACAGATGTTGCTCGGTTGCGGACATCTCCCGGCGCATCGGCCAATGAGTTGTTGACGTTGACCCCAATTCCGATGATGACCAGTTCCGGCCGAGCGGGAATCGACTCAATCAAAATGCCGCAGATTTTTTTTTGGTCCGCATAAACATCATTAGGCCACTTCAGTTGAATGATTGCTTCGGGACAGGTTGAACGTAATCCATCCCCAATCGTTAAACCGACAATTAATGACATGAGTGGCCAGGCATCCTGCGGGATGTGAAACTGGGCAGGGTTGAGGATGAGTGAAAACGTCAGGCTCCCCTCGGCTCCCCACCAGCGATTCTGGCCGCGTCCACGTCCGCCTGTTTGAAGATCAGCTCCGACAAGCACCGGGAAGTCGGTGTGTCTTTCAATCGTCTTCAAGGCATGCGTATTGGTCGAGGAGACTTCTTTCAGCCACTCAATGGACTCGACAAAGGTCTCCGCCTGTAATCTTTGAGGATTGATCATCGGATTCAAATTCAAAAGGTCAATTCCGCAAAATTCAAGCGTGCTCTTGTGCAATTTCTTAGGCAATCAGACTTTCGAGCGATTCACGCGATGCATTGATCTCTTTTGTGACATCTTCGAGCTTCGGAAGAATTGGAATTCCCCGAGGGACTGGGTGCATGAAGATTTCGGTGCGCCCCTGATAATTGATTCTCTTCAGCGATGCGAGAATCGGTTTCCAGTCAAGCGGTCCACGGTGCGGAAGCTGCATGAGTTCCTGTTCTTTGGGAAGTTTTTTCGTACATCCCATGCCATGTTCCCAAGCTTGAAAGTGAACCAGTCGAGGACCGAGTTCTTCAATAAGCCCGCCGATGAGTTCTGGTTCCTGCGGAAGGTGATACGGTGCCATCGCCAAGCCGATGCTTGGGGAATCGACGAGATCAAAAAGCATACGGATTGAGTCCGGAGATGCGATCAATCCCCCGCTGTGGTTCTCGACTCCAATCGTCACACCGATTTCTTCAGCGGCTGCAATGTGTGGTTTCATCTTCTCAGCGAACTTGTTGACTTCTGTTTTCAATTCGCTGCCTTCGAGGTTCTTTGGTCCTCCGGTGTTACAGATGACCATGTCCCCGCCGAGACGTTTAACGAGTTTCATCTCGGGCTGCATTTTGAAAATGCCATACTTGAAGCAAGTGAAGCTTCCGAGTTTGACTTGGTGTTCATTGAGCAGGTCGATGAACTTTTCTTCGCCCATCTCGTCAAGTTGTTCTCGCTGATTTCCGTGCGGTGTGGCCCAGATTTCCAGGTGTGTTGCGTGGCTTTTCGGGACCTCCGGAACGATTTGAGCAAGTGGCAACTTTCCGTACATGCAGGATGCAACAATATAATTCAACTTGAATTTTTTATTGTCTGCCGGTTGCTGTGCATCAGCTGCGCATAAAGACGCCGCTGGAATCAATGATGATCCGGCGGCGATAGCTGTTCGACAAAAATCTCGACGATTGAATTGCATGGTTTTTCCTGTCAGTTCGAAGAGCAGCTGAGACTTTGATGGGTGTCTCAGCAAAATCGTTCTGACTGAAAAGATATCAATTCAGGTGAGAGTTGTCTTGGCTGTCATCAATGTCGTCCTGCATGGCATCCCAGGCACTGAAAGCATCAAAGACGTCTTTGGACGCCAGGACGGCATCTTCAGTTCCGATGATCAGTTGAATTCCAATGTTCCCAAGCAGGCAGCGAATTTCGCGAATGACCGGGAGCGGTGCGACCAGGGTGTTTTCTGGAAGGTCGTCGCATTGTCTGAGTTCCAGGCTCACTAAATCAGGAGTAAACATTCGGGGTTCCTGCTGGGTTATACTCTTCGTTGTCATATCAAAAGTAGACGTCGTGCCTCGCTGGTACGGCGATATGGTGTCGTCGAGAGGTCAGAACTTCAATGAATCTTTGCCAAAGATGAACAGTTTCCAAGAATCCCGGTACGCAGGAAAGCATTGCCCAGTGTGTGCAAAAGAAGTGACCTGGAAAGATTGAAGACACTGACAGATTTGGGAAACTCATAACGATTGTTCCGGTCAGGCGAGACAAACCGAATGAAAACGCTTAGTCTGATTCTCTGGTGGTAGACCTGTTCTGTTTACGAGACTTGGTCCGGTTTTTATCCTCATGGAAATAGACAACAGGAGTCGGCGAGCGATCTTTTGCCTCCGAACCTGAAAAGATTTGAAAACGTTAAGGAGAATTCAAAATGCGATGTTTCAAAATGACAGCGCTGACGGCTTTGGTCGCTCTGTCCCCGATTTTTGCGGTTGCACAAGACGATGCCCCTAATCCCGAGGCTGTCGCAGCCATCAAGGCACTCGGAGGCAACGTGATGCGCATCGCCCAGAACGACGATCGTTTAGATGTGACTCTGCACCTGGCAGATAAAGACGTGACTGATGATGCACTCGTGCATGTGGCGAAATTGCCGAACGTGGCCTGGCTCAACTTGGCTGGAACTAAGATTACAGACGCCGGATTGGCTCACTTAAGTGGTCTGAAATCACTGGAGAAATTACATCTGGAAAAAACAGCTGTTGGTGACGCCGGAGTGAAGCATCTCGCTGGTCTGGACAAACTTGTGTATCTCAACCTCTATGCAACACAAGTGAGTGATGCTGGCCTGAAGCAGCTTGAAGCAATGAAGAGCCTGAAACGCGTTTATCTTTGGCAATCCAAAGCAAGTGAAGCAGGGATTGCAGCTGTCCGTAAAGCACTCCCAGAAGCGAAGGTGATTGCAGGCGTTGAACTGAAACCTGTTGAACCACCAAAAGAAGAAGCAAAGGAAGAACCAAAGAAAGAAGAAGCCAAAAAGCCTGAGCCGAAAAAAGAGGCCAAGCCAGCTGAAAAGAAACCAGAGCCAAAGAAAGAAGCTGAGAAGAAGCCTGAAGCTGAAAAACCAGCTGCCGAGAAAAAAGAGGCTGAGAAAAAAGAAGCTCCGAAAACCGAAGAAAAGCCAGCAGAGGCTCCTAAAACTGTAGAAAAAGCAGCTGAAGAAAAGCCAGCTGATAAGAAGGATTAAAACTCAACTGTTCGAGGCGTGCTCGCAACTATTCGCCGGAACCTGACAGGTCGATCCATGTCAGGGTCCGGCATGATTTGTGGTCTGAATTCGATGGAATAAGAGAATGATGAGACGATTTGTTTTTGTTTTTTTCGTAGTCTGTTCCGTTTCGAATCAGGTCTTCGCCACTGGGCAACCCAACATTCTTTGGATTGTCGTTGAAGATGCCTCTCCGCATCTTTCGTGCTATGGCGAAACTACTATCAAGACCCCTAATCTGGATCGTCTTGCAGCCGAGGGGGTTAAGTTTACGAATGCCTTCGTGACTTGTCCGGTCTGTTCTCCGAGTCGGTCGGCGATGGTCTCCGGAATGTTTCAGACAACTCTCGGTGCTCATGCACATCGAAGTCAGAGGGTTTCGGGCAAGTGGTCTGCCGAGTTGAATCCTTATGCGAAATCGTATTCGCTTCCTAAGGAGATTCAGCTAATTCCAAGTCTGTTCCGAGAGGCTGGCTACTTTGTTGCCAACGGGGGAACAGGAAAAACAGATTACAACTTCACGACTGATTCAAAACTTTATGACAGCAAAAGTTGGTCGGACTCTCCTGACGGGAAACCGTTTTTTGCTCAAATCCACCTGCGAGGCGGAAAGTTCAGGCAAGCCAAGGTTGACCATCCCGTGGACCCGAACAGTGTCCAGCTTCCTCCCTACTATCCAGATACGGAAGTCATTCGAAAAGATTGGGCGAAGTACCTGAACTCCTGGATTCAGGTTGATAATGAAGTTGGCAAGATCGTTGCGGATCTTACGAAAGCAGGCAAACTTGATTCGACAGCCATCTTTTTCTGGACGGATCACGGCATTAGCCACGCTCGCGGGAAACAGTTTTTGTACGACGAAGGAATCCATGTCCCGTTAATTGCTCGACTTCCAAAAGCAGAGCAAGCGGGGACTGTCCGAGACGATCTCGTCCTCCACATTGACGTGGCGGCAGCGTCATTGCGGCTGGCAGAGATTGAGATCCCTGACTATGTTCAAGGGAAGCCGATCTTTGACGAAAACTATCGTCCCCGGCGACAAGTCTTTGCCGCTCGCGATCGATGCGATGAGACGGTCGACATTATTCGCTGTGTACGAACTAAAAAGTTCAAATACATTCGAAATTTTCTACCTCATATCTCGCACATGCAACCCAATCAGTACAAGGACGGAAAAGAGATCCTGAAGGAGATGCGTCGACTTCATGGCGAGAAGAAACTCTCTAAACTTCAAGCACGAATTTACGCTCCCAGACGCCATCCGGAAGAACTGTACGACCTTGAGGAAGATCCATTCGAGACCAATAACCTCCTCGCGGGAACCATGGATGAAAAACGTGCATACCGCGACACAGCAAATGTCATGCGGTTGGCACTCTATCAATGGATGGTCGATTCGGGGGACCTGGGACTGATTCCAGAGCCAATTCTGGAAGAATTGGGGCGTGAAGCGGGATCAAAGTATGCCGTACGTGGACCTAAAAAGAACAGTCGATTGGTTTGGAATCTCATCTCGACAATCGAAGAAAAAGAACGTGGAGACCAGGCGGGTTTATTGCAGGGATTAAACGATGATCATCCTGCAGTCCGTTGGTGGGCCGCGACCGGATTGGGAACGATGCGGCTGAGCAAAGAGAAGAAACAACAAGTTCTCAATGCTCTCAGCAGCTCGCTCAAAGATCCTTCAGCTGGTGTTCGAATTGCTGCCGCTGAGGCCCTCTGCTTGCAGGGAGAGACCAAAGCTGGCTTGCCGGTTTTGACGAAAGAGCTGAGTTCCGAAAACCGTCCCGCTGGGATGTACGCGATCCGAGGGTTGGAAATCATTGGGAAGAAGTCGAAGCCTGCTCTCCCGGAAATCCGCAACGCTCAGAAGATTCCGTATGATGTAACGCGAAGAATCGCAGATCGACTGGTCTTCACCCTTGAACAGAACGACTGAGAGAGTCCGGGTGATTCCATACCCCACCGGCGAGGAGGTGGGGCTCTCTATGCTGGCCCGGACGGGGCGCAATTCAGTGGGGTTTCACCGTTGATAAGGCGTTCGCAATTGGAATTCCGGTTCTGCCTCGTGCCGCCCAGCGATTTTACTCATATGTCGTGTTCGATGCAGACACTCGGTTCGTCTTACTGTATTAATGATTGAACAAGAACTCTTTGGAGTTCAGGAGCGTCCACAGTACGTCTTCGTAGAATTGCCGAGGTGATTCTGCTTCCTTCTCAAACGATTTCAATGCCTGAAGTTCTTCAGGTCTAGGAGAGCGGGAGAAGGCAGCCAGGTATAATTGTTCGATGGCTGCATCGGACTCGACTTTGTCTTTCGTCAGTGCCTCAATACGCCCCGCTTTGTCAGCCAGTTTCTTGGCAAGGATTTCTCCGTTCAGGGTATGTAATGCCTGTGCAAGGTTTTCGTCAGGCATGCGTTCGCACTCGCACACGCTGACACGTCGAGGCTTTCCGAAGACTGTCAGAAAGTAATCTGGATATTCACCATCGGGGAGATCGATAGCTCGGGTTCCTGGCGGGAGACTTTTGAATTTCGTTTGCGATTTTGTGACTTGATCAATCGCGTCCAGAAGCGGTTCTGCGGAAAGACGTTTTACGTAGTAGTGGCTGTAAAATTTGCTGTCTGTTTGATTTTGCGGTGTCGGGACCGAACTCAATTGATACAGGCGTGATGTCATGATGGCTCGCATCAATTGCTTTACGTCAAAATCGGAATCGATGAAATGCTGCGCCAGACGATCGAGGAGTTCAGGGTTTGTTGCCGGGTTCGTTTCGCGCATGTCGTCGACTGGTTCAACGAGTCCACGGCCTAAAAGGTAAGAGACATAACGATTCGCAATCGACCGCGCGAAGAGACTGTTGTCCTTCGAGGTGAGCCAATCTGCAAGTGGAATCCTGCGGTCGAGTGGATGGTCTGACTCGACATGATCGAGAGTCTTCGGGACAAGGTTCTTGCCTGTCTTCGGATGCCGTACTTCACCGGAGTTTTTCACAATGACGACGGATTCACGACCGAACAGCCCGAATTCCTCGCTGTTCTTTGTTCCAACGCGTGAGAAGAAAGCTGCAAAGGAGTAGTAGTCTTCCTGGCTGTATTTTTCGAATGGATGGTGATGGCATTTCGCACAACCGAGTCGGAGTCCCAGGAAAATTTGCGTTGTCGCTTCAGCGAGATCAGAGGAGTTTGCATTAATACGGAAATAGCTCGCCGGCCCACTTGAGTAGATCGAACCTTTGGCGGTGACCAGTTCGCGAGCAAACTGATCGATCGGCTTGTTGGTCCGAAACGACTCCTTGATCCAGTTGTGCATGGCCCACATTCGTTGTTCATCGGCAGCGGCTCCACGACTGGAGTTTCGCAATAGATCTGACCATTTCAAAGTCCAGAGTGCCGCGTAGCGGTCGTTATAGCGATCGAGGCTGGGATTCCCGGTGAGGCCAAGCAGGCGGTCTACAAGTTGTTCGCGCTTGTTTGGAGACGTGTCGTCAAGGAACTGTTGCGTTTCTTCGATTGTTGGGATCGAGCCGACCGCATCGAGGAACGCACGGCGTACGAATGTGGCATCATCACATAACGGCGAGGGACTGGTTCCGAGCTTTTCGAATTTACTTGAGGCGAGCTCGTCTACAAAATTGTTGTTCTGCCAATCGGCAAGTTGAGAATCTCCGTAAGGTGTCATGAACAAAACGTTCTGCGCGAAGTTTTCGAAGCGAACGAGAATTGAGGTTTGTCCCAGCCCGGCCGAGGTAACAAGTCCATTATCGGAGACGGAAACAACCCCATCGTCGAGAGAACTGTACTTTGCCCAGTGTGTCACATCCCGTTTTGAGTCATCTGAATAAGTCGCCACCACCCGCAATTGTTGCAGATGTTCAAGTGAGATGATTTTCTCTTTCGGGAAGACTTCGAGTTGAGTCACTCTGATCGATTTTTGATCTGGCCCCGGCGCCTGATTACGAATCCAGTTGAGCAATGTTTGATAGTCTGGAGAACCGGCCTGTAAACGCTTTCCCCCACCATGTGCGACTTGCATTGTCGGTTTTTTTAGGAACAGGCTTCTTTCGGGATCGATGAAATTGACTCGCCGCTGCGATCGGTCGGTAACGATCGCTTCCCGGTCTTTCTGGGGATCGAAACTGAAGACTGACAGTACAAAACCACCTTTTCCATATTGGCTTGCATGGCAAGCTCCGGAGTTGCAACCGGCACGGCTCATGATCGGTTGGACATCTGTCAGGTAGTCGACTTCTGGAGTCTCTTCGACTCCGATGACTGTTACCGGAACCTTTGAAATTTTCTCACCGACCTGAATAGTGATCTCAGCTGTCCCGTTCGTCACAGCTAACAGCTGTCCCTCAGAAGAGACCGTCACGATATTCTCATCCGACGATGTGTATTCCGCTTGTTGTGTTAAGTCGCCTGCTGAAATCGCTTTCGCAGCATTGACCTTGGGCGAGACGAGAAGTTGCGCGCGAGCAAATGCTCCAGAGAGCGTGACTTCAGCAGGTTCAATCTGAAGCGAAGCTGCCTCCGCTCCCAAAGCGATGTTGGCAATCAACAAAAAAATACTGATTCTCATTGAAATCATTCGTAACATGGCAGGGGCTCCTCGAAAAGGAGTCGGAGGGTGGGGAGATTGCGTGATCCTTGTCATGCCTCCTCCATGTTGAAGAAAGCATTCGACTCACGCATCAGGCAAAATTATTGCATCAAGCTCAGCGAAGCACTACCCCAAGACGTCTCTCCCTGTAGAATTCGAAGCGAATCACCGGCTTATCAAGCTGTGGTCTGGACGGTATTTTGAGGCTTATAATGTCTCTACGTTTGCAAGCTGTTGCAAGGAGATGGCGGTCTGTTTCTTGAACCATTGTCCTGATCGAGAGATTCAGAGAGTTCACTTAGTCATCGTTGGAAGTTTATATGCCGGATGCTTTGATAGCACTTGGAGGGAATTTGGGAGACGTCGCTTCAATCATGAACGAAGCGATTGAGCTTTTGGATGCCCATCCTCAAGTGGCTGTCACAGCCAAAAGTCGACTCTATTCCACTCAGCCCGTGGGAATCGAAGCTGGCGAACCATTTCTCAATTCAGCGGTGACAGCGAATGTTGACTTGGAACCTGTTGAGCTACTGAACCTGCTTCAACAAATTGAAAATCAGCTGGGGCGAAAGCGTTTGAAGCATTGGGGGCCTCGGTCCATCGATTTAGACTTCATTCTGCTGGGGCAGGACGTAGTCAAACTACCCCGATTGACTGTTCCCCACCCAGCCTGCTTCTATCGACGTTTTGTCCTCGACCCTTCTTGTGACATTGCCGGAGACTGGATTCATCCACAGTTTGGCAAGTCGCTGACTGAGCTGCGAGATTCGCTTCAAGCTCGGCCGCTCGTTGTCGCACTGGATGGAGACAATTCGCTCCGAACAGAGCTCGCGAAATCCGTTGATCCAAAAATCATTCAGATCGTCGAACCATCGAAGCACGCGACAAGCCTGTACCTCTCGACGTCCGGCACAGCCAACGAGATGCTCGGCGGCCCACAAGTTGTTCCAATCCCGCTGACTGAAAAACAGGTCGAGTACGCGAAGCAGATTCTCGTAGCTGCAACCGACGAGCCTGAAGTGCTGGGAGAATTTTGAACGGACCGGTGAGAGACATGACAGAGGTTGTCTGGAGCATCTTTCGAATTGGTTTGCAGGTTCTGCCTCGTGGCGATCAGTGTTCCTACAAGAGAAATGCGTTCTTCACAGGCATACGGTAGAGCAAACTGTTCTATTTCCATTTTCCAACAGTCTCTGAGGCTGTGAGTGACACTCGCAGTTCGGCGGATCGCTATTCCCCGTATACAAACTGTCCGAATCGCATTTGGCGATTCAGGCGGTTGTGGGCATAAAGGCCTTCGAGGATGAACTCTGCGATTGCGGCCCGAATCCCGGCAGCCGCTGAGCCTTCGCTCTGCTCTGGTGCCAGGTCAGCTGCGATTTGTGTCAGTTGGTCTTCGAAGCCCCGGATCTTTTCCATCTCGCTTAAGAACTCAGACGTACCAGACTCGGGGTCAAGTTTGAGGCGATGTCCTGAGTTGAAATGCTCGACGACATTGGAGAATCGTTTGGGGGAGAGGTATTGGTCGAACAGATTTTTGATCGCTTCCTCAATGAGGCGATGGATCAGCACGTCTTCGTCGCCGGTCTCTTCGGTGAGTCCAAGTTCAATTTTTCCGCGAGAGCTCGGAGCCATCCAAAAAAGATCACTTACACGGGCAACCGGGACATCTTCTCCATGAACCAGTGAACGCCGCTCAGCATTGGAAATCAAAGACTCCAGGTTTGCGATCGACATCCGCACACTCACACCGGATGCCTGATTCACGTGTGGGCTTGTGCGAGCCAGGCGACTCATCTCTTCCACGATTTCTTTCAGGAACGTTGGGACGATGACATCGTTTCCATCTTCGTTTCGGGTGGCCCAGGCCTGTTCGTCTAGAATTTGAATCCCAAGTTCTCGCTCGAGTGGATAATGAGTGCGGATCACCGAGCCAATGCGGTCTTTCAGCGGAGTCACAATGCGTCCGCGATTGGTGTAATCTTCAGGGTTCGCAGAGAAGACCATACAAACATCGACTGGCAACCGGACAGTAAAGCCTCGGATTTGTACGTCTCGCTCTTCTAGAACGTTGAAAAGTCCAACCTGAATTTTAGGAGAGAGGTCGGGAAGTTCGTTCATGCAGAAGATTCCTCGGTGGCTACGTGGAATGAGTCCGAAGTGCATAACGTCTTCATTGGACAGGTGACGACCTTCAGCGTGCTTGATCAGGTCGACCTCACCGATTAAGTCTGCAATGGTCACATCGGGAGTTGCGAGCTTTTCGAGGTATCGCTCTTCGCGAGAGATCCACTCGATCGGAGTTTCGTCCCCTTGATTCTGGACAACATCCCGGGCGAAGCGGGAAATCGGGCTCAAGGGATCATCGTGAATTTCTGAACCGGAGACGATCGGGATTGCTTCATCCAGGAACTGCGTGAGCATACGCAGCATACGAGTTTTTCCTTGCCCTCTCAGTCCGAGGAACAGCAGGTCATGCTTCGCCAGAATTCCGTTCACAATCTGTGGGATGACGGTTTCGTCATATCCCAGAATCCCGGGGAACAATGTTTCCCTGTTTCGGAGTTTTGAAATCAAGTTTCGTCTCATTTCAGTTTTGACTGAAATGGTCTGATATCCTGATTCTTTGAGTTCACGCAGAGTCGTCGGACGGTTGGACATTCAGTTTACCGTTTATCAGTAATGGTCCGTCTCTCAAAAAATGTCATTCGGGGGTGAGTCAGTGGCACGCCAACAAGTGTGCCAGATTCCTCAATCTGCAGGACATTCAGAGATTGACAGAGCAGTAGCGGAAAAAAGTGTTGTTATTTCATTGTGATTCTACGCATTCGTGGATGACTTCCAACACCGAGACGTCGAAATCACTCGATCCACAAGAAGTTGTTCCATCGGATGTCGCTGATGTGGTGGCCCGGTTTTCGATATTGACCAATTTGGAAACTCGTCGTAGAAAAGAATTTCCACTCATCAATTCTGATGATCCTTTCGCAGCTCTGCACTTCCAATTGACTCATCTTTATTCGCTGATGCTTCCGTTCGATTGAATTTGTCTCTCGATCTTTCCGTTTCTGAATGATGCACCAACGCGGTCAGCTTTCATCGTGGAACATTAGATCGAAGTGATGCAATTCGCTGATACGAATGGGCTGCAAGTTCTCCTCCAACCAGTTTCGAGTCCAGAATGTCCTGTTTATACGCACCGCGTCCGACGTTTCTGTATGTTGCTTTTTTCGCGTTTTTTCTTGTGCTGCGACATCAGTCCCTCTGTGCTCAAGATCTCGTTCCGATTCCAGCATCTGCTGATAATGAAGTGGATCTCTCCTCACCGGATTCCGTTTTCCCTCCAGGGCCGTCTCACTCAAATCTTTGGCAATCCCTCGATTCGAAGCAGTTGAAAACGGAGACATTCTCTGGCAAGCGAGAGAATGTTGAGGGGATGCTGTCAGCTCAGCCTGAACTCGACACTCAGACCGAAACCGAGCCCAGACTCAATACCGTTCAGACTGTGAATTATCAAGAAGTTGATAAGTCAGTCCCTGCGATTCAGTCAGCTGAGAAGAAGACTGCCCAAGTTGCGGATGCTCCAAAACCGGCAGCAACTGCCGAAGCGCCTCTCCCAAATACAGACGTCGAAGAAAAACCAGCAATTCTGACGGCAGAAGAGGTCACACGTCGACGTTCAGCTGTTGAACTGCAATCGGAACTGGCAGACGAAGCCAAAGCTCAGATTTTTCAAATCTATGATCGTGCGCTCGAGTCGCTGAAGCTCCACGGTGAGTCCGTTAAGAAAACTGCAGAGCTAAAAGGGGAACGTGAACGGGGCCCAGAGTTGATTAAAGAAAAGAGAGCCTTTCTGGAACGCCCGGCTCTGAAAACTGATCTTGAAATCTCCAAGCAGACAAGCCTTTCGGAGCTGGAACAGCAACGGCTGGCGGAAGAAGAACTGGCAAACGAAGTTCGCAGGAGAATTGAGACTTGGGAAGCCAAGGCGAAGGTTCGAGCAGAACGAAAACCGCAAATGCCAGCCATTCTGGAAAAGACAAAGCAGCAACTCGAAGAGCTTCAGAAGGCAATCAAAACGCCGCCTGTTGATGGAGAGTCGCCAGCACTGACGCTGGCTCGGAAAACAGACCAGGAAGCCTTATTGATCTTGTTGCAACAGCAACTCGAACAGTCTCGAGTCGAGCAATCTCGCTATGAGGCGCTGACTGAACTCTTTCCACTCGAGCGTGATGAACTCATGCGAAAAAAGATTTTTCATGAGAAGCGTTTGGATAACTGGAAAGTGGCGATCGCAGAAGCGAGAAGAGCAGAAAGTGAGAGACAAGCCCGAGAAGCGAAAGAAAAACTTCGCAACACTCACCCAGCTTTGCGTCAATTGGCTGAACGAAATACAGATCTGACTCAACAAAGGAAAACTGTTCAGGCAGAACTCGTCACTGCGGAGAAGCTGCTGAAAGAAATCGAGGAGAAGAGTGATGAAATCTCCAAGAATTTTGAGGATCTTCGAGCTAAGGAAAATCTCGGAGCATTATCAACCGGAGCAGGAATGTTGTTGCGTAATCAGCGACATCGGCTTCCTTCACCAGCAAAATTTCGCAGCCATCAAAGGACTGCTCAAAAAGAAATCACTCGGCTGCAGCTAGAGCGAATGCCACTTCAGGATGAGCGTGACCATCTTGGTGACTTTGAAACTCAAATCGAGGCAATCCTCGCCGAGGTCGGAACTCAACGTACGATTTCGGACGATGAAATCCGCGAAACTGCGCGTGATCTTCTCAATGATCGGCAGACTTATCTCGACGCCCTGCTGAACGACACCGGCACGTTGCTGATGACTCAGGGGGAAATCGATGTGAAGAGTCAATTCCTGACAAAGGAAATCACGGAGTACCAAAGTTTCATCGACGAGCGAATCCTCTGGATTCCCAGTGCAGGCATTGTCAATTCTTCGACTCTCACAAGAACTCTCGCAGGGACGCGAGACATCTTCTCGGCGGAGAACTTTATTGTTTCCTACAATGTTCTCAAGCAGGACATCCTGCTGCACAAATATCTCTATCTCACTGCATTGTTCGCTGCAATTTCCGTATTGGTTTTTCTACAGCGTATTCGAGTCTTGATTGCCGCGCTCGGAAAGAAGACCAAGAGTCAATTGACTTCGAACGTCACGGCAACCCTTTCTGCATTGGGGCTGACTTTGATGATCTCTTCCGTCTGGCCTGTGTTGATTTGGCTGATCGGTTGGAGATTGACGTCGGTCTCAACGAATGATTTTACATTTGCGTCTGGAATCGCACTGCAAGTCACTGCCATCGCATTCTGGACGATGGAGGTTTTGCGTCAGATTTGTCGCAAGAAAGGAATCGCGGAAACTTTTTTGAAATGGTCACCAGGATCAATCTCCGCAGTCCATTCACATCTACTCTTCCTGATCGCAGTCAGTTTGCCGCTAATGTTTCTGAGTACCGTTTCCAGCGTTTATAACGAAGGTTTCTGGGCAGACTCATTGGGCCGAATTTCCTTCATAGCATTCTGTGGCGTGTTGATGATGGCTTCGATCAAGATGCTGAAACCGACGGGGCAAATTCTGGGGCACCTTCTGAAAGGGAACCCCGACGGACTGATGTACCGCACACGAAAGTTCTGGTATCCCCTCAGTATTCTCTCGCCTTGTGCATTGGGAATTATGGCTGGGGTTGGATATCAGTACACGGCTGAGCAACTTCTTGTACGACTTCAATTTACGTTCTGGCTTTCGATATCCATTGTCATCGCCTACACGATCATCACTCAGTGGCTTCTCGCCGCGCGACGTCAAATCGCGATGGAGCAAGCTCGAGCGCGTCGCGCAGCTGCGATGGAGTTGCACTCGGAGACATCTGGTGAGAACGGAGGGAGTCCAGTTCCGCCGGTTGATAAACCGCAAGTCGATCTTTCAACATTGAACCAGCAAATGGTTCGACTGCTTCGGGTTACCGCATGCGTGGTGATGCTCAGCGGGAGTTGGATGATCTGGTCACAGGTCATGCCCGCGCTGCATGTGTTCAATCGTATCGAACTCTGGAGTACTGCAGTCACCGTCGTTGAGTCACATACGATCGACGGAGAAGAAACGCTGCGGACTGTCACCAAGCAGAAATGGATTACGTTCGGGAACCTGCTGTTCGCTGCGGGAATCGTTACCGTCTCACTGTTTGGTGGTAAAAACTTACCCGGATTACTGGAACTCTCGCTTCTCCAGCGGTTGCCGCTCGATCACGGAGAACGAAACGCGATTACCACACTCTGTCGGTATGCATGTGTTTTAATCGGGATGATTGTTGCTTGTAAGACGATAGGAATTGGCTGGTCCAGTGTACAATGGCTGGTGGCCGCTTTAACGGTGGGTCTTGGCTTTGGACTCCAGGAAATCTTTGCCAACTTTGTTTCCGGATTGATCATTCTGTTCGAACGGCCCATTCGAATCGGCGACGTTGTGACGATCGATAATGTCACCGGTAGCGTTTCAAAAATTCAAATTCGAGCGACAACAATTATCGACTGGGACCGCAAAGAATACATCGTTCCAAACAAAGAATTCGTGACGGGCAGGCTGCTGAACTGGACTCTCTCTGATAAAACGAACCGCGTTGTGATCAACGTTGGCGTTGCCTACGGAGCTGAGACTGATTTGGCACTGGAAATTCTGAATCGGGTTGCGCAGGAAAACCCTGTCGTCCTTAATGATCCGGCTCCGATTGCTTCGTTTGAAGGCTTTGGCAACAGCACCTTGTCGTTCAACCTCAGAGTCTACCTGCCGAACCTCGATAACAGGCTGAAAGTCATCACCGATTTGCATCTGACGATTGATCGAGAGTTCAGGAAAGCTGGAATCGAAATTGCTTTCCCTCAGATGGATTTGCACATTCGCAGTGTGAACTCAGATGCACTGAAGCTTCCAGCACTGGAGCGACGAAGTGCAGAGGCGAATGAATCGAAAGCTGCGTAATAACAGACGTGTCGCGCAGTTCGAGTTCGAGTTCGAGTTCGAATTTGAGTTCGTGACCGGATGGCATTCCGGATTACATCATTGAGAAATAATTGTCGACGGCGAAGTCGAAAGCTTCCTTCGTGACCTTTTTGGGAAGCTTTCGATAGACGCAAAAGTTTCGCACTTGGAGTAACAGGTCGCGCGGCTGACAGTTTCGAAACGGTCGTTGTTTCGGGATGTAATGGGTGTCGATGAGATACTCAACCGCTTCGGGATCGTTAATGAGCCCGACTTTCGGAGCCATGATGTCGAACAACTTCACAAAGTGTTCTGGAAGTGGATCGGGAACCTGGATCTTATAAGGAATTCGGCGCAGAAACGCTCCATCCACCAGATCGTTCGGTTCCAGATTTGTTGAAAAGATAATCAGCTGATCGAATGGAACCTGGACTTTTTTCCCGCTCGGCAAGTTTAAGTAGTCGAACCGCTTTTCGAGTGGGACGATCCATCTGTTGAGTAACACCTCGACCGGCATGGTTTGTCGACCGAAATCGTCGATCACCAGTGTCCCGCAGTTACTCTTCAATTGCAGTGGCGATTCGCAGATTTTTGTAATCGGATTTTGGGTGACTTCCAGTTCTTTCATCGTGAGTTCACCCCCGGCGACAATCGTTGGGCGTTTAATACGCACCCAGCGTGGATCGACACCAGAGAGATCGAAGATCGTCTCGTCCTCGTCTTCGAAGACAATTTCATGGACACCCGGATCGAACAGGCGAATCAAATCACCATCGATTCCAAGAGTTCGTGGAATCCAGACGGTATCACCAAAACACGATGTGATTCGTTCTGCGATACTGGTTTTGCCGTTCCCAGGTTCTCCAAACAAGAACATTCCGCGGCCGGAGTTGATCGCCGGTCCAAGTTTGTGGAACATCTCTTTGCTGATCAGCAGGTCTGAGAACGCTCGATTTAAGTCCTGTTCGGTTGCTTCCATGCCAGCAATGGTTTGCATCGCCATCGAATGCAGATACTCCGGAAGTCCAACTGGAGCAGAGCCATAGTAGCTGCACTCGATTGCATATTTTCGTGCCCGTTCGCGTCCAAGATCAGTAATTCCAAAAACGTAGTCCCCCATTTCAGCTGCGCTCTTGAATGTGATCAGCTGGTCATTCTTCCAGACTTTCAACAGCGGAAATAGAATCCCGAATGGAATCGCAATTTGGGCGCTAATTGATCGGCCGGCAGCGGAGCCTTTTTGAAGCAGATATTTCAATACGAGTTTTTCAATTTCGTCCGCGCTCAGCTTGGTTTCACTGAGTGTTTCAGGGATCTTCGGCTTGAACGAGATCTCTTCATCGTCCGCGTTTCCTAAAAGTGAATGAACGCGTTCAAACAGCTCTTCAAGCTGTTTGTTTCCTCGAATCGCATCATGGGCCAGAATTTTTTCAGCTGGTTGCTCATCGGTCTCCTCATCTTCTTCAGGACCAGTCACTGACTGGAATCCTTCAAGAAGTTCATCCATTGAAAAGTCTTCTTCTTGATGAGTCGACATTGAGAGCCGGTCCGAAAAGTTTGAGAGAAAGGAGATCACACGCTTTTTAAGTCGCTGAAGTCACTCGTCGTGAATATCAAGCGGCTTCTGGCCTGAATGTGAAAACCTATGTCGGCAGCGGATGTGGTCAAATCACAACATTCAATGAATAGGAACTTGTGCTCATTCGGAACGAACGAATCGCTACAACCGAGCTAACACGAACTGAAGCGCAACTTCGCAGGATGTTGACAGCAAATTCGGTGAGAAAGAATTACTTCATGATCGACTTCAAGGCCGCTCGGATTCCAGCAGCTTTATGGTCTGTTTCTTCAAATTCCGACTGCGGGTTCGATTGCGAGACGATTCCACCACCTACGGGAAAGACAAGTTTGCTCCCCTGTTTAGTGAGCGTTCGAATGAGAATGCTGCTGTCGGCGGTTCCATCAAATCCGCAGTAAAACAGGCTCCCGCAATAAGGGCCTCGGGCGACTTGTTCGAGTTCGCTGATGATTTCCATCGCGCGAATTTTCGGAGCCCCTGTGATAGAACCGCCGGGAAACGTCGCTGCGATGACATCCCAGAATGAGACATCATCCTTCAACTCGCCGATAACTTCTGAAACAAGATGCGTGACAGTTTCATAACTCTCGATGGTGCAAAGTTCAGGAACACGAATCGTCCCCGGCTTGCAGACTCGCGAAAGATCATTTCGTAAGAGGTCAACAATCATCACATTTTCGGCCTGATCTTTCTCGCTTTCGCGGAGTTCGTCCCGCGTGAACAAGTCTGCTTCAGGAATCACGCGCCGTTGACGTGTCCCTTTGATAGGACGTGTACGGACGAAACGATCATGCTTCTGGATAAATCGCTCGGGAGATGACGAAAGAACAGCCCAGTCAGCCTGTTGAAACAATCCAGCGAATGGGGCGGGGTTGTGTTGCCGGAGTGAATTGTAAATTTCGAGAGCGGAATGATGCGTGTGAGTCATCAATTGTTGAGATAAATTTGCCTGGAAAATATCTCCCGCGACGATGTAATCGATGACTCTCTGGATCACATCCAGATACTCTTCCCTTGTGAAATTGCTCTCAATATTGAAATTAAGTTCTACTGATTGCGGGGACAGTTGTTCATCGCATTGATTGCGAGGTTGACTGAGGATTTGTTCGCTCAGCTCTTCGCATGTTGCAACTCCCTTCGCTTTTCTCGCTTGTAAGGAGGTCTCCGGAAATCCATGCGCGATGACCCAGCAGCGATCCTGCTGATGGTCCCAAGCGATGACCCAGTCATACATGCCTACTACGCAAGCCGGGAGATCGAACTCTTCACGGAATGGGACTGGCAACCGTTCCCAGCAACGCCCCAAATCGTACGAGAGCAACCCTGCAAAGCCTCCTTGAAATGGGGGGAGGTCCGGGTGAGGAGTCGCTTTGAACTGCTCGCTCCATTTTTTGACATCCCGGAATGGATCAACTCCATACTCAGGTGTATCAAGCAGGCTTGTCTGAATCGGATCGGCAGCGAGAAAAGAGTATCTTCCATGTAAATCATGACGCCGAACGCTTTCGAGTAAAACGAGATGATCGCGTTCTGAAAATAGAGCCAGCGTCTCTTCAACGGACGGAGAGGGAATGATTTCACGGAAGATCGGAAATTCAGACATCGGATTTCCTCGTCTTGCTCGCAGAAGCTTTCTGCTGTTTTCGGCGTTCGTGAACACTTTGTTCAGGAACGGTGAGGAACCCCCAATTCAGTGCCTGATCCTGTCGATACTGCTTTCCCAATGTCAAAGCAGTGATCGCTTTGGCAAGCTCATATCCGAGATAAAACGAATGATTCACGTCGAGGTTGGGATCGTGGGCGATATAGTCATCAAAAATTTCAAACGCATCCCGACCGTGCCAATATCCATTTCGATTCATGATATGGATTTCATCGCGTTCCACGAAAATGCGATAGTTCGCATCGCGAATTTCGTTTGCCATGTTCGTGAGTGCCGTAGCACCTAATTCACTCACTGTCGGATCGCGGAGCATCACTAATTCTGAAGTCACATGTTTAGGGAGCCGTCGATTCTCGACGGCGTGCTTCATTAGTTTACGTGCAATATCAAACTCGCGAACTGCAGACTGACTCCACGGAATGACCTCCGTCGCCAATACACTTTGAATCTCCAACTCCTGACAAATCGCTGCGAAGAGTGCATTCAAGCCGGCGCTGTCGACCTCTGTCATTTCAGTGAGATTTCCAATCCCCATCATGATCGGTTGCTCAGGGACTTGTCGTCGAGCCTCGTAATATCGGGCCAGAGAAGCTGCGAATCCAAACCCGATCGGTTCTAGAATTGGATCGAGCCGATGGGGGCAGTTTGCCAGCCTGAGCTTCTCGGCTGTCTCCCACATCGTACTTGTTTCTGCCGGATCATCGGGAATGACGACAAGTTCAACTCCAAGCTGTGACAGCCAGTCGACGTTTGTTGAATTGCAACTTAACACAAGCTCTGCACCTGCCCGAATCGCAGACTCCACTTCATTTCGATCAAAGCTATCGATCGAAATGCGAAACCCTTCAGCGATTAGCATCGAGACAACTTCGCCGGTCTGTTGCCAACTCTCTCCCGGGATGCAGCCGATATCGATCACGTCGGCGCCATCACGCCGGTATCGATTTGCGATCTCCAGGATCTCCTGCTGTTTTAATCGAGGAGCGTGATTAATTTCGGCAATGATCTCGATATCGTAGCGATCAAGAGAGACTGGCCCGCGTGATTGTCGACCGAAAAATTCGGCGAGATCGAGAATGTCTTTCGGCCCAAGTCGAAACGGAACCCCAAACCGATCAGTGAGTGGAGCGAGGTCTCCCTGGCACCACCCCGGGACGAAAACCGCGTCATATCCGCTCGGTTGGTCGGTCAGTTTTCGGTTCAGCCAGTCGGCGTGGGTGAGAGCGGCAACAGAGATGCCGACTACATGAACATCCGCAGCGAAGCCCATCGCTTGGCTCACTTCTTGAACCACCTGTCGAGTGATCGCTTCTGCTAGCCGTCCCGTAATAAACAGGATTTTCTCACCAGGTTGTGGAACAAGATTATGAGTTGAAGTAGTCATTCAGTTAAAAAGCAGAACACTCAGTTGCAAGATGTTGAAGACATTCGGACGACGGCTCTCCGAAGCCTTCGCAACAGGACCAGATCCTCGTCGTATCTAGGATACGGTTTCTCGGTAATCGCTCGACAACTTTCCACCGTAGTTTTCCACCCCGATTTGACTGGTCGAACCCAGCATGCTGATCCCTTTGGACTCTCGCTGCCTCATCAACGAAAAAAGTGGTCCGATCCACATTTGTAGATCGTACCACTCTCTGCAAATTTCGCTACAGCTCAGCTTCTTCTTCAAGAGCCTTTCCCCAAGTTGGAGATTCGTTTTGTTGAAGATCGTCGCTGTAACGGAGGTTACCAGACTGCCGATCTTGGAACGAGTTTTGGAGAGGCCGGCCAGGCTGGTGCTTCAACGTATCTTCGAACGTTGTAAATCGCATGCGGGTTCGGATCGGTCACCTTGTCGGAGATTTCCGGTCCTTCCTCAAAGAGCGGTTCGTATTTTTGAGGACCAGAGGAAATCAGGTATCCATCGTGGTATTGAGGCTTCAAGTTTGAATGCGGAGCTCGCAACGGCTGAATCGTGCCCTCTCCGTAGCCTTGTGTCGGACAGCAATCTTGCTCGCTGAAATGTTGCGAGACACTACCACAGCCACGACATGGGATCGGTTCCAGCTGTCCAGTGACGCCCGTTTCGCCAACAGTCGGGCAACCATTTGCACATCCACTTGAGCAAGGTGTTGCACACGGTGTGGCATGGGGAGTTGTGTACTGAGTATGACATGATTCGCAAGGTGTTTCACACGGTGTTTCACAGGGTGTCGCGCATGGTGTTGGGCAGCTGTCGTAAATTTCGGTAAAGTGAATTTCCGGCTCTTCGCAGTCCTCCAGAAATGCAGAGCCTGCCGTGAAAGCTTTACATCCACGAAAACCGCTGTAGCTGAAAGACTGATCGATCGATCGGAAACTGTCGCCCAGGTCTTTGTACTCTTCAACCACGGCACCGCGCACGTGCGAAAGGCCAGCGATGACACCGAGGACACCCACCGTACTGACGAGAACTAACTCGGCAGAGACAACAAAGCCAATTTCATCTTGCCAGAAGGCATTGAATAACGTGTTCATTTTTTCGCTCCACTTTGGATCGAGCACAGCGAATCGATAGAACGTGAGATTTCTTCGAGGTGTTGGTGTTACCGGGAAGAAATCGAAAAAACCTCGCTCAACCAGGAGCAACGTCTTGCAGTGACGCACTCGACTTCATGAGGACATGCCTGCCTCAATTCATTCGCAATCAACACGATTACGAGCGGAAGAAGAGTGTCTCCTGGAATCGCGAGGATTCCGGGCGGTCGGGCCGCCCATGGCGAGGTCTCAGGTCGCCACACACGCTCTCACATGTTTGAAGAGGACTCACTCTTGAAAAACCTGCATTCAGTCACCGCAATTTCAGAAATGAAAAAACGATTCCAATGGTCTTGCGAGAGTTCAAAATCTGCCTGTTGCATGCAGAGCAAATCGTCCTACTTCAACGCTTTTCTCAATCCAGCTCCAATAGGGTTAAAATTCTTAAAATCGTTGAAATCCGTTCAGGTGTATTGATCCTGACAATTCCTACAATTGGCATAACCCGTACCATCGGGGCGCGGTGAGACAGTGAATTGTTCTCGTTAATGATACTTAACGTGTTTCAGAGAAAGATGTTGTGTTGAATCTCTGTTCTGTTGGCGGCGTCTGAATGTACCGGCTGTAACGGTTGTAGTGTTTGTAGCAATGAACGCGAACGTAGCGATTGTGTCAAGAATGCTGAACATTCTGGAGCCAATGTTTAGCGGGTGAATTCCCCAAGCAGTGTTGGCGAAATGGCGCACTGCCGAAACGAGTGGTCCACTCAGCAGCAACAGTGTCGAGGGCCTTTCAGTTTCATTTCGAAGCAAATTGCTACAATGGCAGAGTTCTCTGTATGGCTCTCAGGAAACTTCGTCGATTCAAATATCCATGTCGGGTTCAGACTGCATCCCGCCGATTATCGTTAAGACTCTGACTGTCTCTGAATGTGAATAAAATGAAATATGTACTTGTGATTCCTGATGGATGTGCTGATGAACCGCAGGCCTCTTTGGGAGGGAAAACTCCGCTTCAAGCAGCCAATACGCCTCATATGGACGCCATCGCGAAGGCTGGAATTGTCGGACAGACAGATAACGTTCCAGAATCGATGCCATCGGGGAGCGATGTCGGAACGATGAGCCTGTTTGGCTACGATCCGCACAAATTCCACACAGGCCGAGCACCGCTGGAAGCTGCTGCCCAGGGGATCGAACTCTCTCCGGGAGACTGGGCGATTCGTTGTAATCTGGTGACAGTCGAAGACGGGAAGATGAAAAGCTTCACTGCGGGGCAAATATCCAGCGACGTCGGGGCTGAACTCATCGGACTCATGCAGAAGCAAACTTGCGGAAGTGAACACTGGAAATTCTATCCCGGCGTCAGTTATCGAAACTTGTTGATCTACCGTGCCCGTGGCGGTAAGGCCCCTTTCGCAGATGACACATATACCGTTCCGCCGCATGATATCACTGATCAGCCGATCAACGAGTCTCTGCCAATGGGGTCAGGTGGGTGCGATTTGCGCGAGTTGATGGAGAAAAGTGTCGAGCTTTTTGCGGAGTGCGAATCGAATCAGAAGCGGACGGAAAAAGGTGAGTTGGCTGCCACGCAGGCGTGGTTATGGGGACAAGGCTCTCGGCCAAATCTGGAACCTTTCATTGAACGCTATGGGGTCCGCAGCGCCGTCATTACCGCGGTCGACTTGTTACGCGGGATCGGGAAACTCCTCGGCTGGGAAGTCATCGAAGTTGAAGGAGCAACTGGGTATCTCGATACCGACTATGCTGCCAAAGGGCGGGCAGCGATTAAAGCTCTGCGAGGTGATCTCGATTTTGTTGTGGTCCATGTCGAAGCGACGGACGAAGCATCTCACGAAGGTGATGCGGAGGCCAAAGTCAAAGCACTCGAAGAGATAGACGAAAAGATTGTTGGTCCGGTTCATGAGTATCTGAAGTCGACGGGCGAATACAGAATGCTTGTCTGCCCCGATCATCCGACCTTCTTGCGAACCAAAACTCACAGCCACGGATATGTCCCATTCACAATGTGTGGGGCAGGAATCGAAAACAGAAACGTCTCGTCGTACGATGAAGTCCAAGCTGCCGCATCCGGCGACACAATTGACAATGGTCACGAATTGATGGGACGATTTTTGAAGAAGTAGCAATTCAGAACAGCACAAGAAGCTACAAGGCTGAGCACTGAGCACCGGCGATTCACCGGTGCAGAACGCAGAGGCGTGTGAGCCACGAAGGGAGATGAATTGAGTTCGAGTCACTTCACACCAGTGCCTGCTCGGAATGCCGAAGGACTGAGTCGCCAGGCGCTGCAGTTCTTTGGGATATCGCTTCTTGCGCTCACGGCCTCTGGGGTGCTGACCTGGATATTAATTCACTGGATCGGAAAACCGGCCGAGGTTCGGGAGTTTCGATTTCCCCCTGCATTTGCAATCAGTTCGCTGTTGTTACTTTGCGGATCTTATTCGCTGCACAGTGCTGTTCAATTTGTCAGTCAGGAAAAGCAACGTCAATTTCGACGACAACTGAAAATCAGCATGGTCTTGGGAGTGTTGTTCGTCGGAATTCAGACCTACGGAATTTGGTCGATGTTTCCGACTTATCGAGGACCGGAAGATGCCTCTGAAGGCGTACTCGGATTTGTCGTCTGCTTTGCGTCGCTCCACAGCCTGCACTTTTTCGTTGCCTTGATGTTCGTCGCCTTCGTCATAGTCCGCAGCAAGTCAGACCGTTACGACCACGAGTACAATTGGGGCGTCCGTTTCTGTGCCTGGTTCTGGCATTTCCTCGGGGTCGCCTGGCTCGCAATTCTGGCAATCTTTGCGATCGCTTTGTGATTAGAGCATCTTTCGGATTGGTTTGCAGGTTCTGCCTCGTGGCGAACAGCATTTTTGCTAGAGAAATGCGTTCTTCACGGGCAAACGGTAGAGCAAACTGCTCTAGAAAATAATTTGTGATTAAAATAAGAAGGTGAACGCCCACGAAGCGGTAAGTGTCGATTTCTATCGCACTTTTTGACTTCGTGTTCGCGTTCTACACGGGCACGACAAGCACTGGAAATGTTCTATGGCTTTGCAATTCGCTTTAGTTGAATCGCGTTGAACATGGAATAGTTGCTGCCGTCGCGTTTGCTGGTGATCGTCATTTGAGAACCTGGTTCGACTTCGGCAACGTAGCGAACGTACTGGTTTTCATCTTGGAATTTTTTGTTGCGGAAGTTCCATGTGCCATCGTTGAGAGTTGATTTCCCGGTCAGTTTGACCGAGCCCGATTCAAGCTCGATGGCTGCGTTCTGGTTTGGTGCATCGCCATGTGCGAAGACGTAGACTTCATAGATGCCGGCGGGGAGGTACTTCAGCGACACCGACAGGTCGACGCACTGACAGTTGTGGTAAATATAGCCATGATAGACTCCGGAGTCTCCTGTGATTCCCCATTCGCCATCGTTTGCTGAGACGTTCACTTCGATGTCGGACTCCGTTCCATCGGCGAATCGAACCTGCTGAAGTTTTTGCTGGCTGTAGTCGATGAAGTTCCATTGGTCATTTGATGATCCGACCGCTCCTTTGAAATCTCCCTCTTCGGGATTGTAAGCAAAATTGAAGTTCAAGAGATCCTTGGTAGCTTTTGCCTTTGATCGCCGAGACTTGTTCAGACGACCACTTTTTTTCTCAGCGTCGATTTTGGGCTTCTCGACATCTAGGATTTGTTCTGGCTCGGAAGACTGTTGGGGCTGTTGTGTTTGCTTGGCGACAATCTCAGTAGTTGCGTTCTCAGTAGTTGCGTTATTCACAGCCTCATTTTCGGGGACTGGATTTTTTGCAATTGCAGGCAAGCCAACAAGCAAGACTGCAAATCCACACAGCAAACTTTTCAGTTGATTCCTCATCACATTCTCCCCAATTGCTATCAAATGGTTCACAATCGTTCTGCAGTCAGTTGTGTTGTTGTGCAGAATCTCGCCCAAGTCCGTCCGTTAATAGTCTCTTAGAACGAGTCATTGTCGCAACCTCACTTTGAGGTCTCTGACAAGATTCTTACAATCATTTTCAAAGCCATCGGCCCTTATTCAAAGCATCGGTCTGGTCACTTCAACACTGAGTTTTATTATGTCTTTTGATTTGTCTCGCTTGTCGTTCCTGCTCCTGGGTTTGCTTTGCGTCCCAGTTCAGGCAGAAGAATCAGCGTCCTCTAAGTTACAGTTGATTCGCAGTGGCCAGACTCGGGAGTGGGATTTCTTTCCTGAAGGCGAATATGACTCTGCGTACACAATGGACTTCGAGGTTGATGGCGACTCCGCGCCTGTGACGTTGCAACTCTCACAACAGCAGGTGAAACAACGCTGGAATATTGAGATCAATGGCAAGATCATTACGACGTTACCTCGCGATGAAAACGGGATGGTCGTTTATTTTGATCTTGCTGCCGGTGACCTGAAAACAGGTAGCAACAGGCTGGAGATAAAAAACGGGGAGCGAAATCCGCGAACTGGTGACGATATTTTGATTGGACGAGTCAAGCTGTTGAAACGCTCGAAAGCAGATCTCCTCAATGAAGCGAAAGTGACAGTCACAGTCACCGATCAAACGAGTCGCGGAAAACTGCCAGCTAGAATCACCATTTTGAATGAACTGGGCGAAATGCAAACGGTCGGTGCAGAATCAAACTCGACGATGGCTGTTCGCCCCGGGAGTCTCTATTCCAGTACCGGTGAAGCAACATTTGGTTTGCCTGCTGGGAAGTACAAAATTTATGCAGGACGGGGCTTCGAGTATTCACTCGCCACACACGATTTAAGTGTTCGAAAAGGGGACGACGCAAAGGTCTCGCTGCAAATCGAACGTCAGGTTGATACGTCAGGCTATGTCGCCTGCGACACTCATGTCCACACGCTGACCCACTCCGGGCATGGTGACTCAACGATCCAAGAAAGAATGATCACTCTGGCAGGTGAGGGGATCGAACTTCCAATTGCGACCGATCACAATGTGCATATCGATCACGCTCCGTTCGCTGCCGAGATGAACGTCTCTCAGTATTTTACTCCAGTCGTCGGAAACGAATACACGACCTCCGTCGGTCACTTCAACATTTTTCCTGTGAGCGTCGATCAGGAAGTCCCCGATCGTCAACTGAATACGTGGCCGGAAATTTTTAAAGAGGTCGAGGACAAAACTCAGGCACAAATCATCATTCTCAACCATGCTCGAGACCTTCACAGTCGATTTACTCCATTTGGTCCTGAGAATTACCTTTCGATCGTCGGCGAATCGCTCAAAGGGTGGCCGATTGGGTTCAACGCAATGGAAGTGATTAATTCAGGAGCGACCCAAACTGATCCGTTGGAATTGTTCCACGATTGGATGAACCTGCTGAACGCGGGCCATCAGATTACTCCAGTTGGGAGTAGCGATTCTCACGATGTCGCACGTCACTTCGTTGGACAAGGGCGAACTTACATTCAGTCTCCCGATGAAAATGTTGGAAGCATCAACACGGAAGATGCTGTCAACGCTTTTTTGCGAGGTGATGTCGTCGTGAGTTACGGGTTGTTTACGACGTTGAATATTGAGGACATTGATTCCAACGACAACAAAAATGCAATCGTACTTACAGTCCAGGTTCGAAGTCCGGATTGGATTCAGCCTGCAGAGATCAAAATTTTTGCCAACGGACGAGAAGTGATCTCTCAAGCGATCTCTGAAATCGAATCAGCTGAGGTAAGTGATACAGAGGCGAACATGCGGTTTGTGCTGCCTAAGCCAACGCATGATGTCTGTTATGTTGCCATCGCGACCGGCCCCGGCATTGAAGAACCGTACTGGCGAACCGCTTTGCCGTATCAACCGAGAACGGTTCAGTCCAGGACATGGACACTCGGATGTAGCGGAGCGAAATGGTTTGATGCCAACAAAGATGGCGAAGCCACGTGCGCACGCGACTACGCGGAAGAGATCATAAAAGAAAGCCAGGGGGACTTGAACGTCGCTATGAAGGAACTACCACGGTACGACGCCGCTGTCGCCAGCCATGTCGCTCATCTGTTTCTGAAGCAGGGAGGTTCGGTGGAATCCGCAGAGTTTCAAGCGGCCTTGATGTCTAAGACCCCGGTCATTCAGGTTGGATTTCAGACATACCTGCGAGCTTGGCGAGAATCAGAAATTGCCCGCGTCAATCAGTAAACCGCGAGCAGCAAAATTGGATGATCCTGTTCTCAAGCTTCCCTCATTCAGTTATCTTCTCTGGTATCTTCATTGTTCGAATGTTGCTTGAATGCTAACGACTCAAGTGAATTTTGAATCGATGTACGGATTCTGCCTCGTGAAGCGAAGTCCGTGAAGTCATGAAAATGATCTTCAGGACGCAGCTGGCACGAAAGTGCTATAGAGTGAATTGAATGAAAAAAATCTGGTGCTGTTTTACGGTTCTTTCAATAGTCGCGACTTCAGTTCGAGCTGCTGACTCACCGTTGACAATGCAGGAACTCGAATTCTTTGAGACGAAGATTCGCCCGGTCCTCGTCGAAAAATGTGAATCCTGCCATAACAGCATCGATACGGCTGAGGCCGGATTTGCTCTTGATCATCGTTCTGCCTTGCGACAGGGGGGACAATCTGGACCGCCGCTTGATTTCAAATCGCCAGAGAAAAGCCTGTTCATCAAGGTGCTGCGTCACGAAATCAAAGAGTTGAAGATGCCGCAAGGAGAGGATCGGCTCAGCGAAGAGACAATTAACGACTTTCTCAAATGGATCAAACTCGGCGCTCCTGATCCACGTCATTCAGCCCCAGCGGGTGCGGCGAACATGAAAGTCGCGACATGGGAAAATACGTTAAAAGAACGCAAGAAATGGTGGAGCTTCCAGCCAATTACGAAGCCCACTATTCCACGCGTTCAAGACGAGTCCTGGTCAAGTCATCCGATCGACAAGTTCATCCAGCGACGTCTCGAAGAAGCGGCACTGGAGCCAGCAACCGTTGCAGATCGTCGGACACTGATCCGCCGTTTGAGTTTCGTTCTCAGAGGTCTACCTCCAACGGTTGAGGAGACTGAGGCGTTCCTCAAGAATACGAATCCTGCAGCTTATGAAGAACTCGTTGATCAGTATTTAGCGTCACCCGCATTTGGCGAACATTGGGCTCGGCACTGGATGGATCTGGTTCGGTATGCTGAAAGTCACGGGAGTGAAGGTGATCCAGCGATTCCACATGCCTGGAAGTATCGCGACTATCTCGTACGCGCATTCAACGCAGATATCCCGTACGACCAGTTGATTCGTGAGCATATCGCTGGAGATCTCCTGCCAGAGCCGAGAGTGAACTCAAAGCTGGGGTTGAATGAATCTGCTATCGGTCCGGCTCATTGGCGAATGTGTTTTCATGGCTTCGCGCCGACCGATGCTCTCGATGAAAAGGTTCGATTTACTGATGATCAGATTAATGTTTTTTCGAAAGCATTTCTCGGCTTAACAATTTCCTGTGCACGTTGCCACAATCATAAATTTGATCCGATCAGCCAGGCAGATTACTACGCAATGTTCGGAGTTCTCGGCTCCACACGTCCGGGGATTATCGATGCAAGCTTGACTCCCCAACGACACGAACTGCAGACGCAACTCGAGCAGCTCAAACGTGAAGTACGAAGCCGTGTCGCAGAAAACTGGCTGAAGTCGCTAGAAGGTTTTTCGAACCGGGTGCAGAAATCGGTTTCGCAAAAGAACGCTCCTCAAGAGGTTGACCTGCTGTCCCCCTTTGCCGCGTTGAATCAAGGTGCTGAGGAGTTCGGCAAACTGGTCCAAGAATCACAATCGCGGCAAGAGATGGATCTGCCACCGGGGAGTTCTGCCTGGGACTTGACGAATCAAACGGACTTTGAGAAATGGCTCGTACACGGAAACGGAACTGCAAATAAACCGGCTCGGGCCGGCGATTTTGCACTCTTTGCAGATGGAGAAAGGATCTCACCACTCCTGCCTGCGGGTGTCTATTCGCATCTGTTCTCGACGAAGCACCGCAATGTTTTTTCTTCCCCAAACTTTGAGTTGGACGGCGAATTTGAGCTTTGGGTTCAGGTCACGGGAAATGGTCAGTCGTTGCTCCGATATGTTGTGCAGAACTATCCCCGCAATGGAAATGTTTATCCCTTCACAACACTGAATAACGGGAAATGGCGATGGCAAAAATATGATCTGACTTATTGGAACGGGGACAGACTGCATATCGAGATCAACACAGCCCCCGACACTGCCATCCTTGCAAAAAATATCGACCGTTCCTGGTTTGGTATTCGCAATGCCGTTTTGGCTCCCAAGGGTTCTTTTCAACCTCCACTTGAAGCTGCTTCTTATGATGCGGTTTTTCGAGATCAAGAATCGGTCAAAATCACAACTGCTGAAGAGCTGAGTGATCGATATCTGAACGCATTGCGTAAGGCGATTCTTAGCTGGAAAGCTGATGAGGCGAGTGAAGGACAGGTGCGATTGATCGAAGCGTGTCGAAAATTGAAACTCCTGAATTCGCTGGAGGGGCAAGATTCACAACTCGAAGCACTTCTACGCAAATATCAACAACTTGAAGAGTCGATTCCTCTTCCGAATCGTGTACCGGGGCTACTTGAAGCGGACGCCGCCGACCAAGCGCTGTTCATTCTTGGTAATCATCATCAACCGGGGGCGGTCGTCGCCCGACGGTTTCTGGAAGCGATCGACTCGACACCCTACGAAACCGAACTGAGCGGACGGCTTCAACTGGCGGACGATCTCGTTCGGGCGGACAATCCTCTCACGCGTCGGGTCGCTGTGAATCGTATCTGGCATTATCTTTTTGGTGCTGGACTTGTACGGACGGTCGACAACTTCGGTCAGTTGGGAGAAAAGCCTTCGCATCCCGAGTTGCTCGATGAACTGGCGATTCGATTTCAAAATGACGGATGGTCAATCAAATCGTTGATACGTGAAATCGTCCTCACAAAAACATGGCAATTGGACTCCTTGCCGACAGCGAAGTCACAAGATATTGATCCAGAGAACCGGTTGCTTTCACACGCCAACATTCGGCGACTCGAAGCTGAGGTGCTGCGAGATTCACTTTTGTCAGTCTCTGGAATTCTCGACAACAAAATGTTCGGACCACCAGTTGGCAATGCCACGAATATCCCGCGACGAAGTCTGTATTTGTCCGTTCGTCGAAATTCGCTCAATCCATTTTTAGAGACGTTCGATTTCCCAGTCCCTTTCGCCACGAAAGGGCGTCGCGATATTACAAATGTCCCCGCCCAGTCACTCACCCTTTTGAATGATCCATTTGTGATCGCCGCAGCAAAGCAGTTCGCGGCACGAACTCTTTCTAAGTCAGACTCTGACCGAGTGAACATCGAAAAATTGACTCTCGCGGCTCTCGGCCGTCCTCCGAGTGAAACAGAATTGAGCTCAGCTGAAAAATATCTGAAGCGTTCACGGGGGCTCTATCAGGAGGCCGTTGCGCGGCAACAGACAATAGAAAATGAAGTGAATTTTGTTTCCCAGAAGATTTCTTCAATCCTGGAACCGACTCGAAAACGGCTGGCTGCAGCAAAGCAAAAGAGTCTCCAGTCGGCGATTCCGATTGGCGCCCCGATTGCTGAATGGACTTTTGAGAAAGATTTTCAGGACAGTATTGGGAATCTACATGGTGAAGCAAAAGGACGGGCGAAAATTGAGGATGGAGCTCTCATTCTCGATGGGCAGAGTCATGTTGCTACAGCTCCAATCGAAGTGCCGATCAAAGCGAAAACTCTGGAAGCAGTTGTCCAACTCTCGAACCTCGACCAACGTGGCGGCGGACTTGTTTCGATTCAAGATCTTTCCGGGACATACTTTGATGCCATCGTGTTCGGGGAACAGAAGGCCCGACACTGGCTTGCGGGGTCAAACAATTTCGCCAGGACGCTTCCGTTCGCTGCGACAGCGGAAACAGAAGCCGCCAAACAACCAGTTCATATTGCCATCACCTATGCCGAGGATGGGACAATTCAGGGCTTCCGAAATGGAACTCCTTATGGAAAATCGTATCGGAAAAGTGATGCATACCAATATCAAGCCGGCAAATCCCAGGTCCTCTTCGGTCTGCGTCACGGCAATCCCGGTGGAAATCGATTGCTTTCAGGGAAAATTCTGGTGGCGAGATTGTACGACCGAGCTTTAAATCCAGATGAAGTCCAAGCGATTGCTAATGGGAACACCGGTTACGTTTCTGACCGTGAAGTTCTCGCAGCTCTTTCTTCTCAAGAACTTGGAACAGTTCAAGATTCTCAGAAGCAGCTCGAGCAATTGAAAACGGAATTGTCTCAACTCGGTAAGTCACCAGAACCAGATCAGGAATGGGCAGACTTTGCACATGCTTTATTCAATCTCAAAGAATTCCTGTACATCCAGTAGAAAACAGAAGAGCGAGGGAAAGCCGAGAAACCATCTTTTAGAACCAGTCCGAAAACCTTTGAAATAGCCGCTTTCTCACCATTTGAGAGAGAGAATTCAGGTTTCAGGATCAGTTCTAACCATTTCAAATTGGTGGTCTGGTTCTGCCTCGTAGAGAGAAGTTCATGTCGTCATAAAAGTGGCCTTTACGGGCAAGGCAAGCATTAAAAATGCTCTATTGAAACCACGATCCAGTATTTACGAATTGCGAGAGCGAGTTCAACATGTTTTCACAAATCTCTCGGCGTCAGATCTTGCAAGCGGGCTCATCCGGTTTTGGATGGCTGGCGATGTCGCAACTCTTGCATGAATCCTGCGCAGCCGAAGTTCAGGGAAGTCATCATCCAGCGACAGCGAAGAATGTCATTTTGTGCTACATGTCCGGCGGGGCTTCGCACATCGATACGTTTGACCCGAAGCCACGCTTGCAGAAAGAAGCTGGCAAGCCGATGCCAGTGAAAGTTGAACGAACGCAGTTCAACAACAACGGCAACATTTTTCCGAGTCCGTTTTCGTTTAAACAGTACGGAGAGTCCGGGATTCCTGTGAGTTCGATGTTTCCCCATGTCGCAGAGTCGGTCGACGAACTTGCGATCATCCGCTCAATGACGAGTACTGTGAATGAGCACGCTCAAGGAAATTTCTTCTTTCATACCGGATTTCCTTTTATCGGACACGCAAGCGCTGGAGCGTGGATTAACTATGGACTCGGTACGGAAAACAAAAATGTCCCCGGTTATGTCGTTCTCAAAAGTGGAGGATCGGGTGTTCCTCATGGAGGAGTCGGGCAGTGGAGCAGTGGATATCTTCCAGCCCAGCACCAGGCATCAATTGTTCAGATCGATGGAGCTGAGGCGGTCGCCAACATTCGTCCTCGCGAAGCAGACGTCATTCAACGAGAGCGTCTGTCGCTGATCTCGAATCTGGACAATCAGTTCTCCAAGCGAGTCGCGCACGATCCACAAGTCGAAGCAGCCATCCGCAATTATGAAACCGCGTATCAGATGCAGACTGCGATTCCCGAACTCGTTGACTTGTCGACAGAATCAAAGTCGACACAGGAGATGTACGGCATTTTTTCGGACAATTCGCAAACTGCTGGTTATGGAAAGCAGTGTCTGCTCGCCAGAAAGTTGGTTGAAAGCGGAGTGCGATTTGTCGAACTGACTTGCTTGCCGCAAACTCCAGGTGGAAGTCAGGCTGCCAACCCCTGGGATCAACATGGCGGATTGGAAGTGGGGCATCGCAACATGGCGATGCAGGTCGATCAGCCGATTGGTGGGCTGTTGAAGGATCTCAAATCACGTGGCTTACTGGATCAGACGATCGTGATCTGGGCCGGAGAATTCGGACGAACTCCATTCTCACAAGGCTCGGATGGTCGGGACCATAACTCACTCGGGTTTACAGTCTGGATGGCTGGTGGAGGAATCAAGGGGGGCACAATTCATGGAGCGACGGACGAATACGGTTACCATGTGGTCGGACAAAAACGGACCATCTACGACCTCTGGGCGACAGTCCTGCATCAGATGGGAGTCGACCATGAACAACTGACTTACCGTTACAGTGGCCGGGATGTTCGCCTTACCGACGTCCATGGTCACGTGATTCACGAGATTCTTGCATAGAACATTTTCAATGATTGTCGTCCCCGTGGATAACGAGTTTCGTCAATGAAATAGCGATTATCCACGAGGCAGATCCCGAATTCAATTTCGATAGCAGCTCTACAGCGAATTGATGTCGACCTCTTGTGCTACGACAATCACGCAATCTCCTTGCTGGGTTAAGCAGGGAGAACGCATGGTCATCAAATATCCTGTGCTGCGAGCGATGAGTTGCTCAGGCTCGCGATCAGGGCGTTCCATGTGATGAATCAGGCCGACGCAGTCTCCTTTTTGAACTTTGGTTCCCAGCTCAAATTTCACTTCAAAAATGCCCGACTCGGGAGCGAGAATGTAATCTTCAGCGTCGAGTGCCTGGGTGAGAATTGTGGGAGGCTTACCGAGGCTTTCTCGGGTTTGCTCTTCTCCATGAATGGCTCCTACGTGGATCAGCACATTCTTCAGGCCCGATTCTGCAATCTGATGAATGTGCGCCGGGACCGCCTCACCTCCTCCAAGTTCTGTTGTAACCACGAGCTTGCCCTGATTCTCCGCCTCGACCGGGAGCAGGCCAGTACCGGCGATGTCGGCGTAAAGAAATGCGAAGTCTGTGTTCCAGGCGAGCATGGCAGCGAGCATCTTCTTTCGCTGTTCCTTGTCGTCCACCAGGTGCATATGGGCACACGGTTCGAATTCCATGCTCCGCCCCCCGGAATGAAGATCAATGACGACATCGCTCATCGGGAATAACACAGTTGTCAAATGATGAGCAATCTGGCTGGTGACGCTCCCCTCAGGTTCTCCGGGAAAGGAGCGATTTAGATTCTTCCCATCCAGTGGAGAGAGGCGGGTTGCAGCCCGCGCTGCAGGAAAATTCAGTGATGGAATGATAATGATTCGACCAGTCACCATTTCAGGAGTGAGTTCGCGAGCGAGTTTCATCGCTGCGATTTGTCCCTGATATTCATCGCCGTGATTTCCGCCCATCACAAGGACAGTCGGACCTTCTCCAGAAGCGACCGTCGTGATGGGGATCATTACATTGGCCCAGCCTCCGAGGTTATGTGAGTACGGGACACGAAGGAAACTCTGTTGCTTTCCCGGAGCTTCGAAGTCGAGCGTGTTGATAACCATTTTCGTTCTTTCAGGTTGAACTGTTTTGTCGTGATAATCAATTTTGAGTATGTCAAATTCAGCCTCAGGAGGTAAGAACAGGCCCGGCCTCCTGCGAGTCTCATTGCTTAGAGCATCTTTCGAATTGGTTTGCATGATCTGCCTCGTGGCGAACAGCATTTTTACTAGAGAAATGCGTTATTCACGGGCAAACGGTAGAGCAAACTGCTCTAGGCTTCAGTAGGTTTGATTTCATCAGGAACATCAACGCTTTTAGTGCAATCAACCAAGAGCCAGCAGATCCCGGCTCCGATGTAAAACACGCCGACAATGATGAACATCGGAGTGAAGTTTGTGTGGGTGACTGCTTCTCCATTGACGATGGTGTTCGTGGAGTAAATATCAAGGAGCGGCCCGAAGATGAGCGGCATGATGAATCCGCCTGCGTTTCCAGCTGTATTGATAATGCTGAAAACAGTCGCAGAAAATCGACCACCAATATCGGTCGCAGTCCCCCAGACGGTCGGCTGCGTCCAGTCAGTAAAGAACTTCACAAAGAACAAGCCGACAGCCACACGTTCGGGAGTCGGTTGACTGATCGCAACAAACAGAGCTGCCGCAGCCAGAGACTTCGCAACAAACCCAACCAGCGAACGCCCCCAGCGGCTGCCCAGACGAGGGATCAACCAGTCGTTCAGGATTCCACCAACGACTCCGCCAACAGCTCCGCCGATCAATGGGAGACTCACCATCCAACCCAGGTCCGTCATCTTTTCAACGCCCAGCGATTTGAAGAAGCTTCCAAGAATCAAGGTGTAAACGACGTCTGCGCCGGCATTCATGAACTGCTGGACAACCATGATCCGCAAGCTGAGATTCTTCAAAGCGACCTTGGCTGAAATGACGTTTCGTGAGCTTGTCGAAACTTTTTCATCTCCACGAATCAAATTCCGTTCCGCTTCATTCGTATGAGGATCGTCCTCTGGAGTGTTCCTGAAGTAATAGAGAAAGAGACCGGCAAACACGATTCCGGGGATCGACATCAGGACGAGTGCCATTCTCCATGAGAAGCCGCAGAAACCCATTAAGATTGTACCCATCAATATTGACGAGAACGCCGCTCCGCCTCGACCGAAGAAGCTTGCGACCCAGCCCTGAATTTGTGTTCGCCCCGATCGTGGAAACCATGTTCGGGTGACTTGTCCCAAAGCAGGATAAGTACCCGTTTGTGCAGCTCCGAAGAGTAAACGGACACTCCCCAACCCCAGCAAATTTCCCGTGACTCCGTGCAGCGGCAGTGTGATTGACCAGATCAGGATAATGACAAACAAAAAGATGTGCGGACCGAACATATCGATGACGACTCCACTTGGAATCGAACCGAGAGTGTATGTCGCATAGAACGCCGTACCGAGTCCTTCGAGTGCCGTGTTGCTCAGGCCGTATTCTTTTTGCAATTCCGGGCGAATTAAGTTCCAGGCATAGCGATGTGTGTACAGAAAAAACGATGTTGCCGACGCCAGCCAAAAAACGAGGTGACGTCGGTTCGTTGGCACTGTGCTGTTTGAGTCCATCGTTTTGCTGTCTTTCTGTTGGAAGGTACATCAGTCGTTCTGTGGTGATGATTCTCAAGGAGCGAGCTCACCACTGTGAGAAGTCGTCAGCGGACTGTTCAGGCAAATGTTTTCATGCTCTCGTATTCATAAAATGGCTGTTCTCACCGTGCTTAATAAACTGCTCACATCGAGGGGGAACATCAAGACCAATAGCGGATTCGTTAGATCGAATTCAGGAGTGACGACATCTCATCAGCCATGGTCAGTCCAGATTTTTCGATGAACGGAAACTGGTTGCAGTATTTCGGAGATTGATAAGCTGCGTACGTTTTTCTTTCGATGTCATGAGCGTCCGGCAGATAACCGATTCTCCCGTTGCTGTAACATGAAAGCACCAAGTGCGGCAGGTCGATTTGTTCTCGTACTTGCATCGCCAGCGTTGTGAAAAACTCTGAAGCGTTGCTGACAATCCCGAACTCTCCGAATCGCAGTGCCTGGATTTCAGTCCTTAAGGTTTCGGGACGAGTCTCCAAATCGAGCAGCATTCTGTCCGTCCATTCGACATTGAAACGGCACATCGCAGCGACCGCTTTCCATTCATCTCCGCCATGCCGAGAGATCATATCGTCGGGCTGATTCGTCATGACTCGCCCAATGGTATCCCGCCAGCCTTCCATGTCGTGATCTCGAAGACGCTGTGTCGCTTCAATTCGATCATTCTCAAGTTCGTCGAGTTTCCATCGGCGAGTTGGAAGAGTCACCTCCTTCGCCGCAGCACCGAGTTGATTGGCATTGAGGTGTTGCCGGTCCTCGAGTGCTTTCAAGGCAGCATCAGTCAACAGCCTGGCAGGCTCTGCACACTTCTCTTGAGTAGAAAATGTGCGATGGAAATTCACGTCGCCGCATGCTCCTTGAATGTACATCGCCAGGCATCCCGGGAAGGCGGTTTCGATTCGCTCACAAACTTCTCCGGGAACGTCTCGGCTGACGGAGCGTGGATTCACAACTGTCGAAACAGTTGGATGGGCCTGAAATCCGACTAAGATTCCTATGGGGACATCGCGATCATTCTCGATGACCAGCAGAGTCAGATTCGGATCGACCGGACCTTTCTCTCGGGTCCGGTTGAAAGTCAGGTCGTTGACTTGAGTTGTAGTCGCGGAGAACTTCGCAGCGGTTCTGGATCGCCAGGCTTGAATAATCGCGGTCGCTGCCTGCTTCGCAGCCCAGGCTTCATAGAGCGGATCGACTTCACCAACGCCTAACAGCCCACCCGAAGCGGGAGCATTGTGAGTATGAGTGCAACTCACGAGAATGTTTTGAGTTGGGATTCCCGTTTCTTCAGAGGCAGCCTCTCGAACCAGCTTTGCGAACTGATCGCTGATGACCATGAGATCGAGAGAGACGACTGCTAATCGATCATGATCATTCTCAATTACAATCGCTGTCGCATGGAGTGGGTCGTGAATGTCGAGCCATGTTCGTTCCAGGTAATATCCCCAACCGGTCAGTTCGACTCCCCAGAAAGGGGTGAGAGAGACTCTTCCGACGCCCGCTTGCGGATTGCTCATGAACTACTCACACTCATTTTGAAGAATCATCGTTTCGAAACTTGGAACATCGTTTCAAATTCTACAGAGAGTGTTGATGAAAATCACAGCCATCAAAACATTTCCAGTTCGGATTCCTTTGAAGCCGGAGTTCCGAATGGTCTCCGCTTTGGGGAAACACGAAGTCTCGTTGTACCCGATTATTCGTATTGAAACCGACTCCGATATCGACGGTGTCGGCGAGGCGACAGTGATTCCACGCTGGAGCGGGGAAACTGTTTGGAGTGCTCAATCGATCATTGATGAAGTCTTTGCTCCTTTGCTGATTGGGAAAGATCCGTACGATATTGAAGGCATCGATTTGGTGATGGATCAGGCGGCACAAGGGAACTGGTTTGCGAAGTCGGCAATCGAAATGGCTTGCTGGGACATTCAAGGAAAAGATCAGGGAAAACCGGTTTACAGATTGTTGGGTGGTCCAGTCCGTTCTCCGAAGATTCGCTGTCGTTTTTCCATGGGAGCTTACGATCCTGAACGTGCTCGTCGCCGCGCGAAAGAACTGATCGACCTCGGATTTACGACAATCAAAGTCAAAGTCGGCACGGTTTTAAAAGAAGACATTGAACGAGTCCGGATCGTTCGGGAAACCATTGGTCCTGATTACGATATCGTCATCGATGCAAATTGCGGGTTCGATGTGGCAACAGCAATCGAAGCTGCAAACGCACTGAAAGACTGCAACGTTACGCTCTTCGAACAGCCAACACCACGAGATGATTATCATGGACTCGCAGAGGTGCGAAATTCAATCGCTGCGGAAGTGATGGCAGACGACATCTGTTTTGATGCGTCGCACGCCATGCAGTGCATTCGCCATCAAGCCTGCGATGTCATCAGTGTTTACCCCGGGAAGAATGGGGGACTTCGTAAATCAATGGAGATCGTAAAACTGGCTGCTGAGCATGGTGTTGCCTGTTCGATTGGATCAAATTTAGAGCTGGATATTGCTTCAGCTGCGATGTGTCATCTGGTGCTAGCTCACGAAAATATGAATGTTGAAAAATACCCAGGCGACATCATGGGGCCGATTTACCATTCCGCGAGAATCGTCAAACAACCACTTGAAATCGAGGGACCGTTCATCACACTGAGTGACCGCCCCGGTTTGGGAGTTGACGTCGATTGGGGAATTGTCGAAGCACATCTCATGTCACGCTAATTAGAACTGATCCTGAAACTTGAAATTGCTCTCTCAAAGGTTGAGGAAAGCGGCTATTCCAGAGGTTTTCGGACTGGTTCTAGTGAGAAACACTCATCATCCGACAGGATTTGTGCTCTTTGACTCGGATTTCGATGACTGAAGCTGTTGCTGACAGATGGTCAGGAAAGATCAAGCTTCACTCATTTGAAGACCATTGCCTTGTCTGGCTCGTTTGGGACAATGGTCTCTGACGAAGGGGCTCGATCTACGACGAACTTGCAGTTTTTCGGAGCGAAGAAAAATTTGCGGCTCCATCGTCAATTTAGGGGACTCGTTGTTATCCTTCCTCAAAAAAATCACGCTTAGCTAATTCACTGAAAAACTTATGTCTGATCTTCATGTTCAACTGAATCGTTTGAAACTTCGTAACCCGATCCTGGTCGCGTCCGGGACGTTTGGGTATGCGAAGGAAATGTCGGCGTTTGTTGATTTTTCGAAGCTGGGAGGGATTGTTCCGAAGACGGTGACCGGTGAGCCTCGAATCGGAAATGCTCCTCCGCGAACGGTTGAAACAACTTCCGGAATGCTCAACTCAATCGGACTCGACAACGACGGCATTGATACCTTCATCGAAAAGCATGTCCCATACCTGACCGGGTTGGACACAGCTTTGATTGCGAATATCGCAGGGCGAACGGTTGAAGACTTTGCGACGCTTGCTGGCAAGCTAGCGAATTGTTCGGGAATCGCAGCTTTGGAACTGAATATTTCTTGCCCGAACGTTTCTGGTGGAGTCGATTTCGGAACAAACGCGGACTCAGCCAGAGACGTCGTCCGAGCAGTTCGGGATGTCTGTCCGTTTCCGATCATTGCGAAGCTGACACCGAACGTCACCGACATCACCAAGATCGCTGCGGGAGCTGCAGAGGGGGGAGCCGATGCGGTTTCCTGCGTGAATACATTTCAAGGAATGGCAATTGACTGGCGAAAACGGAAACCGATCCTCGGGAACGTTCTTGGAGGATTGTCTGGCCCAGCTATCAAACCGTTAGCATTGCGAGCTGTTTATCAGGTCGCAAACGCAATCGACATCCCGATCATCGGTGTTGGAGGCATTGCTACGATCGACGATGTGATGGAATTTCTCATTGCGGGGGCGAGTGCCGTTCAAATCGGAACAGCAAATTTCTATGATCCCGGAGTCTCAGCCAGATTGGTCGATGAGCTTGATCAAATTGTCGAGAGCGAAGGCTGCTCTTCCGTGACGGAAATCATCGGTAGTCTTCGTCGATAAGAGCTTATGGACCGGACTCGAGGAATACTTCGCTGGTCCCTTAACCTTCATCCTTTGCATCAATAAAGAATTCACAAATGCGTGTTCTCTCCGGAATTCAACCGACCGGTCGTTTTCATCTCGGCAATTATTTCGGTGCGATCCGTCAATACATCGAATTGCAACATCATGATCAGGCATTTTATTTCATCGCCGATCTGCATGCATTAACGACGATTCGTGACAAGAAACAACTGCGAGAACTGACTCAGGATGCAGCTCTCGACTTGTTGGCTCTCGGTCTCGATCCCGAACAGGCGACGCTCTACCAGCAATCGGATGTCCCTGAAGTGACCGAATTGACCTGGTTGTTAATGACCGTCACACAGATGAGTCTGCTCGAAAAATGTCACGCCTATAAAGATAAAATTGCGAAAGGCCTGGCAGCCGATGCCGGGCTGTTCACTTATCCAGTGCTGATGGCTGCCGACATTCTGGCTTACGACAGCAATCTGGTCCCCGTCGGACAAGATCAGGTGCAACACTTAGAAGTGACGCGAGATATCGCTCAGCGATTTAATCACATCTACGAGCAGGAAGTCTTTGTTCTTCCCGAAGGACATGTACTCAAAGAGACATCCAAGGTTCCCGGAACCGACGGTGAGAAGATGTCGAAGAGTTACAACAACACCATCGGCATCTTTGAAGCTCCGAAGAAACTTCGCAAGAAATTCATGTCGATCAAAACTGACTCGACGCCGGTCGAAGATTCGAAAGAACCGGAGACTTGCTCTGTTTTCGGACTCTACAAACTTTTCGCAAATGACGAAGAGCAACAGGCACTCGCAGAACGCTACCGCGCCGGCGGCATGGGCTATGGAGAAGCAAAGCAGACGTTATACGAGAAAGCGATGGAGCACTTCGCCGAGGCGAGAGAGCGCCGAGAGAAACTCGAACAAAACCTCAGCGACGTGGAAGATATCCTGCAAGCTGGAGCAAAAAAAGCACGTGAGAAAGCTCGCGAAGTTTTAGATCGTGCTCGGGAAGCATGCGGGCTCTAAAGCAGTTTGCTCTACCGTTTGCCCGTGAAGAACATATTTCTCCAGTAAGAATGCTGTGCGCCACGAGGCAGATCCTGCAAACCAATTCGAAAGATGCTCTCAGCCAGGACAATCAGCCTGGCTTCATAGCAAAGAGCGAAAATTTCTCTCGAGCATTCCCATCCTGTCCTGAGCATTTTCAATGCTTGTTGTGCCCGTGAAGTCCACTTCCATGACTTCATGGGCTGCTCGTCATGAGGCAAAGCATAAAGACCAAGTTCAGATTTGTTTCAGGAAATTCACGATGTCAGATCGCTTCTGCACCGGTCTCGCCTGTCCGAATTCGAATCACATCTGAGATGGAAGAGATGAAAATCTTTCCATCACCAACGCGGCCTGTCTTGGCGGATTCTGAGATGATCTCGATTGCGTTTTGAACTTGATCATCGTTCAAAACGAGTTCGAGTCGAACCTTCGGGAGGAAGTCGACGGTATATTCCGCACCCCGGTACTGTTCTTTATGACCTCGCTGGCGTCCAAATCCGCGGACCTCGCTGACGGTCATGCCGATGATCCCCTGCTCAGTCAGGGCCGCTTTGACGTCCTCTAACTTGTAGTGGCGAATGATTGCTTCAATTTTTTGCATGGTTGAAATCCTGGGGCAGCCGAATCAATGAAGGAACCGGACAGCGACCACCTTGATGGTCGCAACATGAAATTCCGAAGATCGATCACTAGAGCAGTTTGCTCTACCGTTTGCCCGTGAAGAACGCATTTCCCTAGTAAAAATGCTTTTCGCCACGAGGCAGAACCTGCAAACCAATTCGAAAGATGCTCTAGAACAATTTGCTCTACCGTGTGCACGTGGAAAACGTGATTCACTAGAACCACCCGGAAACTTTTGGAATGGCCACCTCTCTCAGTCTCTGAGAGAGCGAATTCGGGTTTCTGGATCAGCTCTAGTGAAAATTACTGTTCGCCACGACGCAGAACCCGAACACCAATTTGAAAAATGCTCTGGACATTGCCACGTTGTGCCTGATCAGTTGCGGAAAGAGTTTGTCGGAAAAAATCAGCCCCTTTCCGTGTCGATGAAAGTCTGATGTTACAAAGACTCACCACCTGTTTCGCCAGTTCGGATACGGACTGCCTCGGAGAGTTCACTCACGAAGATTTTTCCGTCGCCGATTTGCCCCGTTCTGGCTGTGGTTAAAATGGCGTCGATCGCTTTTTGAGCATCTTCATCGGAGACGACGATTTCCATTTTCACTTTGGGGACAAAATCGACAGTGTATTCGGCGCCGCGGTACTGTTCTTTATGGCCTTTCTGTCGGCCAAATCCTTTCACTTCCGAGACCGTCATCCCAGAGATGCCTGCCTCGGTGAGGGCATCCTTAACTTCTTCAAGTTTGAAGTGCCGGATGATTGCCTCAATTTTCTTCATCGCTCTATCCTTGTAAAAGTGAAGATTTCTCCAAGCTCTTGCCCAGAGTTCTTCTACTATTTTAATTTCGAATTCAGAGTGTCGGATGACAATCATCAGACACAGAGCATCTTAGGAAATCGGTTGTGCGATTTGCCTCGTAAAATTTTGGGTTCTCTCTATGAACCGTTTCTTCACGAGAACAAATAGCACGAATATGCTTTAAAGGAAAATATAACCTTCTTCCCCATGCTGAGTCACGTCGAGACCTCGAAGTTCTTCCTCCTGAGCGACTCGAAGACCCATCGTAGCGTCAAGAATCTTTAAGAGAATGAATGTAACAACAATCGCGAGGGCTGCTGTTGCGACCACACTGATGACTTGGTTCATAGTTTGTGAAATCAATCCTGTTTCGATTAAACCCCCTGTTGCGCCGAGTTTCTCGGTTGCAAAGACTCCAGTCAGGACGGCTCCGAGGATTCCCCCAATACCATGAATTCCGAAGGCGTCGAGTGTGTCATCGTATCCAAATTTGTTTTTCACGAATGTGCATCCAAAGAAGCAGACAACACCAGCTGCAAATCCAAGAATGATTCCATGCATCGGGTTCACAGCTCCTGCAGCAGGGGTGATGCAGACAAGGCCTGCAACAGCTCCAGAACATGCTCCAAGCAAGCTGGGATGACCATGTTTCACCCATTCCATAATTGACCAGGCAATCACACCGGCTGCGGCAGCCAGGTGCGTCGCGACGAATGCGTTCACGGCAGCGGCGTCGGCAGCACCGGCACTTCCGGCGTTAAATCCAAACCAGCCTACCCAAAGAAGTGCGGTTCCAATACAGGTGTACGTCAAATTGTGTGGCGGCATCGGTTCTTGACCATATCCAAGCCTTTTTCCAATCAGAATTGCACAAACAAGAGCGGAGACGCCGGAACTGATATGGACGACTGTCCCACCTGCGAAATCGTATGCGTGAAAACTACCAGTTGACGATAACCAGCCAGAACCTGACCAAACCCAATGGCAGACAGGGCAATAAACCAGGAGCCCCCATAGCGCTGAAAAAACGCACATCGTGTTGAACTTCATGCGTTCAGCGAAGGCTCCACAAATTAATCCAGGGGTGATAATGAAAAACATTCCCTGAAAGACAAAAGTGATGAGTTCGTTGGCCCAAGCCTGATCTCCAGACTGACCGTCAGGAAGAATCCCTTTCATGAATAAGTAATCGGTCCCACCGAAATATGGGTTGGAACCTCCGAAAGCAAAGCTATACCCGCAAATAGCCCATAGGATCGTCATCATTCCCATCAGGAAAACGCACTGCATCATGACGCTGAGGATATTTTTTTTCCGAACCAACCCACCATAGAACAAAGCAAGCCCAGGTGCTGTCATCATGAGCACTAGTGCTGAACATGTAAGCATCCAGGCAGTGTTGCCGGAATCCAGTTCAACCACAGCAGCAGCTTCAGGGGGGGCTCCGACTTCTTCCGCGAAAGCTGAGTTTCCAATGCCTAATAGTAAAACAGTGGTCATCAAAGCCGCTGTCACAAACTGACTTTTCATCTGTAACCCCTTGAGCAATAAGAGATTATTGTGGTTTTCCTGAGTTCTCGGCAGCAATGGAAATTGAAATCCTGGTTCAGAAGTTCAGCAGGCACAACTTCGTCGATTGTGGACGACGTCTCAACTCCGGAATGTAAAGCAATGGTTGTGCCACAAACTTAATCAATCTGTCGCGAACTGCTCAGGGTTGCACCAAATCTCTCGTCCACAGGGTTGCGAATGTCTGGGCTTTTGCCATAGTGCGTCTTTACTAATAGAGTCTGACTTATCTGAGAATTGACGGAGTTTCCGTGAGTGACATCATCGAACAGAATGCCGATTCCAACCTGAAGTGGTATCAGGGAATCACCCGGTATCAATGGCTCGTTTTACTGATCGCTTCGCTGGGCTGGGTCTTCGATATTTTCGAAGGGCAAATTTTTGTGGCGAGTATGCGCGACGCAATGCCGGCGCTGCTTGGTGTCGTTGCAGATGATCCTGCCGTGGCACGCTGGAACGACATGAGTTTCGGAAGCTTCCTGCTTGGTGGGGCGATCGGTGGTGTGTTCTTCGGCATGATGAGCGACCGCGTCGGACGCTCCAAAACGATGATTGTGACAATACTCTTTTATTCTCTCTTCACTTGCGTGACTGCGTTCGCCCAGTCTGCTTGGCAGATGGTGATCTTGAGGTTCTTCGTTGCGATGGGAGTTGGCGGAGAATGGGCTGTGGCCTCAGCCATGGTAGCCGAGGTCATGCCGCAAAGATCCCGTGCGGTGATGAGTTCCATATTCCATGCTTCCAGTGTCTTCGGAACTCTCCTAGCTGCAGCAGCAGGGGCCTTTATCATCACACTGGGAGAAAGCGCCTGGCGATGGGGGTTTGCGATTGGGGCATTGCCCGCCTTGTTGACGCTGTGGATTCGCTGGTCATTGCATGAACCTGAACAATGGGTCAGAGCCAGAGAAAAGGCCGCAGCTGATGCCACTCAGAAAACAGGTCGACTCTCTGAGCTGTTTGAGGGAACCAACCTTCGCAATACAATCGTAGGTGTAAGCCTCGCGTCGATTGGTCTCGTCACGTTCTGGGGCGGGCATATTTACGGTAAGAATGCATTGCTGCGTGGTGCACAAACCGAAGCACTTCAGGCGGAACACGTTCCGATCACGAATTCCGAAGAGACTGGATTGACGAAAGAGGAATACAAAGCGGAGCGGCAAGCTGCGTTTAAGAAGCATGAGACACCAATTAAGCGTGCCGAGATGTTGAGCATGGCACTCAATACTATCGGCGGCGGTCTCGGCTTGTTGCTGTTCGGCACGATTTCGAATCGATTAGGTCGCAAAGGAGCGTTTATTCTCTATCACGTCGCTGCCTTCGTCATGATGTTGGTGATGTTCAAAGTGCTCATCGCCAATCATGCTTCACAAACAGTTCTGGCGTTAACACTTCCGGTGTTCGGGTTCTTTACGCTGGGGATGCACGCAGGTTATGCAGTCTATTTCCCTGAGCTTTATCCGACGAGGTTGCGCGGAACAGGAGCCGGGTTCTGTTTTAATATGGGGCGCCTTGCCACAGCAGCCGCCTTCTTCGGCTTCGGTGCGGTGGCCATCACTGATGAAAACAAAGCGTTGCTACTCGCCCCTTTGTATCTCGTCGGAGTTGTGGTTGTTTTCTTTGCGAAAGAAACAAGCGGTCAGGAATTGATGGAATAATTCGCCTTTGGGCGATATTCGAAATCGAATGTGAGGTCTACTTCGCGGATCGACGCCACTTGTCGATCAGCTGCTTCTCGATTTACGGCGATTCCAATCCATCTTCAATCCATTGGTGGAACGTTCGGTCGTCGACATTCCGGCCACTGAGTACGAGGACGATATCTCCATCTCCTTCCAGAGATGCTTTTCTCATCATTGCAGCGGCTGTGGCAATCGCTCCAGAGGGCTCCGTCCGTAAGCCATGTGTGTCGTACAGCCATTCCATACAGGTGATGGTTTCCTCGTCAGGAACGCAAACGGACTCAGAAATCAATTCTTTCAGAATCGGCCAGTTATGGTCTCCGACATCGTACGAGAGCAGGCCGTCACAGATGCTTTTGGGTTCTTCAACGCGAAGACGTTCACCAGCGGCGAGTGAGCGGCGGAAGTCGTCCGCTTCGGTTGGCTCGACGCCAATGATTTTCGCTTCGGGGAACCCGTCAGCTATGGCGAGTGCATGACCCGCCATGAGGCCACCCCCGCTGACCTGACAAAAAAAGTGTGAGATCTTGCGATCTTGCCGTTTGAGTTCTTCCACGATTTCCAGTCCGCCAACACCGTTTCCGGCAATGACGTCGTTATCGTCATAAGGAGATGCTTGAACTGCATTTTCCACTTCAGCGATTTGCTTTGTCAGCTTGTCACGTGCTCCAGTTAAGTGGTCTGTCGATTTGTCATAGGTTCGAATTACAGCGCCGAACGACTCAGTGAGATCGAATTTGACCTGCGGAGCATCTTCAGGCATGACGACGATGACTTTCTTGCCGTACTTCATGCCTGCGAAGGAGATTCCGGAAGCAAAGTTTCCGGAAGAGTGAGCAGCAACGGGGCGATCTCCAATTTCGTCTGCGTGGTTCGCCATCCAGTTCAACGCTCCCATCAATTTAAAGGAACCGACCGGCGTCCACCCATAATCTTTGATCCAAACGCGTCGATCATCCGAGAGTTCGAGTATCTTTTCGAGCCCATAAGAACGGATCAGCGGAGCAGGGCTGATGTGTTGATGAATCACCGGCTCTGCTCGGCGAACATCCTCAATCGTGGCAACTTGAATTGAATTTGACATCAGCTGTTTCCCTGACTGAAATTGTGTTGTTCAATGTTTTCTCCGTTTTCGCCAGAGGCTCAAGCTCTCCGGAAAAATAAACCTCGGAATTGCTCTCTCAATCGTTGAGAAAACGGGATTCCAGAGGTTCTCGGACCGGCTCTAAGTCGATTTCCAATCCAGGATCACTTTACCGGACTGACCGGAGTTCATCACTTCGAACCCTTTTTCGAAATCGTCGACAGGGAAACGATGCGTTACGACTGGAGAGATGTCGAGGCCTCCTTGAAGCATGACGGTCATTTTGTACCACGTCTCGTACATTTCACGTCCGTAGATCCCTTTGATCGTCAGCATGTTGAAGATCACGATATTCCAGTCGATGGCGATCGGCTTCGGGGGAATTCCGAGCATTGCAATTTTCCCACCGTGACACATGTTTTTCAGCATTCCTTGAAACGCCGATTCATTGCCCGACATTTCGAGTCCGACGTCAAAGCCTTCTTTCATTCCCAATTCTTTCTGGACGTTTTCAATCGATTCGTTTCTCACATCGATCACTCGCGTGGCGCCCATTTTTTGGGCAAGTTCCAGTCGCCACGGGTTTACGTCGGTCACGACGACGAACCTCGCGCCGGCGTATTTCACCACGGCTGCTGCCATACATCCAATAGGCCCTGCGCCGGTGATCAGAACATCTTCTCCCAGGACATCAAACGAAAGAGCTGTATGAACTGCATTTCCGAAGGGGTCGAAGATCGAGGCAATTTCACGATCGATTCCTTCAGCGTGATGCCAGACGTTCGTTTGTGGAATCGAGATATACTCAGCGAACGCTCCGGGACGATTCACACCGATCCCCGAAGTTTCTGCACAGAGGTGTCGTCTTCCGGCAAGACAGTTTCGGCAATGTCCACAAACAACATGCCCTTCACCACTGACGATCTCTCCCGGATAAAAGTCGCGAACATTCGCTCCGACTTCAACGATCTCGCCAACAAATTCATGTCCGACAACCATCGGGACAGGGATCGTCTTTTGGGCCCACTCGTCCCAGTTGTAGATGTGTAAATCAGTCCCACAAATACCAGTCTTCTCGATTCGAACAAGGACTTCGTTCGAGTCGACGGTCGGCATTGGAGCGTCTTCCAGCCAGAGACCGACTTCAGATTTACGTTTAACAAGAGCCTTCATAGGGTCACTGAACGTTGAGGATTAAATTTTTGGACGAACAATTGAACGGTAAAATCGCTTCTGCCCGCACGCTTCGGAGTCCTGACATAAATTCTGGAGACGCAGTGATTCACCTGGTTACCGCGCCCCCTGTGTCGTCAGGTGGGATGAATTACTAGTTTGTACTCGAACATAACCGAGCGACAAAGCGCAACCTTACAGAAAATATCAGTTCCCTAATAATCCTGATTTCAAGTTGTGAACACAATGGACCTCTCTGTCATTACCGCCACTTGTCAGCGCCCAGAATTTCTTTCGCATTGCCTGCATCAGTTTGCCCAGCAGTCGCGGGGTGGACTCGAATGTGAACATCTCGTCATTTCGGATGGTCCAGACGGTCATGCAAAATTTCTCGCTGAGCGGGCCGGGGCAAGATATTTTGAGCTAAACTCGCCCGCAGGTCAGTGGGGAGCAGTCGCGAAGGATCTCGGGATTACACAGGCTTACGGTCGCTATGTCTGCTTCTGGGATGATGATAACATCTTCGAGCCACACGCTCTGGTCAGTTTATTCGCAGCTGTTCAAAACGCTGAGATCGGGATTGTCCGGACTCGGCATCGATTTCGAAAAAGTCCGGGAAGTGTGGTGATTCCAAGAAATTGGAGAGGAGAGTTTCGCTTAGGTGATATTGATACGATGTGTCTGTGTGTCGAAACGACCTTGGCGAGAAAAGAGCCTTGGGAATCGGAGGTGGCGAAGATTTCAAATGATTACGAATGGCTCATGAAACTGATGACACATCAACCGAAATTCAACTATCTTCCCATCCTGATTGGTCAACATGTGTGATCTTTACTCGATCATCACGCCTGAGAATTATCACGAACTTGACTTGATCACTTACACGTTTCTCGTTTGCGTGCAGCGTGACTTTTATGTGGGAAATCAGACTTCTCCACGAGGCAGAACCCGAACACCAATTCGAAAAATGCTATAGTCGCTTTTCTCAATGTTTGAGAGTTCAATTTCAGGTCTCTGGATCAGCTCGAGAATACGAACAGTTCAATATGTCAAACTGGATTGAAATCGCGAAGGTTGCAGATGTTGCAGTCGGCAGCGGTAAGGAATTGACGGTCGGTGATCGCATTGTCGCGTTGTTCAATGTCGATGGACAGTTCCATGCGATTGATGGGATCTGTGCCCACGCTGGCGGACCCGTTGGGGATGGCGAGCTCTCCGGGTGTATCGTCACCTGTCCGTGGCATGGTTGGCAATATGACGTTTCAACCGGGGCCATGTGCCTGAATGATCAGATACGGCTGGAATCGTTTCCGGTCAAAGTCGAAGGAGACTCAGTCCTGGTGGAAATGTCGTGAGTGAAATCAAAGGGAAACCGATTGCCGCTCCACCTTCGACGATTCTCGAACGAGTGTTATTCTTATTGTCGATTGGTCTTGGACTGGGAGCAGCCCGCAAGGCACCGGGGACCGTTGGGAGTCTTTGGGGACCGCTGCTTGCACTCGGTTTGCAGTGCATCAATGGGCACCCCGCGATGATGTTGCTCTATGGGATCGTTCTGTATGTGATTGGTATTCCGATTTGTGCTGCCGGAATTCGGTACTATCAAACAGGTGACCCCAAGCATGTCGTTTATGACGAGATCGCAGCGTTCCCGTTCGTGTATCTCTTCGTCCCAGTCACTTGGGGAACTGCTGTTGCAGGATTCGTACTGTTTCGAATCTTCGATATCTCAAAGCTCTGGCCAATCAACCGCTTCGAAAAACTCCCCGGCCCATGGGGAGTGATGTCAGATGATACAATCGCTGGCATCTTCGCTGGTCTGGTGTTGACTGCTCTCTGGTTGCTCCTCGGAGCTTTTTGAGGCGGTCTGTCTGAGGCAGTCAGAATGATCGACCAAAGATTTATCGAATGACTTTTGATTCTTCGGCTGCATACTGAAGCGGAACCGGAACCATCTTCTCAACAGGCAGGCTGGCATCGACGGGGGAAACTCGCATGTACCGAACTGTTGCTTCGCCGATCTGTGTGGAGAGCGTGATTGTTCGATCATCACGTTTTTGCTGTCCACGAATTCGCAACCAACCGACTCCACCTTCAGGGTCAACCATCAGGTAATCACCATTTGCAATTCCAAGGGGCAGTTTCTGAATGTGCTGCTCAACAGTTTTGCCGTTGATTGTCAAACCTTCCGTCTCGACTGAAATCGACATCGTCATTCCAAATTCAGATGGCGTGATATCTTCCAGTACCGGCTTGGGCATCACATGTTCAGGGACGACTACTTCTGGAGTAGCCTCTTCAGAAACAGCCCCGGCAAGTGCGGTGGTTCCTGCATCAGCCTCCTGGCTAATACTGGCAGAGGGCTTTGGCATCTCCTTTTGTGCCAGAACCTCACGTGGGCGGTCATTCGCCCACGCCCCTGCGAAGATCATCGTAAAAAGGACCAACGAGACCACTCGCATCACAGATTGGGATTTTTCCACCATCGCACTTTTCCAACACTTCGATTTCTGTACGGTTAATTGATTCACAGACCGCCGTTCCTGTTCAGCTTATCGACGTTGGTGCGTTGAGATTTTGGAGAATTTGCGCAAGAAGTGCCGATCGACCGAAGCAAGATGTCAATCAGGGGAGTTGAAGCAATTGGTGCGGCCTGAAACGGTAATAACGACCCGAGTGAATCTCGTGACAAAAGGTGCTGAGACCGTCTGTCGAGCCAGCAGGAGAGAGCCGTTTGTTCGACACGCGCGGACGTGTCGCGGGAGTTCTTCTTCCTGTGAAATTGCTGTTCGCCTCGAGGCGGAAGCAAGTGTTAGTCCGAAAAATTCTATGCAAGACGTACTCATGTCGATCGGAGAACTACGTCTGCTGTGAGGTCGTCGCGTTCTGCTCTTCCGTAAAGACAGTGTCGATGAGTTTCAGCAACACAGTGAGTAAGAGAAAACCGAAGGCCCAGATTCCAGCGGTGACTTTCCATTCCACGAGACTGGGCGAGTACTCAACGATTTCATGAAGAGTCGATGGGATAAATCCGGGAATGATCAGACCCATCCCTTTTTCAATCCAAATCCCGACGATGCAAAGCACGCACGCAACAATCCGGGTTGTTCCACGTTCAAGAGCTGAAGGCAAGAAAAACAGGACTGTGCCAATCAGGTTGAGGACGATGGATGTCCAAATCCACGGGACCAGTCCGTAATGACCATGGCTTCCGAAGAACAGGTATTGAGCTGATGCTCCATGTGAGCCACCAGTATAGAATAATGTGAAGATTTCACTCGCAAGCATCAGAAGATTAATGATCATCGAGACTCGAATGATCTGGATCAGTGTTCGAGCCGGTCCGGGAGCCGCTGCGTGGCCGGTCGTGACTCGTAGGATTCTCATTACGATGATGATAAACGCCGGACCACTCACAAAGGCAGAAGCGAGAAATCGAGGGGCCAGTAATGCGGTGTTCCAGAAGGATCGTCCACCGAGACCGCAGTAGAGAAAAGCGGTGACGGTGTGAATGCTGATCGCCCAGACAATCGAGAGGAAGACAAACGGGACATATAACTTGGGGTTCGGTTTTCGGCCGAGATAACGCATGTAGAGTAAATAGCCCACGATATGCAAATTGATCAACAGGTAGCCATTCAGTACGATCACGTCCCAGGTCAACATTGAGACAGGCCAGTTCACGCGACCGATGAGCGGGATCAGATGCCAGAAGCGATCTGGTCGTCCGAGGTCGACCAGCACACTTAAAGTCGCCATGACAATCGCAGCGATGGCGACGGCTTCTCCAATGATGACGACCTTATGCATCTCCTCGTCGTCATACAGATACGCTGGAATGACCATCATCACACCACCTGCTGCAAGTCCGACGCAGAAAGTGAAGTTCGCAATATAAAGCCCCCAACTGACATGGTCGGTCATGTTAGTGAGGATCATTCCCTCCGCCACCTGGTGCGCCCATGCATTCGCGCCGACGAGTGAAATCGCGGTCAGGATAAACATCCAGACATAGAACTGCAGCCCGCCATTGGTGGCTTCACCTAGACCCCACCAAAGAAAACCCGGGTAGCTTCGAACTGAGCCCGCAGACTCTTTGCGTGATTGATTTTGGGCTGTGATGGAGGACATGTTTATGAATCAAAAAAGTAAAAGAAGTTGGGTTTCGTACCGAGTTCCTCTTTCAGCACAAAAACGCGTTTGTGTTTGAGGATCCAGTTGATGTCTGAGTCTGGATCATTCAAATCGCCAAAAACGCGTGCTCCGGTTGGACAGGCTTCCAGGCAAGCAGGTGCTCTCCCTTCGCGTGTTCGATGCAGACAGAAGTGGCACTTCTCCATTGTGCCTTGTGGTCTGATTCGATTGGAGAGGTAACCTTGATCCGGGTTAACCTCCTCAGCGGGAATTTCAGGTTCTTCCCAATTGAATCGTCTTGCATGGTAAGGGCAGGCAGCTTCGCAATAACGACAGCCGATGCACCAGTTGTAGTCGACAACAACAATCCCATCGTCTTCTTGCCAGGTCGCTTCAATCGGACAGGCGGAAACGCAGGGCGGATTTTCACACTGTTGGCACTGAACCGGCATGTAATATTTATCGTCCTGAGGAACGGTATGGTCGTAGGTCGTTGTGCCGTGCTCCATATCCATCGATCCCTTCGACATTTCCAGCACGCGGATGTACGACTGGTCAACGCCTCGGTGATGGTTGTTTTCTTTGTTGCATGCTTCCATGCACGCCCCATTCCCGTTGCATTTGCTGAGATTGATGGCGTAACCATAACGGACACCAGGAATCGGTTTCGGGTCAGAAATCGTGACGTCTGCCCCGTAGTTTTCTTTGGTCTCTGCTTCGAGCCGTTCAAAGACTTTTTTCTTGTCGTTCTCCGAGAGTTCCTTGTAATGTTGCTGAAGAAACTCATCGACCGAGACGTTCTCAGGAATACTCCAGAGTGGAGAGACCGCCCTTCCAAAGGCTGCCAATCCAAGTGCCGCACCGGCAGCTTTTAATGCGGTTCGACGGGTCGAAGGCTGATTCAGAATCGGGAGTAATCCACCGCTGAAGCCTCCCTGTTGTGGATCAGGTGAGGATGTGTCGTCGACAGTCAATGTTCCGTCCTCGGTTGATCGAGAAAGCGATCTTGCGGTTTGAATGTGGGCTTCATCTTGGGGAATTGCGGTGCATGGGGATCGTGGCAGTCGATGCAGTTGTTCTTCGACTGGGGGCCACGATTCCGGTCCCAGAAACCGGTCATTCCGCCATGTGCCCCATGCTCGTAGGCAGTCATTTGAGGTCCATGGCATTGGGCACAAAGAGTCATGACTTCAGTGAATTCAACACGACGACCGTCTGCGAGTTTCAAGGCGTCGTAATCCTGATCGTTATGACAGGAGAGGCAACTCACGGTTCCATGTGAAAATGGCATTCCGTTGTGGAACTCGTCGAGGTCTTGAGCAGTTTTATTTAGAGGGTTCGGCGGGCGAGTTGTGTGACATGTTGAGCAGGCGACGGTGACTGCGTTTCCATGAAGATCGCTGAGCCCAGTTGCGACACGTGGTGGCCCCGAAGGTTTTCGAATTGAAACTGCAAATTTCTTTGCTGAGCCCGCAGGCGATTTGCGAGAGTCTATTTTTTCGGTCTTTTGAACAGACTGCTTTGCGGTCGACTTTGAGGGACTTCCTTCCTGGTCAGCGCCAGAGTTCGACATGGCAGTCGTGACTCCGATTATAGTGGCACCGGCAATTGCGGCGGACGCCACTCCGATGAGGCAGAGCCAAAGCAGCACTGAACCCTTGCGCGTTCGATTGCTGCTGTGATCAGCACAAGGTTCAGGATTTTGCTGGGGGAGACTCACTTTTGCGAACACTTTCGGGGCAACAGGTCGGAGATTTTTGTCTTCGCAAACGCCTCTTCGACAAGCCTGCTTGCGTCGTCAAGGAGTTGGTGCAACGGACACAACTGTTCATGGGCCGCAATTCCCAGCGGGCACTCAGTGATTCTTGGGATCGTGTCGACAGCCAGGACGATATCGAGTGTTGTGATTTCTTCCGCAGGTCGGCTCAATCGATATCCGCCTCCCGGCCCTGGTCTTGATTCAATAAATCCCGCCTCGTCGAGAAGGTTCAAGACTTTCAGCAGGTACTCGTAAGGAACATGGGTCGCTTCTGAAATGATCGCGCGGTTGACGTACTGATCTGGCTGGTTGGCCAGAAACACAGTGGCTCGAAGTGCATACGTAGCTGTTGACGAGATCATGGTAATGAATGTAGACTTTTATGTCTACATTAGCAATACGGAAGATGTGAGTCATTTTTTACAAACTCACTGCAACTTAGAATCCAGTCTTTTGGACAGGGAGACAATCTCTCTTTTAGGGGTCTTGTCTGCTGTCCTCTCAGTACCGTTCGTTTCAATAGATCGTGACCGACTCCCTATTATTAATGAAGGCCAATCATGATCGCTAGTGTTGTGGTCACGCTTGAAGATCGCGAAGGCCCGGTGCAGGACGTCGTTGACGAAATCCGGAAGTTGTCCAATGTCGAGATTGGAGAGTTTGGCAGTGACGCAACTCGAATTCCGGTGATGATCGATTCACCCGTGCCAGATGCGTTGGAAGAGACGACTCGGCGAATTCAAGGATGCTTCGGCGTGGCGTTTGTCGATGTTGTATTTGTCCATTTTGAAGACGACCGGGAGCAAAACTCAGTGGCCTCCCCGAAAGAAGCGAACGAATCATGAAGGACAACATGCCACAAATGGGCACACTCCAGCGTCGACAGTTTATCAAAGCGTCCGCAATGGCAGCGGCGACAGCTGTGGCTGGCGGAACCAGTTACTCACTTCCGATCCTGGCGGACGAGCCCAGCGATGGGGTTGAGTGGGACAAGGCGCCTTGCCGATTCTGCGGAACCGGTTGTCATGTCCAGGTCGGCGTGCAGGATGGCAAGGTCGTTGCAGTCGCAGGCGACAGAAACGCGGAAGTCAACAAGGGGCTTCTTTGCGTCAAAGGTTATCACGTCGGATCAGCTTTGTACGGAAAAGACCGTCTGACGAAACCGCTTTTGCGTGATGGCGACAGCTATCGGGAAATCACGTGGGAAGAGGCGATCAAAACCATTGCTGATCGAATTGAGGCGGCTCCTGAGCGGTTTGCATTTTACGGTTCAGGCCAGTGGACCATTCCGGAAGGTTACGCAGCTCAGAAGTTTATGAAGGGTGGGCTGTCGAACAACCATATCGATCCGAACGCTCGTCTCTGCATGTCATCGGCGGTGACCGGGTTTCTCGCAACTTACGGTGTCGATGAACCAGCAGGTTGTTACGACGATCTCGATGCGTGCGACGTCCTCATCATGTGGGGGAACAACCCGGCAGAAATGCATCCTGTCCTGTTTTCTCGAGTCGTAGACCGTCGCAGTCGAGGCGAGAAAGTCACGCTGATCGATATCGGCACGAGGCGAACGCGAACGACCGAGTCGTGTCAGCATTATCTCGAAATGAAAGGCCACGGCGATATGGCGATCGCCAACGGGATCGCGCATCTGCTGATTAAGAATGGGACTTACTCTCGGAAATTCGTCGAATCTTTCTGTAACTTCAAAGCTCCAGACGACGAGAACCCGAACCTGCACGGCAAAGCAATTTCCTTTGAGGAATACAAAAAGCAGCTCGAACCTTACACACCCGAGTACGTTGAAGAACTCTCTGGTGTTCCCGCCGCTCAGATCCGGATGCTGGGCGATGTCTTCGGAAATCCTGACCTGAAGATTACTTCGCTTTGGTGCATGGGGATGAACCAGCACACTCGTGGGACTGCCATCAACTCGATGGTTCACGGAATTCATCTACTGAGTGGTCATTTTGGGACGCCCGGGAATGCCCCCACCAGTCTCACAGGACAACCTTCAGCTTGTGGAACAGTCCGCGAAGTCGGGACTTTGGCACATGCACTTCCTGGCGGACGTGTTGTTGACAACGAAGAGCACCGGCAACAGTCTGAGGGATTTTGGAATGTCCCGGCTGACCGCATCAATCCAAAGCCTGGATATCACACTGTCCAGATGTGGGAGAGTTTCTGCACGCCGACTGATCAGGGTGGCGACATCGGGGTGATCTGGGTGCAGGTGACCAACCCCGGTCAGACGCTTCCGAATCTGAACAAACTCTTCAATCCAAAAGGGGACAACAAGGCTGGTCTGGAGGACAAGTTCCTCATTGTCAGCGATGTCTACCCGACCGCGACAACACGATTGGCTGATTTAATTTTGCCATCGGCAATGTGGGTCGAAAAGAATGGCGTGGTCGGCAACTCGGAACGTCGCACGCAGCAGTGGTTCAAAATGGTCGATCCGCCCGGTGATTCTCGCGATGACTGCTGGCAGACGATCGCTGTCGCTCGCGAATTGTTTGACCGTGGAATGGAAGGAATGAAGGATCGGGATGGTCGCTTCCTGTTTGAAATCAAGAAGGATGATGCGCCTGTCCCGATTTGGGAGTGGGAACATTATTACGACGTCAATGTCGACGAACATTTGTTTGAGGAGTACCGCCAGTTCAGTCGGCTCAAGCATAAAGACCTCGCTCCTTATTCCGAGTATGTCAAAGCTCGGGGACTCCGTTGGCCTGTCGTCGAACGTGACGGAATCTGGCACGAGACCCACTTTCGATTCTCGGAAGGGTATGATCCATACGTGAAAGAGGGTGAAGAGATTCAGTTCTATCACTCTTCGACTCATGACGACCGCGCTCAAATCTGGTTCCACCCGTGGATTCCGCCCGCAGAAGTTCCTGATGAAGACTATCCGCTGATGCTCTGCACCGGACGAGTTCTCGAACACTGGCACTCTGGGTCGATGACACGTCGAATCCCGGAACTCAGCCGAGCCATGCCGGGAGCATATCTTGAGATCAGTGCCAAAGATGCAGCGACCTACGAGCTTCGAAACGGAGATCGGGTCAAAGTTGAATCGCGTCGCGGATCGCTGGTTCTTCCGGTATGGATCGACGGTCGAGGTCAACCACCAAGTGGAACCGTTTTCATTCCTTTCTTTGATGAAACACTGCTTGTCAACGACTTGACCCTTGATGCTCTTGACCCATTCTCAAAACAGCCGGACTACAAAAAGTCGGCGGTTCGCATCAGTAAGGTGTCGGGATGAGCGCGAAGCAGACGTCAAGAGTCACACCACTCATCGGCTTCGTAGCGATCTCAATTGCTGTGGTCGGTTACTTCACAGGCTTGCAGTCACCGATGCCGCCGTTAACCGAGTCAGTTCCTCTCCCCGGAGGTGAAAAAATACTGAAAGGGACGACGCCCATCGAAGAAGGTGTGATTCCTGCGACTCGGTATTCCAGCATGTCTGAGGTGACGCGCAACCATCGCTACCAAACTCGACTGACAAGTTTGAAGTCAACATTTGATCCTCTCGCCGAAATTAAGATTGCTCCGGAGGAGAAGCTTGCAGCTCTCCTGAAACGTGAACAGAACAGAGCCTTCAACGGAGCGCCCCCGACGATCCCTCATCCGATCGACCAAAGATCGGATGTCTCCTGTCTTGCCTGTCACAAAGAGGGAGCGATCACAAAGTCCTTGCGAATCCCGCGTATGTCACACGAACTGCTGCTGAACTGCACTCAGTGTCATGTTGAAGGCAGTTCACAACACATGGCGGCAAAAGAGTTTCGTGAAAACGATTTTGCAGGTTTGCCAGCACCGACCGAAGGACCACGGTCATTCAAAGGGGCTCCTCCTCAAATTCCGCATACCACATGGATGAGATCTGACTGCATGAGTTGCCATGGCTACGCTGGATTGCAGGGCATTCGAACGACTCACCCTTGGAGGAGCAATTGTCAGCAATGCCATACTCCATCGGCCAGCCAGAACCAAACTCTTTTAGCTGAGCAGCCTCAGTTTCTGCCAGGCCCGAAGTTGAAACAGGAATGAGTTAGACGATCATGACAGAGAGCAATAAAATGACGCGGCGTGAATGGTTTCGCCTGAGACCGCAACGCACAGAGTCTGAAAACGCAGGGAATCGTCAGGATCATCTTGTCGGGGAAGAATCGCGTGCTCTGCAACCGATCGAAGAGCCTGTGAACCATGATGGGATGGACCTCTCCGAACTCCCCCCGATGCGAGAAGCGAGTCTCTCTGAAGAGGAGGTTCGTCAGCTCTTCTCCGATATTCAGGCACTCGGGGCGGACATTCTACTGATGCAACGATCGGCTCGATCGCAACGAGCTTCTGCCTCTCGAGCAACCACAGCTGACCAACTTCGCACGGCTTTGGAGACCCTCTTGTCTGGTGCCGTTCCACGTGTCCAAATCCGCTACAAGTGGGAAGACTCCAATTGGATCGACACACTGGAGCGTCGCGAAGCAGATGTCCGTCTGATCCGTATCGCACACAATCCGGCAAACAGGCCGGGACGCGCATCGAGTTGAAATCTCCGGCTGGTCGGGCCAGTCGGTTTCGCGATTCGGTGAGACTCAATGTGACGCAAGTGATTCAAGTTTGGTACTGAATCGGATCAGTCAAGCCTGCATTTTCAAAACCGCGTTGACGGAGTTGGCAGGCGTCGCAATGCCCGCAGCTAATGCCTGCTTCATTCGGATCATAGCAGGTATGCGTTTGGCTGTAGTCGACGCCGAGGGTGATCCCTTTTTGAATGATTTGTGCCTTTGTGAGGTCGATGAGGGGAGTGTGAATATTGAACTCTCCGTTCCCGTCGACGCCTGCTTTTGTCGCCAGATTTGCGAGTTTTGCGAACTGTTGGATAAATTCCGGTCGGCAGTCAGGGTACCCACTGTAGTCGACCGCGTTCACACCGATGAACAGGTCAAACGCACCTAGCACTTCTGCCCAGCCGAGAGCAATCGAGAGAAAGACTGTGTTTCTGGCGGGGACGTAAGTGATCGGAATGCCGGTCGCCATGAGAGCGTCATCTCGATCTTTCGGGACTTCGATTTCCTCTGTCAAAGCCGAACCGCCAAACTTGCGGAGGTCGATTTCAATGGTGACATGTTTTTGGACGTCGAATTTCTGGCAGAGCTTTTTGGCAGCTTGCAGTTCAAACTGATGTCGTTGCCCATAGTCGAAGGAGAGGGCGTAACATTCGTAGCCTTCGCTCTTGGCAATTGCGAGAACTGTTGCGGAGTCCAGTCCGCCGCTTAAGAGGACGACTGCACGTTTGGAGTGTGACATAATTTTTTGTTGAAAAGAATCACGGAGATTTCAGCGTTGTGATTTTCTCCGCAATCTCCGTACTTCATTTGAGAGTGAAAAAGTCAGGAAGTTGCCGGATGGTATCCGGTACTTTTCAGCTTGATACGGTACAAGCCTTTGCCAACTGTCAGATAGAGAGTGTGCTTTCCTTCGCCCGTGCCGAAGCAGCAATTGGTTGGAAGATCAGGTGTAGGGATGTACGCTTTTTCATTTCCTGCAGGACTGAAAACAATGATGCCATGTCGTTCGGCGCTACGAACGGCTGCATAGATGTTCCCGTTCGTGTCGACAGTCATTCCATCGATGCCGAGTTGGTCTCCAAAGTCGTGCAGGATTTTTCGTTTTCCGAGCGTGCCATCTTTTTTGATGTGAAACGCGTTCAGGGTCATTCGTTTTTGGGAATTCGGATTTTTCGCTTTCGATGCATCGGTCGTTCCCCGGTTCGTTTCAGCGACGTAAAGTGTGCTGCCATTGGGAGACAGAATGACACCGTTGGGTTTGGTGATGTCCGTCGTCATTCGTGTCAATTTTTGCGTTTTTGGATCGAAACGAAAAACGCTCATGTGATCAAGTTCCGTCGGCTCCGAACCAACATAGCGGGGGTCGCTGAAGAAGATGGAACCATCTGGGTGAATCACCAGGTCATTCGGAGAGTTGAGGGCTTTTCCTTCGAATTTGGAGGCAAGGACTTTCAGGGTTCTGTCTTCCCCGATTCGGCACAGCGCAATCTTTCCACCGTTCGCTCCACAGGCAGCGATCAAATTGCCAGTCCGGTCAAACATCAATCCGTTACTTTGACCGCTGTCAGCGCAATAGATCTCGGTTATCTTTGTCGACGGATCGAACCGTAAGATGCGTCCGGGGCGATCACCTGCTGAGATGTCGCTGAAGTAGATCCGACCATCGGGAGCTGCTGCGACCCCTTCTGTGAAGACGCCATCTTTCCAGAGCTCTTCAAGCTTTGCTCCTGCAGGAATGATCGCGGGGTCTCCAGTCGGAGCACGCAATTCGTCTGCAAAGGTGGTGCTCTTCAAAATCAAGAACAGGGAGAGCGTCAACAACCAGCGGGACACGATCAGCATCATCAAATCTCCTGTGAAGCTGCATCAGGGGAGAGTGAAGCATATCTCACTCGCTGAGATGAATCACACCCCGACCGGCAAATTTTCCGTCGAGAATTTGTTCCACGGCTGCGGAGACAGTCGTGAGTGAGAGGTCAATTTTTGCATCCAGAAGCTGATCAAGCTTCCAGTCTGTCGCCAGTTTGTTCCAGATTTCCTTACGGAGATCGTCGGGGCACCAAGCGGAATCGATTCCGAAGAGTGCGATTCCTCTAAGGATGAATGGGTAAACTGTCGTCGGCAGTTCGCCACCACCTGTCACGCCGCAACAGGCGACACAACCTCGGTGTTCAATTTTCTTCAACATGGTTGCCAAGACGCCGCCACCAACGGTGTCGATTCCGGCGGCAAACTCTCCTTTGAGCAGTGGCCGCTTTTCATTGCCTGATAACTCTTCTCGACCTGCGACGGTTGTCGCTCCGAGTTCTTTCAGCCATTCGTGTCGATCAGTTTTTCCAGTGATCGCGACCACCTCAAAACCGAGTTTGGCGAGAAGCATGACTGAAATTGATCCGACTCCACCCGTCGCTCCGCTGACAATCACTTTTCCATCTTCTGGAACTCGGCCATGTTTCAGGAGTGCTGCCACACTTTGAGCCGCTGTGAACCCAGCCGTTCCGAGAGTCATACTCTCTTCAGGGGTGAGGCCTGCTGGCAATTTGACCAGCCAATCTGCCGGAGCAATGAGATGCGACGCCCAGCCTCCCCAACGTTCGACGCCCAACTCGTGACCAGTCGCGATGACTTGATCGCCGGGCTGGTAGCGTTTGTCCTGACTCTCGACAACAGTTCCCACAGCATCGACTCCGGGAACGTGCGGGAAATTCTTCACAATTCCCGGGTGACCAGTCGCTGCCATCGCGTCCTTGTAATTTAAGGATGAGTGGCTCACTTCAACGACAACATCACCCGAACGCAATTCCGGTAGAGGTGCCGCCGACAATCGCGAGTGGATTTCGTCACCGGATTTTTCGACAAGAAAGCAGTTCGTCGTTTTAATTGTCATTGTGGAATTCGATCAAAGGGCCTGGTGGTCCAACCGTCTGAGCAGACGGCAGATGGCAGTCGGACGAACACGGAATGTTCGTGCTCGTCCGGTGCCTCTGGATTGTGAATTCAAGAAGTCAGCATAAGTCTGACAACTTCACTTCGTAGAGCGATGACGTCGTCCGTTAGTTCAAGAGATCCTTGACGGTGTCTCGTTCTTCGCGAAGCTCTTTCAGTGTCGCATCGATTTTTTGTTGTGCGAATTCGTTGTGTTCCTGTCCTTGGACAATCTTACTTGTTGTACCATCGCTCTGGAGCGGGAATCCGAAGATGAGACCTTCATCGACGCCGTAAGAGCCATCGCTGCATACGGCTGCACTGAATGTTTCGTTCTCTGGAGTTACAGAAATGATCGACTTAACTGTGTCCAATGCAGCGTTCGCGGCGGATGCGGCACTACTTGCACCACGAGCGTTGATCACAGCTGCACCACGTTTTTGAACGATGGGAATGAAATCATTCTGCAACCAGGCATCATCCTTGATTACTTCAGGAGCAGGCTTGCCGCCGATTTCTGCGTGAAAATAATCGGGGAACTGTGTCGCGGAGTGGTTTCCCCAGATCGTCATTTTTGAAACCGACGAGACAGGTTGTCCCGACTTTTGAGCGAGTTGTGTTTTCGCACGATTTTGGTCGAGCATCATCATTGCGTACCAGCGGTCCCGTGGGATGTCGGGAGCGTTGTTCATTGCGATCAGGCAGTTCGTGTTACAAGGATTTCCGATCACGACAACTCGAACATCTTTCGCAGCGGCTGCTTGAATCGCTTTTCCGGTGTTTGTGAAAATCGGGCCGTTGATTCGAATCAGGTCTCCACGTTCCATTCCTTTTCCGCGTGGGACACTTCCGACGCACAACACAAAATTGCAGTCGCCAAAACCCTCTTCAAGGTGGTCGCTGTCAACTTTCGTGACACCTGCGAGTGTGGAGAATGCACAGTCGTCGAGTTCCATTTCCACTCCATCCAGAGCAGAAATTGCGGGGGGGATTTCAATCAAATTCAGATGCACTGGCTGGTCAGGACCAAAAACCTCACCGCTCGCCAGTCGAAACGCCAACGCATACCCAATGTTCCCAGCTGCCCCGGTCACTGCCACTCGAATCGGACTTGCCATCTCACTCACCATCTCATGTTTGTACAAACAAATTCCTGTCGAAGTCTTCTCAAGAACTCCATTCAACCCTTTTATCGTTTTCACAAACATGGGGCAAACGTAACAGCAGGATCGTCTGAAAGTGAGAAAATCATGCTGTTCAAAATCTACTCGCGTGAGATAGACTGAAACCGGGTTTCCCTCAAATTCATCCACTTTTCATTATTGAAATTGAATCACAAAGCAGACTCCCTATGAAATCGGCGTGTCACTCTCAATATGATCGTCGATGGCTATTGCTGATTCTTCTGGTTGCACTCGTGCTGAGAGTCGGATTCGTTGTCTGGCTGCAGGAACGCCTCGATGCAACGGGGCGAGATTATTTGATCTCAGGAGATGCAGAAGGTTATTGGGATCTGGCGAAGACAATCGTTAACGGGGAAGACTATGCGATCCATTCTCCGCCACGGTCTGTTCATCGCATGCCGGGACTTCCCGCAGTTTTGGCGATCTCGATTTCAGTCTTTGGCGAGAGCCGATTCGCTGCTCGTCTTGTGTTGGCAACATTGGGAGCCCTCTCGTGCGGATTGCTTTATTTGCTTGGGAAGCGAATTCACTCGTCTGCAGCAGGGTTGATCGCGGCTGCCCTCTTAGCGATTTCCCCGGCATCGATTGGGTTTTCGGGGGTGATTCTTTCTGAGACACTCTTCGGTTTTGTGATGTTGTTGTCCCTGCTTGGAGTCGTTTCGCTGATTGAGAAACTGACTCAGGATAAGGCGGCGGTTTCGCAGGTTTGCTGGTGGGCACTCTTGACTGGAATTCTGATCGGGCTTGGCGTTTACATGAAACCAAGTTGGCTTTTGGCCGGTCCTCTTCTGGGATTCCTGATGCTTGTGTTCATTTCACCACGTCGGAACAGTGGCATCGCTGCGGTTCTGGTGACGTTGGGGATGATTCTCGTCTTGCTCCCTTGGGGAGTTCGGAATCAAATTGTTTCTGGACACTTCAAGCTGACAACATTTTGGATGGGACCGAGTTTGTATGATGGACTCAATCCGCAAGCGACGGGGGCGAGTGACATGCGATTTTTCGATGTCGATCAGTTGCCCAACGAAATGACGGAGTATGAAGTCGACAAAGAGTACCAACGGAGGTCGTGGGAGTTCGCTAGAGCGAATCCATCAAAAGTCGTCATTCTGGCGGGGGCGAAGTTGTGGCGATATTGGAAGCCGTGGCCAAATGCCGCACAGTTCGATAAAGCATTCATACGGATTGGTCTTTGTTTGTACACAATCCCTGTGTTTTTATTGGCAGCCTGGGGGTCTTGGAAGATTTGGGGGGAAAACTGGTCTATTGCCGTTTGTGTCGGCCCGATATTCTACTTCGCGGGCTTACATATGATTTTCGTCAGCTCATTACGTTATCGACTCCCCGCAGAAGCCCCGTTGCTGGTGCTTTCAGCGATTGGCATTTTGTCGATTTGTGGAAAGTTGAATGAAGGATCGAAGCGGCGAACGGATTAATGTTTTAGGCCACTTTCGTGTTTTTTGTCTTCGTGAAGAGTGATTTGCATCTGGTGAATCGCTCATTTCTACGAGACAGAATGCGAACATTTTTTTCGAAGATGCTCTAGACGGATCGAACTTGTGACTTGGGACGGAATCCGAGGAACACTGCAATGGATGCTGATGCTGCTGCTGGTGACTGTCATCGCAGCTGGCGCTGTCGGTTTGCACTTTTGGTCGCAAAAAGATGTGCTGATCCATAATGCGGTCACAAAAGCGATCGAGACAATTTTTGTTGATTGTGACGTCAGTTTTCAAAGTGCGAATCTGGTCAACGGTTCGCAACTCGTGATCACTGAGTTGAACATTCAATCACAAAAGAGTGGCACCCCTCTGGCAAAAGTCCCTCAGTTGACAGTGACTGTCGATGGTAAACTGCTACAGGATTCGCGGCGAATTCTGGTCAAACGGATTGAGTTGAACTCTCCGCAGCTATTCGCCACACGGAATGCAGAGGGACTCTGGAATTGGCAAGAGCTGACACCACCAAAGCCAAAGCAAGAGTATTCCCCTGCAGTCGTCATCAAGAACGGGCAGATTCGGATTGGGCTGCAATCAATTCCCAATGGGCCGGTGCATTCGATTTTGTGTCAGGGGATCGAATTACAAATTTCGCCAGAGGCTCGCCAACGTTATGAAATCGTAGGAAGAGCTGTGGCGGACTCACTGGGGCCGGTGACGCTGAATGGCCTTTTGGACGCTCAGACTGGAGAATGGAAACTCGCTGGGAGTGCGGGCACAATTCGCATCAATGAACCGATGCTGGAGAAGACAGGACTCTGGATACCCGAGGTCGGAGCAAAGCTCGCTGAACTTCACCAGACTCCACAATATCTTGCCCGCCAAGAACGGGTGCGGCAAAACCAGCAGCTCAGAACGGTCTCGTCAAATGCTCAGGGAATCCCGTTAGCGATTGCTCCTGAGGGGACACCTCAAGGTGGGGAGTCCTTCATTCGTGCAGATCTGAAACTTCAATTTTCTGCAGGTCGAACAAGTAAAGATGCCCCTCTCGATTATTCTGTTCAAGCAGAAATTGAACATGGGCAGCTTTCCGATCTGTTTCTTCCCATTCCGCTATACGATGTGCGAGCGAAAATCGAAGCGACTCCGAATACGCTGAAGATCGAAAACTTTAAAGCTTCAAATAATCAAAGCTCGCTTTTTATTGATGGGGTCGCTCAAAGAGTCGGACTGGACTGGTCAAAAAATTTCGTGGTGAAAGCGACTCATTTAAAAATTGATCAGCGAATTCAATCGGTTTTACCGAACGACCTGTTGCGTCTTTATCAATTACTCAGCCCGTCGGGGATTTTTGACCTCGATGTCGATGTCTCTCAGTTGGCGGGGAAAGACTGGTCGGGAAAGTTACGGAAATTCACAGCTCGTGATTGTCGAATTGTTCATGATTACTTTCGCTATCCTGTTGAGCAGGTTTCGGGAGAGATTGTTCATCAGCGAGGCGGGTTCCAAATTCGAATGAATGGACAGGCTGCGGGGAATCCGCTTCAGCTGACCGGAAGTTTTGGAGATGGAACACAAAATAGAGACGCAGAGTTTTCGATTGTGGTCAACAACGTTCCGATTGATGATATGTTCATCAATGCGTTTGGTCGTCGCGAACAGGCGGGCGTAAAATCGGCAATCGAATCATTGCGAATGAAAGGGGTCGTCGATTTGTCGGCTCGATTCGTTCGAGACGAGACCACACAGAATAAGTTTGAAATGCAGCTCGTCGGCAACGTCCGAGAGTCGTCGCTGAACTTCGTTGGCTTTCCCTATGAACTGGAAAATTTTAGTGGGGACCTATCGTTTGATGGTCTCAAGGGGGATGTCTGGTACTTCAGTGATTTGAAGGCACGCCACGGACATGCTCACCTGAACGGGAGTGGAAGATTTGATTCTCAAAAGTCGCCCGGACAACTGTCGTTGGATCTTCGTGCAGTTCGAGTCCCGATTGATGGGGATTTGAAAAAAGCGTCGCTGGTCAGTGCTCCGCACATCTCGACGGTCTGGGACGATTTCGCTCTCGGTGGAACAATTGATATTGATAAAATCGCTCTTGCGTGGAGTCCGGGCACTCCCACTGCCGTCACTCTCAATGGAATTCAGTGGAAAGATGGAACGATTACTCCCGCGTCGTTTCCATACAAGTGGACCGATGTTGTCGGAGCATTGGACTGGGATGGGCAGCGACTCAATATTCATTCACTGCACGGTTGGCACGGATCATCATATCTGGAAATCAACGGGGCTGATCCAAAATGGCCAGCGTTTGTGGCAGTCCCTCCTACGGGTGAAGTTGCCTGGGAAGTTCATTTTGGAGACTTGAAGCTGGTTCAGGCAAAGTTCGATGACGAACTCGAACGAGCATTACCGGAAGCGATTTCTGCTCCGCTGAAAGCGATGGATTTGCAAGGAAATGTTAACGTCCATCTCACCGTCGATATGCGTGGCTGGGTCTCTGATGAAGAGATCGTGACCGCACGGTGGAACCTTCAAGCAATCCTCAAAAACAACTCTCTGATCGCAGGGGTTCCGCTGAAAAACGTCACCGGAAAAGTCGATATCACGGACGGATTATGGGATGGCCAGAAGCTGCGTATGGAGGGGGCCATTGATCTCGAATACGCAATCGCGATGGGAATTCCATTTTCAAACGTACGGTCTCCGTTCCATTTGGAAGAGAGTCGACTTGTGGTTGGAAAACCCAAATTTATCAATCCTCCCGTGCAGTTCACCGTGGCGAATCCCTATGCAAACAAGCAGCTTCGGGCTGATTTGTATGACGGTCAAATCGGTTTCGATGCAGCGATTCTACTCGCTGATCGCCCAGAGCTTACTCAGTATCAAGCCGAAGTGAATATCAACGATGTTGAACTCGCAACCTGGGCAGCTGATCAGTTCAAGAATGCTCGCAACCTGAAGGGGAAGGTGAATGGATTGATTTCGATGCGAGGTATGGGACCCTCTGCGAAAGCAATGGTCGGAAAGGGGTGGGTGCAAATCGTTCCGGCAGCGATCATGGATCTTCCAGCATTTGCTCAAATGTTCTCGCTGATCAATTTTCGACCGGTTGGTGATACCGCATTCAATTATTCATACGGCGAGTTCGACATTCAAAATGAGCTCCTGGATTTCTCGAGAATTGAATTGCGAGGAGATGCTCTGAACCTGATTGGTAAAGGGTTCGTCGGCTTTGCCGGAGGAGGGCAATCGTTGATTAATCTTTCGTTTGACTCTCGCCCCAATACCAGCGTTCGTATCTTAAGGCCTCTCACCAAAATTCTCGGAAACAACTGGATTCGAGTTCAGGTCATGGGGACAGTCAGCGAACCTGTCGCTGTTGTACAACCTCGAATCGGTCCGTTGGATGATGCGTTTCGTGAATTCACGGAAGCGATCGAGAAAGGCCAAACGTTCCGCCCTCCTTCTCAACGATCACCAGTGCGATAAGCCTCCGTTGAGCTTCGAATGTCATCGTGCCACACGGCCACAGCGAATGCCGGGCTATTTGACTTGTTGTTCTGCAATGTGGAAAGCAGTCACTGAAGCGATACGGGTGAAGTTCACGGGGACATGATGCTCGACCCGTTGTCAAACAGTGACACGAATCAGTTCTTCAACTGTTGTGATTCCGGAGAGGACTTTTTCTCGGGCGCTCTGTTCGAGAGTTGCCATTCCTTTCTCCCGTGCAAGTTCGTAAACCTGACGACCTGATTTTCCGGAGAGAATGAGCTGTTTCAATTCGTTATCGACCGCCATCACTTCAAACACGCCAGTACGACCGAAGTAGCCAGTGTGGAAGTTTTCATCCGAGGGGACTCCACGGACAAGTTGCGTGTGGCTGGCTCGTTGCGGATCGATGCCAAGCATTTGGCAGGCAGAACTGTCAGGTGTGTAAGTTTCTCTGCTCTTGGGGCAGATCTTTCGAAGAAGTCGCTGGGCGATAATGCAGTTGATGGCGTCCGACAGAAACATTCGTGGAATTTGAAACTCACGAAACATATCGAGCGTTGAACCAGTGTCTCCCGCGTGCAACGTGCTGAGGACCTGTGTCCCCATCAACCCGGCCCGGACCGCGATGTGGGCCGTCTCCGCGTCTCGAATCTCGCCGACCATGATGACGTCTGGATCTTGTCGCAGAACTCCACGAAGCGCTTCGACAAAACCAAATTTGATTTTATTGTCGATCTGAATCTGATTCACTCCTGCAATACGACGCTCGACCGGATCTTCGATCGTGACCAGCGATTGTTCTGGTGAATTGATCGCTTCCAGACAACTATATGTTGTCGTACTCTTTCCGGACCCGACCGGTCCCACGCTCAAGATCATTCCATGAGGAGTTCGAATTGCTTTGTTGACCGCTTCAATTTGTTTGGCATGCATCCCGAGTTCATCGAGTGATGTAAACTGAGTATGGTCAGGCATCAGCCGCATGACGATTCTCTCGCCATAAATTGTGGGCCCCGTTCCAACACGAATGTCGCGAGCCTGGTTCAACATCGCGTTTGAGATGCGGCCATCTTGTGCTTGTCGCTTCTCGGTGATGTTCATCCCCGAGATCAGTTTGATGCGAGAAATCATATGCGGCGCATAGTCCGCTTTCAGGTGAAGAATGTCATGCAGAATCCCATCGAGGCGAAGACGCAGGTTCAATCCCGAAGGTTGTGGGTCGAGATGAATGTCAGTCGCACCGAGTTGAAAGGCCCGCTCCAATAGCATGTCGACCAACGGTTCGACGCCAACCAGGTCGATCAGACTGCTTAACTCCTCTTGTAAGGCTCGCTGACGTGCTTCGGGAGGGATAGCTGGGTCGTTCTTTTGATTTTTGACTTCGATCTTGCTTGCCGAAACATCAGAGTTTGCTTCGTCTGCCATCTTTTCCCTTTATTCGGTTCAATAACACTGCGTTTGTCAGCACTCCATCTGTCAGCTCAACGCATTTCGACGGACTGAGTGCGCTACGGTTGTTGGTTGATCGCAAAGAGTGCCACACTTAGAACGAGAATGACAAGCACGACAATCCCGACAGTAAATTTTCGCTGACTCAGCATCGACGTTAAGTTTCCTGGGGTGTCGCTATTCTTCAGCGGCACACCAATTGCCTGATAGGCGGCGTCGATATCACCATAAACTGCCCAGAGCTTGTCCAGTCCAGCCAGGACGATCGTTTCACGAATGAGAGGGTGTTGAGCGACGATCACCATCTCTCCTTTTCTCTCCTTCACATCTTTCCAGATCCGAACCAGAAGAGCCACAAGTGAGCTTCCCATGTAATCCAGAGAAGAGAGATCCATCAAGCAGGTTGGGCATTTTTGTTGCTGAGTTTCACGTGTCACTTCATCGCCGAGCTTCTGGATATCTGCCCACGACCCATCAGCGATGAGGGGGTTCATCGTGACCTCGATATGAGTCTGGTAAACAGAAAGTTGATACGGCACGGTCGATGACAACAACAAGATACCCCGTTTTTTTACAAGAACATCGATAGAATTGTACTGTCCGGGATTCGTTTCCGGAACGCAACCCAGATATCGACTTGCTGAGCAGCATCGTGATTCACTTTGGCGATGCAGGAAGTTCAGGGGACAGAGGCGCTTTGTGGGGCGAAACTCTTTTAGAACTGGTCTCAAAACTTTCTGTTCACTTCTCTGGTACAGAGAAAGGTTGCGATTCCAGAGGTTCTGAGACTGCTTTTAAAGCAGTTTGCTCAACCGTGTTCCCGTGAAGAACGCGGTTCATCAAAAAAATTGCTGTGACTGAAGCGTTATCCCAAACTCTCTGGTCAACAGCTCAAGTGCAGAGTTTCCTTGTTGAACCAACTTTTGCAACAGGATTACTTCACAGGGAAGTGACTCTTCCCGAGAAAAGAGTGGGCAGGAAGAAAGGCGGGACCGCTATTCATTCTCCCTACCCACCATCCACTTTCAATGTCTCTCTGTTCCGGTTGGCTTCCCTGAATTTCAGATATCGTCAGATGTCCCTCGGCAGGATACGATTTCAGGACAATTCCCCTTTTTTTACTGCCAAGATGTTCAACCTCAGGAATCGCTCCTTAGTACCATCTGCGGTGCGTTGAAGCCGATTGGGCTTCCAGTCACGTTTGATGAACATGTCACGTGGTTGCAGCGGTGTCTTGGCGTCTCGACTCGATCCTAGTCCGTCAGGACTTTCGGAGATCAAACGTTCATACATTTCGGAAGTTGGAATCCATACTTCGAGAAGTGAAATCGAGTCCATCATTGACTAATATCGTCGCCAGGCTGTTTCAGTGTCGTACTCTCGACGCTTGGCCGGTCACTACGAATTCAATTTACGTTTTTTGAATTACCAAAATACCCAGGAAGTTCATCGAAGTTTTCTGGATCTATCTCAAGGACTTTTCCCGATGGGACGTTTCATTCTTGCATTCAAGACCTTTTTCAAAGTTCTTGGAAATGCGGACTTTGCAAAGCAGTTAGACGAGATCGCTGAAGGTTCTGCTCGATCGAAAATCGAACAACCAGCCCCCAAGCCTCAGGAACCGCCCGCAAAGCCGAAGCCAGAACCGAGAAACGGAGCTTTGACCCTCCTCGAAGCATTACAGCGAGAAGCCCGCTTGCTCGATTTCATTCAAGAGGATCTCAGTACATATCAGGATGCACAAGTCGGTGCTGCCGTACGTGACGTTCACCGTGGTTGCCGTGAAGTCTTTGATCGCTACTTCAGCCTGCAGGCTTGTCTCGATCAAGAAGAAGGTGTGACAATTGAAGTCACGGAGGACACCGATGCGTCTCAAGTCCGCCTGATCGGAAACGTGGTCGAAACTCGTCCCGTTTCTGGAACTCTCGTCCACTCTGGCTGGAAAGCAGCGAAATGTGCCCTCCCGGACTGGGTCGGCAAAGAGCAAAACAAAAACATTCTGGCGCCTGCAGAAGTCGAGATCTCTTAAAGCTGTTTGTGCCTGCGAAGCTCAGTTTTTGTTCGAATTGCTGACTCGATTTACAATCTCTCCCACGTAGGATGTGTACACAGTAGCGATCCGAGAGTGACCTCAGGGGAAGTTTTCTCAGCGTTTGAGAGAACAATGATAAGTCGTCGGATCAATTTTTGTTAATGCTTGTAGAGCAATTTATGTCTGCCGAATATATTATCGGAATCGATTTAGGGACGACAAATTCTGTTGTTGCTTATGTTCCTTACGGGGATGAATCTTTTGAGATTTCACTTCTGGAAATCCCGCAAACGGTTGCACCGGGGACGATCGAAAATCGCACGTCTCTCCCGTCTTTTATCTATCTTCCACTCAAAGACGATAAGGGGTTTGAGCTTCCGTGGAATCAGTCTCCGCAATTTGTCATTGGCGAATTTGCGAGAAGACAGTCGGCAGATGTTCCTGACCGCACGGTTGGCGGTGCGAAATCCTGGTTGGCTTACCACAAAGTGGATCGCCGATCAGCAATATTGCCATGGAATGCTCCGGATGATGTGACCAAAATTTCACCTGTTGAGGCGGCAACTGCCTACTTGCAGCACATCGTCGCAGCCTGGAATCATCAGTTCCCGAACAGCAAACTCGCTGATCAGCAAGTTGTTCTCACAGTGCCGGCCTCCTTCGATGCCAGTGCGCGAGAACTGACTCGTGAAGCTGCCCAAGAGGCTGGTCTTCCGGAAGAATTTGTTCTTTTGGAAGAACCGCAAGCGGCGTTGTATTCCTGGTTAAACGAAACTGGAAACCAATGGCGCAAAATCCTCAACGTTGGAGATGCCGTCCTCGTGGTGGATGTCGGTGGCGGGACGACCGACCTCACTTTGGTGACGGTCTCTGAAAGCGAAGGTGAACTTGAATTAAAGAGAGTCGCTGTCGGAAATCACCTCCTCGTTGGGGGGGACAATATGGATCTCGCTTTGGCTCATCTGGCCTCGACACGATTCGCGGAGCAGGGGACCCAACTCGATCCCTGGCAATCAGTTTCGCTTTGGCACTCTTGTCGAGCAGCAAAAGAATTGCTCCTCAAAGAGGATGGTCCTGAAACGCAATCGATCTCGGTCGCTGGGCGAGGGAAGAAGCTGATTGGTGGCTCGGTCTCAATTGATTTGCAGAAAAGCGAAGTCCAGTCTTTGCTTCTCGACGGCTTCCTGCCTGAGTGTGATCTGAGTGAACAGGCTCATAAGCAGCGAGCATCGGGATTTCAACAACTCGGGCTCCCATACGAGTCAGAGACCGGAATTACTCGTCATATTGCAGAATTCCTGAGCCAACATGCAGACGGAGACTCGCCGGTTCAGCCAACGGACCTGCTCGTAAACGGTGGAGTATTCAAGGCTGCTGAGTTGTCGAATCGGCTCCTTTCAGTCCTTGAAGGCTGGTTTCCGGAGAATCCACCTAAAATTCTTGTCGGAGAACGTGATCTCGATAACGCTGTCGCGCGGGGAGCAGCGTACTATGGCTGGACGAAGGAGCATCAAGGCGTGCGAATTCGAGGCGGGACCGCTCGTTCTTATTACATCGGGGTCGAGACAGCAGGCCTCGCAGTCCCGGGACTGGCGCGTCCATTGAATGCGTTGTGTGTGGTCCCGAGAGGGATGGAAGAAGGGACTGAAACAGATGTTCCCTCCTCGGAAATAGGACTGATTGTCGGCGAGCCAGCACAGTTCCGCTTCTTTAGCTCGGCCGTTCGCAAGGAGGACAAACCGGGAGAGATTTTAGCTCGCTGGGCTCCGGATGAACTTGTCGAAACAGATTCTCTTGAAGCGACGCTTTCCTCAGAGGAAAGCGAAGATGGCTATTCAGTTCCGGTTCGGTTTCAATCCCGAATCACCGAACTTGGTGTCTTCGAACTCTGGTGCGTAGGAGTCAATTCAGACCAAAAGTGGAAGCTGGAATTCAGTGTTCGTGACGATGAGTCCTGATTTTTGCGGTATTTGGCATGATTGTCTGACCGGATTCATCTTTACTCCGTTTTGAAAATTTTGCTATGACTCCACTTTCCAAAATGGATTTTGTAATCTCCTGCTTGAATGCAGGCTTTTTTGAGTTAGGGAAAGGATTCCCCCAATGCAGAACCTGTTCCTGAAATCTTTGGTTCTGATCGGCGTGATTGGCGGCAGTTGCTTCATGGTTTGGCAAGCTCACGAAAGCCTCCAGAGCACGACCGTCGAAACGGATCCGAATCAGTTTAAGTCACTCGAATCGGCTGAAGGCCAAGAGGGTGAGACTGATGGCTTGGTTCCGCAATCCGATGAGTCCAGTGCCGATCTCGGATTCAAGGAAATCACTCTTGATACTCAAGAAAAACCTCTGATCAACGATAGCGCGCCGCGCGTCGCAAGTCATTCTCACGGCACGGAGAGTGGGCCTCAACCGACTGTCGCCAGACCAATGGAATTCACTCCCAAGCTGAGTGAACAAAAAAAAACGACAGCTGACACGGCTCCCCAAAGATTTCCTGCAATCGCCGAGAATCACAACGCTCGACCGATCGAAGATAGTGCCCCTCCTGAAGGGCTCACGGAACTTCCGGAGCAATCTCCCGAATCGAATGCTGACTCAAAATTGGAACCGCAGAGCGCAAATCCTGTGATGCCGCTCAGTTTTTATTCGGCTTCCGGAAAAAAAATTCCTTCCGTCGCCATGCTGGATGACAAACCAGAAACTCCTGATCTCCCCGAAAACAAAATTGTTCCGGTTTCAGCGGAAGCTCCCGACGAGAAAGAAGCACCTGAAATTGCACTCGCTTCATTCGAAGTCGCACCGGGAGGGAATTCAGAGCCTGAAGAGAAACCGTCTTCACATCCTTTTGGACCTTCAGCAAACAATGTTTCAGCGACGAATGATTCAGCGAGCAACCCATCAGGAAACAATGCTTCCGAAAACAATTCACCGAAGTTGACTGCTCCGTTTCCTGCGCTCCCAAAACAGCCCGCACCCGAGGCAACCGAAGACGAACTCGCTGCAAACAACGATCAACTCCCAGCTGGGCTAACACGTTTGCCAGCATCGCAGCCAGGTCCAATTCTTCTCTCGCCAGAAGCACTGCCGACTCTCGGGCTCAGCAGAAATCTTCCAAGTCCAAAACCGAGTCCGAGCGGAGTTGTGACTGCTCTCGGTCAGGAAGCTGACGAAGAGGAACTGGGACAATCACCGATCGCACCTGCCAGTGGAGAAGCAAGCAATCCATTCGCATCCCGACAGAACGCTCCAGTTAATGATGAGCCCGTCGTTCCATCATCGCTGGGACCAAATCCGTTCGCGAAAAAACAAAATGAAGTCATGGGGGAGAATAAGTTCAAGCCACTTCCTCCCGCTGACGCCGGTTTCAACAGACCAGCTCCTTTGCCATCAGTTCCGGAAGCCTCTAACGATCCATTTTCTCCAGGCTTGAAGACAGCCGTTCTTCCCGGCTCACAACCAGAAGAAAACGGCGCGGATGCCGTGCCAGAAGATTTACTTCCACCTGCAGAATTCAATTCTGCTCCACCAAGCAGAACGACGTTACCCGGATTACCGCTCCCGCCGAATCCTGGAACGAGCTCTATTCCACGAACAGCACCGAAACTCAATGACGAGCAGCCTCCTCGCATGCTCGAACCGCAACCGCTGTTGCCTCTGTCAAAGAAAGAGCCAATTCCACTGACGTCAGCACCAGCTGAGTCGCCATCAGAGTCTGGTGACTCACTCGTGTTGCCAGGAAAATTAAATCCCGTTGGAAGAGACAATCTTCCTGAAATCCGTCCATCAACGCAAAGTTCCAACTCTTTGACGGTTGGAAGTCAGCCGGGGGGGCTTCCGCTGAATTCAACGAACCGAACCAATTCAGAAATCGCTCCCGCTGCGGACAGCACTACGGGTTCGTTCAGAAATCCCTATTTCACTGAAACACCTGGCCCCACCACATCAACCCCGGTCAAAGCCGCTTCACCAAGCTCAGCTTCTCCCTTTGCTGAGAAATCAAGCTTGCCGGAAGCGACTCCGTTGAAGGTGAACAATTCACTCTCATCGATCCCCGAAGCAGGTGGATCAGTCGAACCGAGAGGGTTTCCGAACTCATCGATCCCTACGGAACGCCAACCAACTCCAGCTGCTTCAGAGAGTGGAGTCTTCCCGTTAGGGCAAAGCGGGCAGATGTCAGGGAATGAGCGACCTCAGTTGGAGAAGTTGTCCAACACAACTTCTGAGCCAACTCTCGCGAAGTCGAAGCCCACGAATGATCTTGTCGGGAACGGGACGATCGACCCCACAATTGGGTCAGGTCCACAGTCACCAGAATTGAAAATCGAAAAAATCGCCCCTTCAGAAGCTTCCATCGGAGAGCCTCTGATTTATTCAATTCGAATCCGGAATGTCGGTCAAAGCACAGCACGCTCTGTCGTTGTTGAAGATCGAATTCCTCGAGGAACTCGACTTGAAGGAACAATTCCGCAGGCTGTTCAAACTCAGGATAAACTTTCGTGGGAGTTGGGAGTCATCCCGGCTGGAGAAGAAAGAACAATTCAGTTGAAAGTCACTCCGCTGGAGTCGGGGAATATCGGATCGGTCGCGACGGTCTCATTTGAGGCCTCAGTCACAACCAGTATTCGAGTCACAGCTCCAGAACTTTCGGTTGAAATCGATGGTCCCACAGAAGCGCTGCTTGGGAAAAACGTCCCATACAAGTTTACCGTTCGAAATACGGGACAAGGGAACGCCAAAGATGTTGTGTTGCGAGCCATTTTACCACCCTCGCTGAAGCATCCAAACGGCAACGATATTGAAGCAGACTTGAACGAGATCGAAGCCGGGAAATCTAAAACGGTCGAACTTGTTGTTGTCGCAGATGAAGTTGGTGTGTCCACTCCGAAAGTCTTGATCTGGATGGATGGGAAAAATCATGCAGAAAACCGCGCTGACTTGCACATTCTGGAATCACGACTTCGCATCACTCGGACTGGACCAAAACGAAGATTCGTTGGTCGCCCGGCACAATTCATTACTGAAATCACTAACGATTCAAGTAGTCAACTGACTGACATTTCCATTGTCGAGCAACTTCCCGTTTCCGTTGAACCTGTCAATCCGGATGCAGGCTGGGATCCAGAACGTCGTGTGATTCAACGAAGTATCCCAAGCTTGATGCCCGGACAGACGAAACAGATCGTGACAGATGTCATTCCGAAACAAGCTGGGGAATTGACTGGAAAACTGATTGCTCAAGACCTCAGCGGCAATCGAGCAGAAGTCGCTACTCCATTGAGCGTTAAAGGGTTTGCAGAACTTGAAGCGGTGGTCCACGGCGAGAACAAGACAGTCGAGGTTGGCGAACAGGTGTCGCTCCGTCTGAAACTGAAGAACGACGGTACAGCATCGGCGACCAACGTGCAGGCTGCTTTCGAAATTCCAGCTGGTCTGACATTCAGCACAGCTTCGGGACCAAGTGATTACGATGTTCAAGGGAGCCGAGTCATCTTCCAGCCCGTCTTGCAGATGGCGACGAACACCGAAAAGACTTACGACATCGTGTTGACCGCAGCTGAGGTCGGGGAAAAGAAAGTGAAAGTCGCACTTATCTCCGATGACTACGAAGAAGCAATTAATCGCGAAGAGCCGGTTCGAGTGATTTCGGCAGGCCAATAGAGCTTATTCAAATCTCGATGTACTCGTGGAATTCACTCGCATGACATCATGAAGTGGCAACCACGAGGCACCGATGATGCCCAATAATTGCTCTTCCTTTTAACCGAAATTCAGACAGCCATAGCTTTTGCCAAGCCGACTTCATTTTCAGCGATTGTCGATCCGCATCGCCAGGTTGACTCCGCATGCAGTTCCTCAACTTCAAAATCGATTCGAAATGGTACTCACACGCACTCGCGTTGCGAAACGAGACCTTAAGACGTCCAATCGGTCTGGACCTGTTCGAAGAAGATCTGAGTCGGGAAGCTCAATACCTGCATTTCGGAACCATTGTCGATGAGCAACTCGTCGCGTACGTTTTAATTGTTCCTGAAGATTCAACAGGAGTGACTCTCCGACAGATGTGCGTCGCGCCCGAGTTCCGGGCTCAAGGTATCGGCCGATTCTTAGTGCAACAGGTCGAACGCTTCTTGCTGAATGATGGAGTCTCTTTCATTCAGATGGCAGCTCGTGTGCCGGCGATCCCGTTTTATGAAAAACTGGGGTACAGGTGTGTCGGCGAGCAATTCTTGAGTGTCGGGATTCCACATATCCGCATGGAGAAAATTCTTCTACCAGCCTGAGCAACTTTTTGAGTGTCAATCGAGCGACTGGCTCGAAAAGAATGGGTGAGTCGATGAGAGCACGGAACCGCTTTGGTTCATGCTGAAAATGTTGAAGATTCTGTCCGGTGAGTTCAGTTCTGAAGTTCTCACGCTCCACGACTTTCACAAAACGAATCAGACTGACTCAACTCCAATTCCGGTGTGAGTCATTTCCACCGCCCGGGAGATGAGATCCGCAGGGACGGTCGTTTGTAAACTGGCTTTACTCAGCGAACTATCCAGGCAGATTTTTTGAATTTCTTCCCAGGCATTAAAGAAGGCATTGAGGACAGCCTCATCCCATTGTGGGCCTTCGTTTTTCTGGAGAATGCTTCGTGCTGCTTCTGGACTCATCCCTTTGCGGTAAGGGCGATCGCTAGTCATCGCATCAAACGAATCGGCGACAGAAATAATCCTCGCAGCTAATGGGATTTGCTCACCAACAAGCCCTTCAGGGTATCCGGAACCGTTGATCTGCTCGTGATGGTACAAGACCCCCGGTAACACATAAGAAATTTGACTGAGGTGTTTCAGAACTCGAGCACCGATCACAGGGTGCTGTTTGAGAAGATGAAATTCTTTTTGCGTCAGGCGATTTGTCTTTTTTAGGATGTGGTCCGGGATTCCAATTTTACCGACGTCGTGCAGTAGGCCGGACAGATAGATTTCTTCACATTCACGCTCGCAAAGTTGCAGATTCGTGGCAATGACTCGAGAGATCGCAGCAACTCGATCGCTATGACCGCAAGTGTAATGATCTTTTGCGTCGACAGTGTTGATCATGACTCGAACGATGCCAACCAGCAGGTCTTTCTGTTCTAGAAACAGTGTTGAGTTTTTTGCATGCGAAGCAATGAAGGAAGCTGACGACTGCATTAGCCCTGCTTCGAATGTTCCGAACTCTGGCTGATGTCGGTCATGTTTTCTCACATCAGAATATGACGGCAGAACGTCCGCTGAATCCGTCCTGTTGATGGCAAGCACCCAGCCGAATTCTTCATTTCTTGAATGGATCGGTACCAGAATGAAACTTCGCAATTGACCAATTTGAGAAGTTGAACATTGGTTTTTGACAACGGGATGTTGGCGAGCCTGATGAGAATATCGCTTCAAAAGAGATTGAATCGAATCTTGATCAAGGATTTCATTGCCAACATGACGAAACGATAACTGTCCAGGCGGGAACGAATCATTCTCGCCCGAAGGGATGACCGGCGAGCCATACTGGATCAGTGAAAGTTGTGAGGCCTGAATCGTATCCAGGAGAGTCGGGAAAATTTGATCGACAAGTTCGAAGAGGGGGTTTCTCAAATCGGTTTGCTGAATGTGATTCGCCAGTTCTCGCGTCCAGACGAGCTCTTCAAAATCACGGCTGATTTGAGACGCGTAATCGTCGAGAGAAGATTCATGATCCTGGATTTGGATATCTTTCTGAATCAACTCGGCGGTTGTTTCTGAAAGTCTTCGGACAAGTTCCTCCTCGCGCGAGTAGATGATCCCGGAAATGGAGACCGGGTTTCCATCATCACCATCACGAAATGAGAACGTCACTTCAAAGCTGGATTCCAGATTCTCTACATGCACCTTCACCGAACCTGATCTTTCGGTTCCTCGTGGTGATAGTTGAGACGGAATTTGCGAGAACGTGATTCCCATCGATTTTGAGGAGAGCTCAATCACTTTCCCTAAAATCGAACTCTTTCTGGTATTGATTATCATTGAGAAATTCAAAGTGGAAGTGACACGTAGCGTCCAATCAACGAATTTCAAGCTGAAGGAGTATGGCCACGAACGTCATCAGTTTTAGGAGATTCCAATCAAATCGTGTTTTTGCAGTGAAATTCTACGTCACGATAAGAGATCTGGATGCCTTGCTTAGAAAAAACGTCAAATTTTCATTGCCTCCCGATGACTGTGACCTAACTTTCAGCAGAGTTTTTCACTGCAAGCGTTTTGCCCCCCATGTTTTCCTATTTGCAAGATCTGTCAGCCACGACTGTGGTTTGCAATGTTTTACACAAAGGCTTGTCAGATCACCCATCCACCAGCGACAACTCAATTTCTGAAATCGTAACACCAAACGCGTCCAATTTTTCACAGCACGGGTCTTAAGAACAATTTCGACGAACTTCCAAACCGATTTATGAAGACGTTTTGTGATCGCCAGAACCTTATGACCATTTTAAAAATGTTGTGTAGGATCGAGGACTATGATTTCTGAAATGAAACAGCGAGTCTTGATCGCGGAAGACAGCCGCGTGATGGCGAAAGTGATGCAATTGAATTTAGCTCGCGCAGGTTTTGAAGCTGAAGTCGCGGAAAATGGACTTCTTGCTTGGGAACGGTTATGTGAAGAACCGTTCGATCTGCTGCTGACCGATTTTCAAATGCCAGAGATGGAAGGGGATGAACTTTGCCGGCTACTTCGGCAATGTCCACTGAATGCCGACATCCCTGTCATTCTCGTTTCGGCTAAAGGCTTCGAAATTGATGTTCCAGGCTTGAAGCGCGAAGTGGGGATCGCTGCTGTGATTTACAAGCCATTCAGTCCTCGCCAAATTGTTGAGACTGTTAAACGGACACTTTCTCCAACTCCGTTAATCTCCTAGATAATTTTCTCGACTGTGTGCACGTGGAGAACGCGTTCCCTCTGTGAGAATGATGTTTTCTCCTAACTGATCGAATCCGATTTCGTTTGATGTTACTCTAGAGCATCTTTCGAATTGGTTTGCAGGTTCTGCCTCGTGGCGAATAGCCTTTTTACTAGAGGAATGCGTTCTTCACGGGCAAACGGTAGAGCAAACTGCTCTAAGTCGATCTTCGGCCGTTCTAACGCTTTGTATTTTCTACTCAACGGGTCCATCGAACTGGCTTGGCTGCGTTAAGATCCCATCTTGATTCTTGCGACGCGCGCGAAGCGTCCGCTTCCCTGCTCAGGTGGTAACAGCCGAAATTTTGTCGGCAGCCAGACCGGTGTGACAACTCGTTCTTCGGGTAATTCGGGAGTCATTGGGAGATTGAGGCGTTTCGCTGCTGCATAGTTCTCAATGTCAGTCTCATGCAGATAGATTCGTTTTCCTGAAATGAATCCTGATATCGTGTCGACAATTTCTCGGCTCATTCTTGTCCAGATGACAACTTTGGGATTCGCTTTAATGACCAGCCCATAGTTTCCGGACACCTCAAAAAAATTCCCGAGGTCACTCAACAAGCGATCCCAATGAAGGTGGTCGTGGTATCGGATCTGCTCGATAATCGCTGGTCCCAGCTGACCATGTTCTGCGAGTTGTTGCCACTTTGGGACAACGACATCCTCTTCTTCGGGGGCCTCACCACGACGCGTCTCTTCTTCCATGATCCGCATCACCCGATGATCAAGTGTCGCGGGGCGACATCGTGTTCGAGCCCATTCACGTAACTGAAAAATTTCATCTTCCATTGTGATCGAGAGGGGGACAGTTCGCTCTCTTGCTTCATGCAAATCTTCCTGAGTCGGCATTCGGCCTGCAGCATAAGATTCAATCATGGCGGAGTTCACGATTGTTTCGATTTCTGCTCCGCTGTAGCCATCAGTTTGGTTTGCCAAGTCTTCAATATCAAATTTCTCTGGCTTCCAGCCTCTCTTTGAGAGATGGATTTCAAAAATCGACTGCCGCTCTTCATAGTTTGGTAGATCGACAAAGAAGAGGTCGTCGAAGCGTCCTCGGCGAAGCAGTTCAGGCGGAAGGCTCGAAACCTGATTTGCAGTCGCCACGACGAAGACTGGCTCTCGGTGTTCTTGAAGCCAAGTTAAAAATCGTCCCAAGACACGAGAGACGGTCGCATCACCTTGACCATCCCCTTCGAATCCTGCGAAGGCCTTGTCGATTTCCTCCAACCATAATACTGCTGGAGAAATCGTTTCCATCACACGCAAGACATCCCGCAAGTTCTGTTCTGAAACTCCGCGACTCGACTCCAGTAGATTTCCCAAATCCATACGTACTAATGGAAAACCAAGCAGTCGGGCAATCGCCTTGGCACTTAAGCTTTTTCCACATCCTTGAACTCCTGCGAGGAGCACACCTTTGGGATTCGAAATTCCCCGTGCTTGCGCATCCGTGCTGAACGCTTCGGCACGTTGCAAGACCCATTCTTTCAAGCCTTCGAGACCACCCACATCTTCGAGTCCCTCTTCGAGATCAAAGAACTCCAGCAGGTTTGAACCTTGAACCATCCTGCGTTTTTCGCCCACCAATGAGGCGTAGACTTCGTCGTTGATTTCTTCCCGGCCTCGCAATGCCTGCGTGATCGACTTTCGTGCTTCCTCGTATGTCAGTCCCAGTACAGCCTTGATCAGATGGTCCTCTTGCTTGTCATTAATGTGAGCGGGAATTTCTGCCTGTTGCTCAGCGAAAATTTGAGAGATCAAACCACGAATCTGATCCGGCCCCGGAAGTGGTAATTCGAGAACTGCGACGTCTTTCATTAGCTCAAGCGGAAGTTCATCTATTGGAGACATGAACAACAAGGTCTTTCGTTGTTGCACGAGTTCTGGAAGAATGTCTCTGATTTTGCGGACTACTTCGTAGTCATCCAATAAGCGATGAAAATCTTTAAGCAGGAAAATATGATCTCCCGGGTAGTCGTTCACGACCTGGTCGAGAAATGCAATTGTTCCGAGAAGTGAGTTCGAGTCATTCTTTATCGGGGGACGTGCTCCGGATGTGACTGACCAGGATACGAGACCACGGTCGATTTCCATCGCCAGTTCTGCGATGTCTTCTTCCCATCGCTGCTCTTCATAAGTTTGCAGCAACAGAATTGGATAGCCCGCCAATATCCGAGAGCTGAGATCTTCAAGAGTGTCCGCAGTGCTCATGGGAAACCTTCCGCAGCAGCGTTTTAAGTGTGATCAACTTTGGTCAAATGGTCGCAAATGATGCCATTTTGCAACTCTGGTTGTTGTGTTTTCTCAACGTTTCGTCGATGCATCATAGCAACAGTTTCGTCCTGCAACGATCTTTAACATGTTGATGTGAAACGAGAAACGACACTCTCCCTCAACCGGAGATCCAAAAAAATCTTTGTCGGCACGCAATCCGCCCCAGTAGAGAATGAACGCTATTTCTTCTCATACTGATTCAAAGAACAATGCCATTCAACCAATCTGCGTTAGCCGTGGAAGATCGATTTTATACCACGAACCTCGGAGACCTTCTGCTGCTTAAAGCATTAGGCTTTATCGAAGATCACCACGCCAGAATTCTCGATGTGGCTGAGAATCATTTGAAACTTCGTGTTGGAAACACCTTCCTGGAGCGTTTCTTCTACCGATGTTCAAAAGAGCGACCAGTGGAGATCACTCTGCATATTCGACAAGAGGTCGATCAAGAAGATTCAATCAAAGAATCGCTGCGACTTCCTGGGATTGCCTGCTCGCAAGTCGATGTCACAATTGTCCCGCAATCCCGTGCGTGGAAAAAATCAGAATTCGAGCAGTTCTCCCGGCGGATTTTGTGGTCTCTGCGCCAGCACTTTATCAGTCCATAAAAAAAGTTTCGCAACTGGCTATAAGCCTGATGCGAAACTGAAGTTTGAACATTTCGAGAGTAATTTTCGAATTCGTGTTCGCTTTTACATGGGCACTGGATCGAGCAAACTGTCGATCCAAAGTGGTGTCTCATTGAGAATTGGTTCGGGATTCTGATCTTGAGTTCTCAATGACTGAGAAAATCGCTCAGCTCATCATTGCCCAGTGGACACGAGAGTCTAACGCTGTTCCATCGGAACGTAGTCTCTTTCTCGTTCGCCCAGGAACACCTGTCGTGGACGTTGGATGCGTTGTTCTTTGTCTTCGAGTGATTCCGCCCATTGAGCAAGCCAGCCGATGGTTCGCGGGATGGCAAACAGGACTGGGAACATCGTAACCGGCAAGCCGATTGCCTGGTAAATTAAGCCTGAGTAGAAATCGACATTGGGGTAGAGTTTTCGTTTGACGAAGTATTCGTCTTCAAGAGCAATCCGTTCGAGCTCCAAGGCCACATCCAGTAGTGGGTTTCGCCCTGTCACTTCGAACACGTCATCAGCACATTTCTTGATAATGCGCGCCCGAGGATCGTAGTTTTTGTAAACGCGATGGCCGAAGCCCATCAAACGCAACTCCCCGTTCTTACACTTTTTCATGTACTCCGGGACTTTGCTCACGTCGCCGATCTCGCTCAGCATTCGTAGTACCGCTTCATTCGCTCCTCCATGAAGTGGACCGTACAGGGCTGCTGCAGCTCCTGCCCATGCAGAGTAAGGATCGGCTTCCGATGACCCAATCGCTCGCATCACACTCGCGGAGCAGTTTTGCTCATGATCCGCATGTAATGTGAATAAAACGTCGAGCGCTTTCACGATCGCTGGATTTGGCTCGTAATCATTTCCAACCATCCGGAACATCATCGTCAGGAAGTTTTCGGTGTAGCTGAGCTTGTTGTTCGGGTACACATACGGATGCCCTTGGCTATGCCGAAATGTGAAGGCTGCAATCGTCGGCACTTTCGCAATCAGTCGTTTGATCTGCAGTCTGCGATTTTCTGCACAGCGAACGTTTTTCGCTTCTGGGTAAAATGTAGAGAGCGCAGCGACTGTGCTGATAATCATTCCCATCGGATGGGCATCGTAGCGGAACGATTCCATCTGTCGTTTGATATTCTCGTGAACGACCGTGTGGTGATGGATCTCTTCTTCCCAACCGGAAAGTTCGGCTTTTTTGGGGAGCTCACCATTTAAGAGCAGGTAGGCGACTTCCATGAACGAACTTTTCTCAGCAAGCTGTTCAATGGGATATCCTCGGTACTCCAGAATTCCCTTTTCGCCATCGATATAGGTCACTCTACTTATGCACGATGATGTGTTCGTATAGCCCGGATCATACGTCATCATCCCGAAATCATCGTCCTTGACCTTAATTTGCCGAAGATCGAGTGCTCGAATCGTGTCATTCGTGACAGGAATCTCAAAAGTCTTCCCAGTGCGATTGTCGGTAACTGTCAGAGTCTCAGGCATAATTGTTTCTTACTACTGGTTCATTTTTAGCTGAAATGACGACCCGCAACGTGTGATGAGTCGGCCAACGAGCCTGCACAACACATCGAGTCACGTGTCACTTCAAGTCCGACAGGACATTTCGTAGGTGTCGATTCTTCGGCAGGATTGCATGATGACAAACAAAATGCTGCACTCAAGTCAGTCCCGATTTTTTTGCTGAGCTCAGCGAAAACAGAACGGAACATTTGAATGCAACCCGCATTCTATCGATGTTTGCTGACGATTCAAACTTGCCCATTGAATCGTCAGCAATTTTCGAATCCGCAACAGGCTCAATAACCGGAAAAGTCGCTTTTCACTTGCCGTCCGGTATCTTTGCAGGCATGAAAGAGCATGAAAAGGGTCTATTGCAGCAAACTTCTGGAGACAACTTCTTTGGCTTTGTCGAAGTAGGGTTGCCAGAGAATTTCGGGTTTTCCGCGTTTCAGGCAATCACGCACTTTTTGAAGTGTGTTCCTAGCCATGTGCGGACAACGGTTACAGGCACAGGTTTCACCGGTGTCAGTCATAATCCCGGGGACGGGTATGAATTCATGCTGTGGAGCAATGGCTTCCAGCGGGTGAATCATGTTCGCTTCGGTTGCAACCAGGAATGTTTTCGGCTCTTGAATCGATGCGACATGCTGACGCATTTTTTCCGTACCACCCACAAAATCGGAAACATCGAGAATATTTTGAGGGCATTCTGGATGCGAGATGACGAGGGATTCCGGATTATTCTTTTTCGCGCGGATTAAATCCTGCAAACTAAAGACTTCGTGAACCATGCACGATCCGGGCCACAGAATCATCTCGCGACCGGTCACTTCCATGAGATACCGTCCGAGGTGCTGATCGGGGACGAACAGAATTTCTTTGTCCTTGGGAACACGGTTTTCTACAACATCACGTGCGTTTCCGCTGGTGACAATCCAGTCACACAAGCTTTTTACTGCCGCAGAGGTGTTAATGTAGGCGACAGTCACAATGTCATGACCTTTCGCCCGTAGATCTGCCTGATAAGCAGCCAGTTTGTCCGCAGGACAGCTTTCAGACAAGGAACATCCTGCCTGGAGATCCGGTAGCAGGACGGTCTTCTCCGGGTTCAGCATTTTGGCGGTCTCAGCCATAAAGTGAACACCAGCAAAGACGATCGTCGATGTTGTCACATTGACCGCATCTCTTGCCAGTTGCAGAGAATCCCCGGTGAAGTCAGCAATATCCTGTACTTCACCGTCAACATAATAGTGGGCGAGAATCGTGGCATCTTTTGCGACTTTGAGCCGATCAATCTCATCCATCAAGTCGAGGGGATCTTCGTAAATCCCTGTCTCTTCGCCAGCGATGGGCAATAAATTATTTTCTCTCATGGGTTTTCCTCCATAACAAAGTATAGCGGAGGAATTTTTCTCGTCACGGGGCAATGAAAGCAGGTCTTCCAGATTCTCTGGAATTGAGTCTTCCCGGCGGTTTCAGATTTTAGAAGTGTCCGCTTTGAGAGCTTGTCATCCTCGTGAAGGCTACTTTTGGGCCTTCGTAGACTTTTCGCCATCAGGAAGTAAGTTGAGGCAAAAATTAAAGCGGATCCTGAAACCTGAATTAGCTCTCTCAAATATGGAGAAAACTGAATGCGTTGAGGTTTTCAGGCTGGATTTAGATTTGTGCCGGAATTTCACAGCTCACTTCGACGTTTAATCGTACTTCCTCGGTGGGTCGCCAGAGGAGCTTGTCTTGCGAAGTGGTCTCCTTCACAATTTCTGCGTGGAGAATGTCGTGTGTCAAAAATGAGAGCGGAGTATTGAGTCCGACTAGAGTCGTTTGCTCTACCGTGTGCCCGTGTAGAACGCGTTTCAGCAATAAAACTGCTCTTCGCCACGAGGCAAAACCTGTACACCAATTCGAAAGATGCTCGGATGCGAGTCCTGATTCCATCCAACCGGGAACTTAGGTTGGTACGGACCTCAAGTGGCTACGCTCTTTAGAGGTGTGGCTCCGTTTCGGGAAACTTTGTCCAACAACGGCCCAGGAAAGTGAGATGCTCTTAGCACTTTCGTGGTTCCAGTGCCCGTGAAGCAACGATTCTCTCAGGGAGAACGCTGAACTCCACCAGGCAGATCGCAGATACCATTTCCGAAAAACGCTTTGTTCATCGTGAAGAGGCGGTCATTCTCTCACATCTCTCCGTTTGTGAGTTGAATCCCACTTTCGTTAGCCTTCTTTTGTGATGCGATCACTTGAGTTTGAATTTCGTTCATCTGAACAAGTGCTTCGGCAGCTGACTTCAGTGATGGGTCTTTGTCTAATGCGATGTCGTAGTGGCGCATTGCCATTTCGGCATTGCCTTGTTCGGAGTAGACAAATCCGATGTTCGCATGTGCTTCAGCGTCGCTCATGACTGACCGGTAGATTGTATAGCTTTCATCCATTCGACCTTGATGTCCAACCGCCAATGCGAGGTTGTTGACTGACTTCATGTCGGCTGGGTTCAAGTTGAGCGATTCTCTTAAGAACTCTTCAGCGATGTCAAATTCTCCTTGAAGAATATGAGCATACCCCAAATCGCTCTTGATTTTCGAATTTTTCGGAGAGAGAGCATCGGCTTCCATCAGGTAGGTAATACCTTCAGCCGTTTCGCCGATCCGGACTTTGACGACTCCTAACCGGTGACACACATCGGCTCTTTCCGGGTCGGTCTGATAGATTGACTCGTACATCTGATGCGCTTCAGCGAGCTTTCCTTCCTGCTCATGTGCTCGCGCCATACTGTACTTCATCTCGAGATCTTTGGCCGTTGTCTTCTTAGCGGAGGCTGTCAAAGGAATTCCCCTCGAAGCACATCCGCTTGCCAGCACGATGACGGCACACAATGAAGCCGCTAGCAAACTTGTCGTCCGATCCTTGGACATAATCCTTGCTCCCTTAGCAATCACAGAAAACGTTTTCACCCTCAGTCTCATTGCCGAAATTCTCGAGCTGAAAAACAGCTCGAGAATTTCGGGTTTTCGTATTCGATCAGGCTCGAAGCGCTGGCTTAGAAACCGACGCCTCCACCTCCTCCTCCGCCGCCACCTCCGCCGAAGCCTCCGCCGCCACCACTGCGGATTCCCATGCCACGAGCGTAAGCTCCCTGTGCCTGGAATCCGGTGTAGCCGGGAGTCAACGCTGGAGAAACGACCACTCGCTCTTCGGCGTCGTAGATGCCCATTTCTTGAAGAGCGGAAATTACGAGTTTTCTTCTCGCAAGGTCGAGTTCAGCATCGTTGTTGACGGGGTATTTGAACCGTGAGTCTGGATCAACGCTCATTGAGCTTCGTTCGATCAAGACTGGAAACGGTGTCGATTCAAGTCGTGCGGCAATTTGCTTCACGTGATCTTTACCAGCCAGGTTCAGATCAACTGTGTTTCCGTTCCACTCATGTTCGTGAATTACGAAATCAGAAGCTTCCGCATTCGTTTCCTGCTGTTGCCAGACAGGGTCCGAAATTGTGCCGAGTGGATGAGGAGTAATGTCACCCATGTATGCGCACTTTTCGCATTGTGTGCATCCGACCAGCAAGCCTGTGCAGGTCACTGCGGATAACAATGCTCCTTGGCGAAGTAAACGTAACATGGAATTGTCCCCCTTATTTAGGCCCCAGACAGATTTTGTCGGGGGAGTCAGGTCGTTTGAACTTGTGGATGAGTAGATGTGGGTCGCGTAACAAGTTTCGACTATTCGCTGAATCCGTGAGATCCATTCAGATAGTACTTCTTGGACTTGTGGTTTTTGTCCATTTCGTAGTACCCGCATCGCTTCATCCGGCTTTTGTACAAAGGCCAGACAGTGCTGCGGTGATGGCTTTCTGCTCGGCCTTCGAGATCTCCGAACAGGAAGAAGTCAAGGTCGTTCGGTTCAGTCACTTCCATGCCAGGCAGAATCTGTGGAGCCTGATCTGGCTCAAGTGGATGGACAAGTTCCGGTGAGACAAGAATCAGGAGTTCCGACTCATCTCGTGAAACTGATTTACTTTCCGTCAGGACGTTCAGGCCGGGCACTTCACCGAGGAACGGCAACCGTGACGATTCACTCGCTTGCTGCTCTTGAATAAGTCCGGCGATCGCAAAGGTTTGTCCTTCTCGCATCTCGACAACAGTGCTGGTTGATCGACTGTCGACACCAGGAATTCCGTTGACAGAGTTTGACTTATTCAATGTGGTGAACGAAGGAGCGACTCGCAATCGGATACGATCTTTATCGAGTACGGTCGGTGAGAAGTCGACCGACGTTCCAAATCCTCGGAAGCTTGTGGTCGCGGCTTGGGCTCCACCGACCCCCACAACTGTCGGGACAGCGAACTCTCCCCCTGACAGGAAGGTTGCAGATTCACCACTCAAGACGACAAGGTTCGGTTCTGAAAGAATTTTTGCTGAACCGTTCCCAACTAACGCTTTGAGAACGACATCAAATCCACCCTCAGAAAACGTTCCAGTCAAAAGGGCGTTTCCGGCACCGGTTAAACCATTGGCGAACGCAAACTCTTTAAAGTTCCCTTTGAAGTCAGCTCCGAGTTCACGACTTGCAGAACGTTGTAGTTCTGCAATACGAACTTTCAGAAGGACCTGCTTCGCTCCTGGAATATCAAGCAAGTTAATTAAACGAGCTTGGGGTAGTGTGGAGGCATCGGGAAACGGTTCTGAGGCAGTGATGTTCCCCAGAAGATTTCCACCATTATTGTAATTGTTGTTGCCCATTTGCTCACCGACGATCGAAGTGATTTCGACAGCCTCTTCTTCGTCGCGGGCTTGTCCACGAAGAATGACTTTGTCAGCGATTGGGATGAGCTGAATTCGGCTGTTGGGGAACATTTCATTCACCATGGCCTGCAATTCGCTGTACTCAAACCGTCGTTGTGCATCGACACCGTCATCTTTGACAACAGTTACGAGCATGCTGAGGAGTTCAGCGTCTTGCTCATTTCCGAGCCACATGGTGACTGTCGTGCTACCGGTTTGCTTTCCGATAATTTCGATCTCTTTCGAGCCGAAGGCCACAAATTCAAGGATGCTCGGGTCAGCAACAGCGGCCCGAAAAACATCCTTCCGCATTCGAAGAATCTTCGAACGCCGCATGCTTACCTCAAGCTCGACCTCAGCTGTCACGATCTCTTCTACGAGACCCGACACCTTTTGCTTTGGTTCCTGTGCTTCGACCTGAACCAAATTCATGAAAGGACTTGCCAGGATGGCCAATAGGGCAAGTTTTCGCGGGATTAATGAGAGTTTTGATAATGCCATGATCGTTCCATCAACTGGGTCTGCTTGGCACGAATAGAATCTAATGTGACAAAGTACGTGCTCCTGCACTTCGCCACGTTTATGATCGTCACTTGACGCGAGAGAACCTTACATTGAGTGAACGCAAGGTCGTTTTTCCCGCAGAATCGTTACTGCTAACCGTTTCAGTTTAACATGCAGATTCGGCGTTCGTTGTAAGCCATTTGCCTGTAAGGTCTTGTGGCGTTGTTTGTGATTCTGTTCTGGCGAGAATTCTTAAGGTAGCGTTCGACGATACCGGCACATTTTGCCGTGGAGATTCTCGATTGGGCCTATTTGCCATCATGGAGTCGAAAAGGTCACTCTCAATGGCAGATACTGCCGCTGGGGGATGAAATGCGTTAAAAATGAATTTCGCAAAAATCTTAATTTCGAGTGAGAACTTTTCCGGTCATGCGGATGACCGGCAACAGTAATACGGTGCGTGCGAGCTCATGACGTCGACATCAAAGAATCAACTAGAACTGACGGACGATTCGTTCTGGGTTCAAACCTTGAGCGAGAACGAGAGTTGGTTACGGAAGATTCTACGGAACCGGCTTGAAAACGCAGATGAAGTTGATGATGTCTTCCAGGAAGTCGGTCTGGCAGTTGCCAAAGCGGACTTACGTCCAACTGATCCTGCTAAAGCCGAAGCGTGGCTCTATCAAGTGGCGATTCGACAGGTTCTTCAGTTTCGGAGAAAGGCAGGCAGATACAGAAAACTGATTCGTGGTCAACAAGAACGTGTTCTCCCGAATGAGCAATCTGGTACGGATCCGATGGCTCTGATTCTCCGAACCGAACGTAGCGAATCGATTCGCAAAGTCATGGAGCAACTCAGTGAATCGGATCGGGAAATCTTAATACTGAAACATGCAGAGAAGTGGACGTACAAACAACTTGCAGATCGCTTAGGGGTGAGTACCAACACGATCGAGCATCGACTTCTGAAAGCGAAGCGACAATTGCAGAGACTCTTGAAACAGCTGGATTCCGAGGATGAACGATGAGTGAGAATGAGATCGATTTCGAATTACAGATTCAACGCTGTGTCGACGGTGAACTCGATGAAAAGGCGCAGGTCAACTTCCTGCGTTCTCTCGACGAGCATGCGGATGACGACGTATGGAGAAAGCTGTCTCTAGGGTTTGTTGAGAATCAGATCCTGGCTTCCTACTTCTCCACTGAAGAGAATGAACCCGTTGCCGTTTACGATACTCAGTCCTCCTCGACCGAGGCTTCGGAGTCGAGAAAGCGACACAATTTCCGTCCTCTCTTCTCACTGGCTGCTGCAGTGACAATAGGAGCGTTCCTCGGGTTTGGAGCAAGGCATTTCGGTTCAATTCCTAATGCGAATTCAATCGTAGATCAGCGCTCTGTTCCACCATTCTCGGAAGCGAACTCTCCCGTGATTGAAAATGCCCCAACGAGAATTGAGCCAGCGACGAGAGACTCAGGACGTCATCGAGTGGACCAGCTTGCTCAAAACAATCCGAATCATCTCGGGCCATATCAGAATGAGCCGAACCAAAACAGACCGGTCGCTCAGGCGGCCGTTTCTTCCGATTACAGATTTTCGGATATCGATGGCTCCAATTCAGATTGGACGCATCAACGAAAATTTTTGCAAGAACTTCGTCAGAAAGGTTATACAATCGAAAGGAGTCAAGGTTCTCGGAGTGTCCCTGTCGGAAACGGTCAGGAGGTTGTTGTCCCGGCAGAAACAATTCTGATCCGTCATTCTGTCCACTGATCGGTTTCAGTCGTTTCACATCGAAACTCGCTGGAATACTCTAGAACTGATCCTGAAACTTGAAATTGCTCTCTCAAACGTTGAGAAAAGCGGCTATTCCAGAGGTTTTCGGACTGGTTCTAAATTCGGTCGATTGGTCGCGTAAGATTTTACAGAGAAATTTTATGACTGCGATCTACTGCGTTTATGGCACAACCAGATCAGTACGAACCATATTTTTGCCGACTCGTTCCAATCAATAGTTTCATTCGAGACCACTGTGGAACATGTTGCAGTCGAATCTTTAGCACCCGTTCAAGATCAAAACTATATCGGAGAAGAGCATGATCAAGGCGTCAACATGGCTGTCATTAACTGGAAGTTTGGCGTTGATCGTTGCTTTGTCGCTCTTCGCCAGTCAAAGCATGGCTCAGGATGGTCAGCCTTCAGCAAAGTCGAAGCCATCAGGTGTGCAATCAGGACAAGAAACTGATGGTCAGCAGAAGACCATCATGCGAAAAGAAATTATTCTCATCGGCCCCGACGGTAAAGAGCACAGAATTCCAATGGGGAATCCCGTCACAATCCCTCATGGTCTTCCAAACTCCAAAACGCCAGAAGAATCGCAGGAGATTCTTGAGAACCAGTTTTTCATTGGAGTGACGCTCGAATCCATCCCTGAAGGCTATCACGGTTTGATTGGGATCGCTGAAAATGAAGGATTGTTGATTTCTAAAGTTCTTGAAAAAAGCCCTGCCAACGAGGCGGGGATTCAGAAGTTTGACCTCCTGCTCAAACTCAACGGAGAACCGATCTCCTCTCCAACTGATTTTAAGACTGAAGTTCGGAAGAACAAAGATAAACAGATCACATTGTCGATTCGCCGAAAGCAGGAACTGCTTGACATCACCGTCACGCCGAAAGCATGGGACCAAATGAATGACGATTTCCGCATGCTCTTTCTACAGGAACCTTTGAGTCTTCCACTGGAAAGTTTTCAACATCCGTTACTCACTCCTCCAAATCATCCTGGGATTCTTTGGATGCCGGCAAAACCTCAAAACCACGCGCTGCAGTCCGACATCCACAAACTTCGTGAAGAATTTAAAGCTCATCAGAAGTTGATGCTCAAAAAACTGGAGGCACTTCAGGCTGAGTTGAAAAAGAAATAGACTCAACTTGATCTATTGAATCTTAGTCAGATACAGCAAGTGTTCGGCTCAAATTTCTACGGGAATCCTCATTCCATTCTGTCTGGAGGCGAGCAGTCTTCGATCTCATCAGATCACTCTGCACCGGCACCCAAAACGTTTGAGAGTGTTCTATGAATTTGCGATGGCTGCAAACGTCAAACCGAGTGCTATGACCGAAAGCAGGGTGAGGGTAATCTTCACCCAACTGTATGGTCGGGAACCATGAACGGCTCCAGTTGCGGCGTTCACCATGACACCATAACTCTTTTCTTTGTAACGATAGACCATTGTGTAAACCGGTAGCAGCACATGTTTGAATGTGATCGCATCGTATCGGCTTTTCACAGAGTGAACACGTTGTTCATCACCCCCGATTCGATTTTTGCAGTCAGAGTAAATTGCACTGTCGATAATTTTCTTCGCAATTGGGAATGCCTCTGCAAGTTCGATGTCGTAAGTCCTGGCAAAATGCCCCGCCAACACTTCTGGTGTGAATGGCAAACAGTCTTGAAGCGGCCATGGGCTTAATTCGTCGATATGCGTGTCGACCATTGATCGAGATCCATTGATCAGCACGTCGTCAAAAAATCGTTGAAATTTCCCATCTGCGGAGTACCAGCGAGTTTTGGTGACTGTCCGTTTCTTGTCGCCGATTCCGACTGTCTCAGTGTAGTTTTCTCCACGTTCGCCGGTGTAAGCTGTAAATGTCAGAGTGTCAAAAGTCCAAAATGGAAGATACGCTCCGTTGACCCGGCCCTCAGCTCCACGCTTCTTAAAATCATTCGGAGCAAACCACCGAGACTTCACCCATTCTACAATCTTGACTTCGACTTTTCTGGAGTCGACTTTGAATGGAAGCACCGCATCCACCGGGATTCGAAACCCGCCCCGGTGGATTTTTTCTCTCTGTAGTGGAGACCCGCAATAAGGGCACTCGGTTGATGTCAGCGTTCCTTGAAATAAGACGTTCGATCCGCAAGATTCACAACGAACTTCATTGTGCTCTGCTGGTACCTCTTCCTGACTTTCTCTGCGTTTTTGGAGAACTTCGAGCATTTCATTAAAGTTCTGCTCACGGATTTCAGCATCATCCTTGAGTTCAATCTCCTTCACGGCTCCACAATAGGGGCATTTCAGTTTTTGATCTCCAATGTGAAACTTCAGGTCCGCGCCACATTCTTCGCAGGGAAAAATCCGCCCTTGGCCTTCATGTATTACCTGACCTGGGATTGGAGGCGGCTCAGTCATTGGGAGTTCACCGTGATTGATAATAGAGTAGTTGATGAATGAAATGCCTCGTTGCTGGAGCATTATTATTGCTTGCCATGCACGTGAAGGTCACTTTCATGACTTCATAGACTGCTCGCTCCGAGGCAGGCACGTACATCTTTTTAAAACGGCTCTTGGGCAACGAGTGTTGTCATATGAAGGATCATAGAATTCTCAATTATTCAGCAGATATTGATGAAACCGAAAACAGGATGCAACACCTGATTTGCAGATCAGCCCGCAGCAATTCATTCACATGCCGCAGCTGTTGATTCACTTTTCATCTACCAATCATCCACAAACAGAATTCTCTGTTCTCTTCGTTTCCTCCTGTTCTTGATGCCCTCAAATTCTTAGACTCTCGCAACGCAGACAGAATGCAGGGAATCGATTGGCTCAATTCATTAAGGCCACTGGTGATTCTGTCTCCAAATTGTTGAAGCGGCAGTGTCATTCGGTCACATCGGTCACAATATAATAGAGAGCATCATAGAGCCATCGTTGATTGAAGCGACAATGCTCGAAATGAAAACGTGTAGGTCATGCCCGAACTGACAGAACTTTTGAAAACTCCACACGAGTATTTCACCGATCGAAACATGAAAATTGGCGGAACTCTCAAGAGCGAGCCCGCAGACTTTCGAGTTGAAGAGATTCCGATCTACACACCGTCTGGCGAAGGAGAACACCTTTACCTGTGGATCGAAAAGGAAGATATTTCTGCCGAGTTCCTGCTTCAGCATCTCGCCAAGACTCTCCAGATTCACCGGAATGACGTCGGCGTCGCAGGCATGAAAGATCGTCGGGCGATCACTCGGCAATGGGTCTCAGTCCCAGGCAGTGCAGAAGCGAATCTCTCAAAGGTTGACTCGGATCAGATTCGTGTGCTCGATTCAAATCGACACACAAACAAGCTGAAGACAGGGCATCTGCGTGGAAATCGTTTTACTTTAATCGTTCGAGAAGTTTCCCCGGAAGCAAAGGCGGATGCTGAATCAATTCGCCAAGTGATCCTGAGTCGTGGTCTCCCGAACTACTTTGGGACACAACGATTCGGAATCGATGGAGAAACATTGCAAACAGGGCAGAAGCTTCTCAGTGGAGAACTCGATCCTCAGAAAATTCCCTATCAACGCAGAAAATTTCTTACACGGCTTGCGCTCTCCGCCGTTCAGTCGGCGTTGTTTAACAGGCTCTTGTCTGAACGAACCAAGCTTGGCCTTTCGCATAAAGTGCAACTTGGAGATGTCTTGCAAGTCGTCGCTTCGGGAGGGCCATTCGTTTCGGATGATCCACGGACGGATCAACGTCGATTCGAGGCGAGAGAGATTGTCACCACAGGACCGCTCTTTGGTCCGAAGATGAAAGAACCGGCAGGAGACGTCTACGGTTGGGAATTCGCAATACTCGATCAATTTGAGTTGTCACCGGAAGTCTTTGGCAAATTCAAAAAGCTGACACCGGGAGCACGCCGTCCTTGCCTCCTCTGGCTTGATGAACTGAATGTCGAAGAGGTTGACGACGGATTGCAGTTTCAATTTGAACTCCCGACTGGGGCTTACGCAACAATCGTGATGGAAGAATTCCTGAAGTCAGCTGCAGCCGCAGCTGCTGATTCCCGATAAGCACAGCCGCTCTTTTTTCTGAAACTCATGAAACTTTTGGCTCTCTACGGTAGTATTAGAGCCTGACCGGCGAATGAGGCGATGAACTTTTTTCTCCGGGATTGAGAGACTGAAAGCAATTTTTCGAGTCACAACATTCCACCCGGCATTCAGGGTGTTCACTTGTCTGTCAGGGATTGAAGACTTGACCCGTAGCCACTGTGTACCGCTTCATTTCAATTGCGACTTCACAGGCCTGACAAGTATTGAAGGTACTCGAAAACATTCCTGATATCTTACTGACACGGCGGAATTCAACAGGTTTTGAAAATGACACAATTTCACACTGTTTTAACTTTCACCTTCTTAATGTGCGGGAGTTTCTCGGCACTCGCTGCGGAAAAGCCTGTTCAGCTCTTGCAGCGAGAATTGACTCCGTTTGCGAGTCTCCTCTCTGGTGGAGCGGATGAGTTTGAGTTGTCAGTCGATGCGAACCTTCCGATTGATGGCGAGCAGCAGAAGGTTGTTCTTCGTCTGCGAAAGTTGGCCAACGGCGACTATGAATTCGAGGGGACTCACAAAGACTATTCTTTTGTACTCCAGCGAGTTCAAGATCAAACCACTTTTGCTCTTCCGCACCACAAAGTTGCTTTTGTCGGTACTGGAGAATCACCTCAGGAAGACCATCTTGCTGCGAAGGGGATTTCTGGCCGGCTGGTTTCAAGCGATTCGACTGCTTCGAAGTATGTCACTCTTGTCCTGAATGCCAATCCGGAAGCCTTCGCGTCTCTGATCGGATTATTACTGAAGCCCGAACTTGATACAGAGGCCAATCTTTGGAGATTCGGTGATAAAGTCACAGCTGGTTTTTCGGAAGAAGGCAAACACTGCAAGCTCAGTAGTCAGGAGATTGAGATCGATGTGAAGCTGACTCACGAGTTTGACAAAAACTCGTTGGTGTGGTCAGTTCCCAAGGATTTCAAAATCACTGAACTTCCTCGCGACGAGATCGAAAGACAACTTGTCCGTGGTGTCCGGCGTGCAACCGAAATTCTTGCTCCAGCAAGTCGCCTCATCAAACCACCGCACAATTCGCGGAAAGTTGAGAACGGGGAACTTCGCTGGGTTGAAGGGCAGAGAGTTTGCATTCTCTCCGGAACTCCAGAACAAGTTGGCCTGGCACATGGTCAACTTCTGAAAGAAGAGGCTTTGAAGACGATTGACTCTGTTCTCTATACGTTCGGAACGGTTAATACGATTCGCACCGGAACCTGGTTTCACCACGATCTCAACAATGCGTACAAGCGTTTGGCTCCTCATATTCCAGGACGTCACAAGCAGGAGACGAAGGCTCTCGCAACCGCTTTGGAAATCGACGAGCACCTCGCTCAAACGATCAACGTCTTTCCTGAATTGTTTCACTGTTCCGGATTTGCTGTCTTCGGCAGCGCGACAGCTGATGGAAAACTGTATCACGGACGTGTCCTCGACTATATGACCACCATTGGACTTCAGGATGCTGCGACGACTTTTATTGTTTCCGTGGACGGAAAAATTCCGTTTGCTAATGTCGGGTATGCGGGATTCATCGGTAGTGTCACAGGCATGAATACAAAGTCGATCTCGCTTGGTGAAATGGGTGGTCGAGGAGAAGGGCAATGGGATGGCGTCCCGATGGCAACCCTGATGCGTCGCGCACTCGAAGAATGTTCAACACTTCAAGAGGTCATGACGCTATGGGAAACAAGTCCCAGAACATGTGAATACTATTACGTTTTTGCAGACGGGAAAACGAACGAAGCGGTTGGCGTCGCTGCGACTCCTGAAGCGATCGAGTTCATTCAACCGGGGCAAGGGCATGAACGTCTGGGCGAAGGGATCAAGGATTCCGTCGTTCTCTCCGCAGGGAGCCGACTCGAAAAACTTCGCGAACGGGTTTTGGAAAAACATGGCAAAATCGATGCAGAAACTGCCATCTGGCTGATGAGTCGGCCGGTTGCGATGAAGTCAAATTTACACAACGCACTCTTCGTCCCCGAGGATGGAATTCTCTATGTCGCCAACGCAGATCATAAACATCCCGCCGCCGAACGCCCCTATGTGAAGCTGAATCTCAAGGAACTCTTACAATCAAGCGTTCAACAGCGAGCCGTTTCGAATAAGGATTGACCTCAGCAAAATTTTGAAAATTCGTTTCACTTCCGCGCTAGATTTCAGAAGACAGCGGAAGTGAAAAGAGAGATTGCACTACGGTTACGTTGTGTTCGTGGTATCATAATTTAATGACACCAAGCTGAGTTGAATCAGAGCGTCCAGTGAGACTGCTGAAACTACAATTTTCCTTCTTGAGCAAATTTAACATTGGTCTTTTCGTTCTGCCTCGTCGCGTCCAGCCTGTAAGGTGATGCAAGTGTGCCCCTCACAAGGACGGCACGCATTGAAAATGTATTCGTTGGGGATTCGGTCATGACCTTGAGAAAGCTTTTCTTAGTGGGGCTCAGTCTGTTCGCATTCGTCTCGGAGGCCAACAGCGGGGAAGACACTCTCAATACTCAAGCGAGAGACGCAATCACTCGGAGTCTTCCTTTCCTTTGGAAGGAAGGCCAGGCTTGGATTGATCAACGAGGTTGTATTTCGTGTCATCAAGTGCCGTACATGGTCTGGAGCCTCGACGCTGCTGCTTCTCACGGATTTGAAGTCGATAAAGATCGACTCGCAAAGCTCAAAGTTTGGTCAACTCAAATTGAGAACTTCGACAACCCCAAGAATCGACTCGACCGCACCGAATCGGACCAGGCAGAGGCCAATATCGACACGATGACTCATCTTCTCCTCGCTCTGGGAAAAAGTGAACATGTTCCCGATTCCAATTGGCAGCAAAAATTTGCTGATTATCTAATTGTGTCCCAGAACGAAAATGGAACGTGGAAACCGTGCGGGCAACTTCCGTTTCAAAAACGGTCGAAAGAGGAAACGACAGATGCCACCACAACCTGGACGGCACTTGCTTTGATGCAACAGGGGAAGGAATCGGACCTCAAGGTTCCCGTCGAGAAAATCACGCACAACATTTTAAAAGACGGGAAAAGTACTGAGTGGTGGGCAGCTCAACTTCTTCTCTCCAAGCAGAGAAACGATCCCGCGAGGGTTCGTGAACTGACGGAGAAGCTCGTTAGCTTTCAAAATGAAGATGGGGGCTGGGGCTGGTTAATCGATGAAGAGAGCGATGCATTCGGGACCGGAATTGCGATTTATGCACTGGGACGTGTTGAGACAACTCAACAGGTCGAGGTGGTCAACAGGGCTGTCCAGTTTTTGGTGGAAACACAAACCGAAGACGGCTCATGGCTTGTTCGAAGTACCAAAGCAAAACATCAAAAACAGGTGACCCCGACCGCAATCTATTGGGGAACAGCCTGGGCTGTGATTGGTCTGTTGGAAACCCAAAACTAGAGCAGTTTGCTCTACCGTTTGCCCGTGAAGGACGCATTTCTCTGGTAAAAAGGCTGTTCGCCACGAGGCAGAACCTGCAAACCAATTCGAAAGATGCTCTTGAGCCATTCCTGAAACTCATGGAATGACCACGTTCTCAGTGATTGAGAGATCAGGTGCAGGTTTCGGTATCCGTTTAACGCAGCAAAACGTGGCATCCTCAGCTTGTTCCTAAGCATTTTTGCGGCTGAAGACTGTGGCCGACTGGTCCTTCAGCCTCTGGGGGATCATCGGAAGATCTGAACCTCCGTTATCGAATGAGAATGAGTACGACAAAACACGACTTCTTTACGATCTCAAACAAATGACGCTGCATGTGAAACTTTAACGATTACAGCGACACTTCCGCCTCGCGTGTCCGATTCGTCAAAGCGATTGCTGATTCCGCTCGGTCTCTGCATCGCTGACATTCTTCTGAGTCGATATCGATACTTCGAGAACTCATGGAGGAGCTTAAGTGTCGGATACAAAGCAGGAAGACATCACCGCAGATCGACGTACGAATTGCGTCGACAAACTTGCGCTGCAAGCGGACTCGTCGAAATCTGTACACCTGCGCCGAGAATTGCTGAAAGCAGCCTGTCACATTCTCGAGGATGAACTCTTTCAAGAATCACGTTGTCCAACGACAGTCTGAAATTCTGTCGTGGCGAGGTACACCCAGGCGTGTTGCCGCCGAGCATTCTCTCGCTCAAGCTGTTCTTGCCTACATTCCCGGGCAACTCTTGTTTAAACTGAATCTACATTCAATGTGGATTTTATAAACAAGTTTAAGACTCCGGGAAGGTTGTTCATGGCAGGCAAGTTGTTACCAAGGGCTTTCTGCGCGTTCTCACTTTTCGTGATCTCGTGTTCACTGGTTCAAGCTGCGGATTCCGTTCGCGTTGCAAGCTTCAACGTCGATGCTTCGACTCCCGTTGGCAGCCCGTTAGCTTACGATTCCACGATCGGAGTTCAGTCACCATTGAGTTGTCGCGGTGTCGTCATTCTTAGCGACCAGAAACCGATTGTTCTCTGTGCCGTCGACTGGATTGGAATTTCCAACGGCGGTCAAACTGTTTTCAGAGAATCTCTAGCCAAAGCTGCGAAGACAGACGTTTCGCGTGTTGTGGTTCATTCGCTCCACCAGCACGATGCTCCTCGTTGTGATTTCTCTGCTGACGAATTACTCGCAGATGAAGGACTTGAAAATTCCGGCTTTGATGCACGCCACGCTCGAAGTGTTGTGGTTGCAGCTTCCAAAGCAATTGAAGAGGCGATCAAGAATGCGGTCCCGATCACTCATGTTGGTCAAGGTGCTGGAGTTGTTGAGAAGGTTGCCTCTAACCGTCGGATTCTTGGTGAAGATGGGAAGGTGAAGTACACGCGATTCACTGCCACACGAGATCCTAAAATTCGTGCCTTTCCAGCGGGTATCATCGATCCCGTTTTGAAATCGGTCAGCTTCTGGAATGGAGAGACACCAGTCGCTGTACTCACTTATTATGCGACCCATCCGCAAAGCTACTACCGAACCGGTTTGGCCAATCCAGACTTCCCAGGCATGGCTAGAAACTCACGCGAGAAAAGTTTGAAAATTCCACACATTCACTTTAACGGTGCCGGCGGAAATATCGGAGCAGGAAAATGGAACGATGGCTCGAAAGAAAATCGTCAGGTTCTTGCAGACCGCGTGGCTGAGGGAATGAAGAAGGCGTGGGAATCTACAACAAAGCAACTAGTCACGACTGCCGACATTCGCTGGAAAACAACCAACGTCTTGTTGCCCGTCGCCGAGCATCTTAATGAAGAAGAACTGGTCAAAACTTACAAGAACGCAGAGGCGAAACCAGCAGAACGTTACACCGCTGCCAAAAATCTCATCTGGCTCAAACGGTGTCAGGAAAAAGATCCGATTCAAATCAGCTGTTTAAATATTGGTGAAATCAATGTTTTGCACATGCCGGGAGAGCTCTTCGTTGAGTATCAACTCGCTTCGCAAAAGATGGCTCCAGACGAATTTGTCGCCATGGCTGCCTATGGTGAGTACGCTCCGGGGTATATCGGAACCGAAATTGCCTATACTCAAGGAGGCTACGAAGCGAGCGCTAGAGCTTCCCGTGTCGCTCCTGGTGTTGAAAAAGTGCTCATGGATGCAATGAAAGAATTGCTTCAGGATTGACCGTACTCCTCAGGAGTCTGATTCACCAATGGGCTGTGCAAATGCGTTGTGTCGTTCGTAAGAAGTCTACAAGCAGTCTCAAAACCTATGGAATTGCGACCTTTCTCTGTATCAGAGAAGTGAACAGTAAGTTTTGAGGCCAGCTCTAGAAGGTTTCCAATCCTCTGAGTTCAGACAAGCACCTCTACGATGAACCGTCTCTCCTTCAAACTGTTGTCAATTTTTCTGGTGTTCCTGTTCGTCGTGACATCGTCGACGGACGCAGATGAGTTAGCACCATCGGGAGCTCAAGAATTCTTTCGTTCACATTGTCTTGATTGCCATGACGCGACGACCAAAGAGGGGGGGCTCGATTTGTCTGCTCTGGGAAAGAATTTACTCGATCCCCAGACGATGGCATCTTGGGTGCGAATTCATGATCGCGTCGATGCTGGAGAGATGCCACCCAAAGCTGCGGAACCAGTCCCAGCGACTGTGCGCCAAGCGTTTGTCAAAGCGACATCGGACGCACTTGACTCAGCTCACCGACTAAAAAAAGGGACTGTCCTCCGCCGTCTTAACGGGCGAGAGTATGAGAACACGATCAATGATCTTTTTGGGACTAACCTTCGCCTCGCAGCCATGCTTCCTCCAGATGGTCGCTCCCATGAATTCGACAATGTTGGGAATGCCCTCAGTATGTCGATGGTGCAACTGAGGCAATATCTCAATGTGATGGATACGGTTCTCGATGCATCGATTGCAAGCACGGTTACGCCTCCTGAGCCGACCTTCATTAAAACAGGTTACGCAGAAACATCGGAAGGGGATCGCTTCATTGGAGACAAATGGCTCAAGGCCAAAGATGGCGCCGTTGTCTTCTTTCAAGATTTCAGCTATCCGACAGGAATGCTGCGATCGGCGGGGACACGCAGTCCAGGATTGTACCGCATCCGTGTCAAGGGTTACGCATATCAGTCGAACGAGCCGGTGACATTTTCTGTCGGTGCGACAACTTTCGTCCGTGGAGTGGAACGACCTACGTTCGGTTATTTCTCTATGCCACCCGGAAAGCCGACAACAATCGAGCTCACCGCATGGATTGAGAATCGGTATATGCTCGACATCCGGCCTTTCGGAATCTACGACGAAAAATACGAGATCAAGAGCAAAGGGATTGAAAACTATACCGGCCCCGGGCTGGCGATACAGTCTGTTGAGTTTGAAGGCCCACTCATTAACGAGTTCCCGAGTCCGGGGCACAAATTGCTTTTTACGGGACTTGATCGCAAAGAACTCGAGCCTCGTAATCCGAATGACAAAAAGAAATCGTGGTACAAACCGAAGTTTGAAGTCGGCTCTTCAAGGCCAGGTGAAGATGCGCATGCGGTCCTCCGTCGAATTGCAGAACATGCTTTCCGCCGTCCTGTCACTGCGGATCAGGTCGAGCCGTACGTTTCACTGTTTCTTGCTGAAACGGAAAGTGGTGATTCATTCGAACAAGCTCTCCGCACAGCGACCACCGCGATATTCTGCGCTCCCGATTTTCTGTACTTCAATGAAACTTCAGGAGAGCTTGACGATTTCGCTCTTGCTAATCGTCTTTCCTACTTCCTCTCTCGTTCATCTCCTGATGAAGAATTGCGGTTGTGCGCGAGTCAAAAAGAACTTGCCAGCCCAACCGTACTGCAGGAACAGGCAGATCGACTTTTGCAGGGGAGGCACTCTGAAAGATTCATCGACGATTTTACAGACGCCTGGCTGAATCTTCGTGATATTGATTTTACGACACCCGATCGAAATCTCTTTCCGGAGTACGATGCGTTTCTCCTCGACTCCATGATCAAGGAAACCCGTGCTTACTTCGCTGAGCAAATCAAGAATAATCTGCCCATCGAAACCATCGTGAAGTCCGATTTCGCCATGCTGAATAATCGCCTGGCTGATCACTATCAAATCGATGGAGTGCATGGTCCGGAAATTCGTAAAGTCAAACTTCCACCTGGGCACGTTCGTGGCGGTTTCCTCTCGCAGGCCTCTATCCATAAGGTCTCGGCAAATGGGACGAATACATCACCCATTGTTCGCGGAGTCTGGGTGCTTGAGAGAATCATGGGAAAGCACGCTCCTCCGCCACCTCCCGGAATATCAGGCGTAGAACCAGACATTCGTGGAGCGTCCACACTTCGTGAAATTCTTGCCAAGCATCGCAATTCCGAGAGTTGCCGAACTTGTCATGAAATGATTGACCCGCCCGGGTTTGCTCTGGAGAGCTTCAACCCGATTGGTGGATGGCGAGACAACTTTCGCAGCATCGGAAATGGTGAGAAAGTGAATCTCATTGTTCACGGTCGAAAGACGCAATACCGAGTCGGTCTTGAAGTTGATGCCAGTGGAGAATTCAGTGATGGGCGTAAGTTCGTTGGTTTTCAGGAATTCAGAGATCATCTTGCCCAGGATGAGTACATACTGACGGAATCGTTCGTTAAGAAATTGCTCGTCTTCGCGACTGGTCGAGAACTCGGATTTTCAGACCGTAACGAAATTGCGATAATCGTTGAGACGGCAATCAAAGAGCAGCACGGAATTCGAGATCTCATCCACGATGTGATTCAAAGCGAAATTTTCAGAAACAAATAATGTCGAGTCATCGCTTCACCTAAAGAGAGCATCATGAAAAGAATTTTCTTCTCCTCAACGAAGCCGCTCAACCGCCGTCATCTGTTAAGGGGAACCGGAGCAGTTGCTCTCTCGTTGCCGTTTCTTGATGCAATGCTCCCCTGCTTTGGAAGCAGGCTCTTCGCTGACGGAACTAAAGCGGACGAATCTCCACACCGATTTCTGGCAACTTGCACAACGCTTGGATTGCATACTCCCGCGCTCTTTCCTGAAAAGGAAGGTTCCGATTACGAGCTTACCCCTTATCTGGAAACCCTCAAAGAGCATCGAGATCAATTGACGATTCTGTCTGGGCTCTCACATCCAGAGCAGCAGGGCAACAATGGGCATGCCTCTGAATTGACCTGGCTGACATCTGCACAACGTCCCGGTTTGGCAGGTTTCAAGAATACAATATCGATCGATCAACTCATCGCTGAGCAAGTTGGGATTCATACCCGTTTTCCCTATCTTGCGCTCTCAACAAGTGGGCGTTCGATGTCGTGGAATGCAAACGGGGTTGAAATTCCTGGAGAGACCCGCCCCTCGGAAATTTTCAAAGCTCTCTTCATTGATGGCACCAAAAATCAAATCGCTGATGAGGTTCGCGGGCTGCAACGAGGGCTGAGCATTCTCGACACTGTTCAAGGTGAAGCGAAAAAACTCAATCGAAAACTTGGGAAACGCGATCAGGAAAAGCTCGACGAATATTTCTCTGCGATTCGTGATCTCGAATTCCGATTCAAACAATCTTCCAGTTGGGCGACTAAACCAAAACCCGAAACTGAAGCAGTACCACCGAAAGATATTGCCGAGAAAACAGATGCGATTGCCCGACAAAATTTAATGTACGACATGATTGGTCTGGCTCTTCAGTCGGATTCCACGAGAACGATCACCTTTCAAATCAGTGGAATGAATGCCGTTCCCAAAATACCGGGAGTCCAGAACGATTGGCACAATCTTTCGCATCACGGCAAAGATCCTGCAAAAATAGACGAACTGAAAATCATCGAGAAAGCTGAATTCGAGGCTTTTAATCGCTTTCTATCGAATCTCCGAAACGTCAGTGAAAAAGGAAAATCGCTCCTCGATCACACGACAGTCATGTTCGGTTCCAATCTTGGAAATGCCAGCAGCCACAGCGCACAAAATCTTCCAATTCTCGTTGCTGGTGGTGGATTCAAGCATGGTGCTTATACGGCTCACGATGCCAATGACAATACGCCAATGGCGAACATGCTCGTTACGTTTGCTCAGCAAATGGGGATTGAAATTGAATCTTTTGGTAGTAGCACTGGGGCTGGAATTCGAGGGCTGGAGTCAGTTTGAGATTACTGATTAAGCTTGTTGAGTTCGAGTTTCGCAATTCAGTCTCTTGCACAATTTCATCATCTTGAGAAGATGCTTTCTCAAAGATTTGTGAATTCTCGTTGCGTTCCGTCAAGAGGTTGTCGATTGTCTATTCTATCTCATTATCGATGGGTTGTTCTTTGTGTGACCCTCCCAGCAGTTCTTCTCTGCTCAGGTTGTCCCAAAGATCCTCAGGCACTCATTGACGACTACCCCAATAAAACAGCGACTGTGATTTGCCCCTGGTCGGCTGGAGGGGGGACGGATCGTTGTGCCAGATTTTGGGCAGAGCAATTACAATCCAAGTTTGATAACCCATTTGTCGTCATGAACCGCACTGGTGGCAGTGGAGCGATTGGGCATTCAACGGTCTCACGTGCAAAAGCAGACGGGTATACCCTTGGGATGATCACCGTTGAACTCAGCATGATGAAGCAAATGGGAATCAGCGATTTAACATACCGTGACTATCAGTGCTTAATGCAGATCAACGCTGATTCGGCAGCTGTCGTCGTGCGCAAAGATGCTCCCTGGAATAACATCAAAGAGTTTCTAGCTGACGTGAAGACCTCTGACGAGAAACTGAAAATGTCAGGAACAGCGAGCGGGGGAATCTGGGATCTTGCCCGAGTCGGGATGCTTAACGCTGCTGGAATTGAGCATCATTTAGTGACTTGGGTACCTTCGAAAGGATCTGCGCCAGCACTCGTTCAGTTGATGGGGGGGCACATTGATGGCGTTGTTGTCAGCGTCCCTGAAGCGATGCCGCAAATTCAAGCTGGTGAACTTCGACTACTGACAGTCATGGATGAGCAGCGACACCCAGACTTCCCCGACATCCCGACCCTGAAGGAGGAGGGGTACGACTGGTCTGCCGTTGGTTGGCGTGGGCTTGCAGTCCCCAAAGAGACTCCCCCAGAAATTGTTCAGAAACTTCTCAGCGAATGTGAAACGATTGCGGCCTCTAATGAGTTCAAGGATTTCATGAACAAAAACGGATTTGCCATCGTGGTCCGCGGCCCCGATGAGTTCACGAAGTTTCTTGATGAGCAAGAATCGCTATGGACGCCTGTCATTGAACTCGCTGGGTATGCCAAACAATGAGTTCAGAACAAACCGAAGACCAGCAATCGGAGTTGACTCCTTTTGGCACTGCCGCATTTGGAATATTTCTTCTCGTTCTGGGCGGAGCGATTTTGTGTTTTTCAACACAGATTGAAACTTTCGACTTCGGGAACCATGATCCCGGTCCCAAAGCGATTCCTGTCGCGACTGGAATCATCTTGTTGCTGGGCGGGATTGCACAAATTTTCGCAGCCATCTTCAAAGAGAATTTGCTTCAACAGATTTCAAAAAAAACAGAGACTCATTCCGAGACGGAGACAGCATCTCCGAAGCGAGTCGCAATCACTTTATGCGCTCTTGTCTTCTATGTAATCAGCCTCAGTTATGTCGGGTTCATCGTATCCACAACGGTATTTCTGCTTGCGCTTCTGAAACTGTTCGGAAGTCGTTGGGGCGAAGCGATCGTTTCGGCTGCTGCTATCGTTATCTTTGTATACGTGTTGTTTCAATTGGTCTTTCAGGTCTCCCTGCCTGCGGGGAGTCTCTTTTGATCAGTAACCAGGTCCACGTTTGTGTTTGTTGAACTTTGTCAGCCATCGGTATTGATTCCCTGGTTTCTGGCGATGTTGCTGGGAATTTTTGTTGGGGCAACTCCGGGATTAACCGCCACGATGGCGGTTGCCTTGATAGTTCCGATCAGCTTTCACATGTCCGCAAATGCCGGACTGGCGATGATTATCGGAGTCAGTTTTACTGCGATCTTCGCCGGTGATATTCCGGCTACCTGGCTCCGCATTCCCGGGACTCCCGCAAGTGCCGCTGCGACGCTCGATGGCTTTCAGCTGGCAAAAAAAGGGAAGGGAAATTACGCACTCGGTCTCGACCTGGTTTGCAGCTCAATCGGCGGAGTGATTGGCGTGGTGACCCTCATACTCATCGCACCGCAACTCGCTAGATTTGCACTCATGTTTGGCGATTATGAATATTTTTGGCTGGGAGTTTTCGGGCTTTCGATGAGTGCCATGGTCACCATGGGGAAAACTTCCAAAGCACTGCTAGCTGCCACGCTGGGGGTCTTTATTTCGGCAGTCGGTCAGGATGTGGTCAGTAACGCTCAACGATACACGTTTGGAAATGTAGACGTGCTTGCCGGCCTTCATTTTATCCCAGTGATGATTGGACTCTTTGGCGTTGCTGAAGTTCTCAGAAATGTGGGACAGCAAAACTCTCTGAGTAAGCCGTCCGCTCAGGCTGATACCTCGACATTTTTCTCTGTTCTCCCGGAAGTTTGGAGACAGAAATGGAACGTCTTTCGCTCCGCTCTTGTCGGAACATTGATCGGAGCTTTACCCGGAGCCGGAGCCGACGTCGCTGCCTGGGGGGCGTATGGAATTGCCAAGTCGTCATCAAAGAATCCTGAAGACTTTGGCAAGGGGACGACTGAAGGCGTTGTCGCTCCAACGAGCGCCAATAATGCTGCTGTCGCCGGGGCGTGGATTCCCGCACTTGTCTTCGGAGTTCCCGGCGATGCCGTGACTGCTATTGTTCTCGGCGTTTTAATGGTTCACGGAATTAAGCCCGGACCCTTTCTTTTCGAGAACGGAAGCGAGCAAGTCAACGCGATTTTCACCATCGCGATTGTGACTCAATTCATGCTGGTTCCCTGCGGATGGGCAGGGATTCGAGCTTTTGGCCTGATTCAAAAACTCCCAAAAAGAATCGTCCTGGCGGGTGTGCTCGTCTTTTCTACTGTAGGAGCTTATGCGATCAACAACAGCATGTTTGATGTCTATGTGATGCTCGCTTTCGGGGTGATTGGATTCTTTTTAGAGGCTTGCAAAGTCCCTGTTGTCCCAATGATTCTTGGTCTGATTCTTGGTCCACTCGTTGAAGAAAAACTTCGCGCTGGGCTCATCGCGAGTGAGGGCAGCATTGTCCCGTTCTTCACAAGACCGATCTCACTCACGCTCGTTTTGCTGCTCGTTCTTGCTTTTGTTTTGCGACCGCTCTGGTCTCTGCTCAAAAAACAGCCTCGCTAGAGCAGTTTGCTCTACCGTGTGCCCGTGAAGAACGCGTTTCTCTAATAAAATTGCAGTTCGCCACGAGGCAGAACCTGCAAACCAATTCGAAAGATGCTCTCGTTTCGAGTTTACGGGCACAAAAGGCCTGGGAGAACTCTCTCGTTGAACAGATTGCGCAACCAGCTCGTCTTGGTTAATCGCCTACTTGCAAACCGATGTGCTGAGAAATGTTCTCCATCGATGCCACTCGGATTCAGGTGAAGTTAGAGCGAATACGTTGCAAACATGTTTTTAACATATCGAGACGACGCAGATGAAACTTCTTGGCCAGGACCTCGAACTTAAATTTCTTCAACCATTTTCGTTGAAACGTCCAGATGGAAGAGACTGGACGTTTCAACTAAGCCCGCTCCCACTCGGGTTTCAGAAAAAACTTCGCGACAAAGGGATTATTCCCCCGGCTCCGCCAGTCAAGATTTCTCGTGATTCAACTGGAAAACCGATACGAGACCACGCAGGGCAAGTCGTTACTCATTCTGATTTAAACTCCGCAGAGTTCCTCTCCGATTCTGAACTCTATCATCAACGGGTCGCTGTTCTTGCTGTCGTTGAAGCTCTTCGTAACGACAGCAGTGTCTGCTTTGCAACCGTCCCTCCAGAAGTGGGTGAAACGAACGGACTCAGCTGGGGGGATTTCGCAGATACTGTCTTTCAAGAACTCGAACAAGCGGGGTTTACTCCTGGAGATCTTATTTCATTCTGTAATGAAATTTGTCGAATCAGCAACATGCTGGATGGTCATTTGCGGGAAGCGCAAGCAAATTTTTCTTCGCTGCCGGTCAACAGTTCGAGCTGAACAAGAACTGGCAACAGCCTCGCACGATTGAATTCTGGGTGCTGCGAACCTGTGAACGATTCGGGATCGAGCCGAGTCAGTTTCACGAGCTTGGCTACTCTCATCAACTTTCTTTACTCGCGTTTAATTCGATACGACTCTACGAAGAATCGAACTGCGAAGTGACATCAGGATAAGCTATGACCGACTTAACCAACCTTGATTCCGTTTCAGGAAGCGAATTGACCTCGCAACAAATTCAAGGAATCCTGAAGCAAATTGATCTCGATATCACTAACCTTGTTCGCGAAGGCAAACTTTCTGCACTGAAATACTCAGTCCCTGGGAAAGCTGGACAATCGACAGACCGTGCAGCGAATCTCAATGCGTTGCTTACTGCCCGAGCACATTATCAACACCTTCTGAACACATTGCCCGCCTGGTCCACTTCGCAGGCGGTGCTCACCGACTAGGGCAGTTTTCTTTCCCTGTGTTCATGTGTCCGTTTGAAACGCATTTCACCAGAGAAATCGCTGGAATCCGCAACCACTTTATGAAGCCGTGAATACGGTCTTCAGGGCATGGCGGGTAATCAAAATGTTCGAGTCACTCCACCAATGTATGAGTCGCTAATAATGCACGACGATAGTCTTGACCGCATTCTCGAATCACTTTGTCAAATTCAGATTAGTCTCGAAAGTCTGCGAGTTTCCGTGACGTCGATGAATGATCTTCTCGGAGATCATGAAACGCGTCTGCGAAAGATCGAAGTCTGGAAACATAACCTGACTCCTGTCATCGCTGTTCTGACTTTTGTTCTTGGTGCCATTTTTAGTGTCGCTGTCGGAAAGGTGATCTCATAGCGCTGCTTAGTCATGACCATTTTTTCAGGTGTTGTGCCTTTTTGCTTACTTCATTTTCATGAACTGACGAGCCTCTCATGCTAGACATTCTCAAATCGGACACTCTGCAAATTTTCAAAGACTGGGGAGTCGCAGCGACTCTGGAAGAGGTGCAGTCCTATTACGATCCTGAGACGGCTCAGATGGAAGAGTCGGTCGTTACTTCCGCGCTTACGGTTCTCGCTGGCGAGGTTCAGTCTAGGCATTCACCCGCCACTGCGGCGATTGCTCCGACTCAAAAATTGATCCTCATCGTTGCAGTCGATGATTTTCCTTTGAACGTCAACTTGAACACTGCTCGCGTGATCTTTGATGAATCGACCTACAAAGTCGAGCTGATTTCTCATTCGCATCTGCCGGGGACGGTTGCTCTCGAATGTTTTTCCGATGGCTTCTGAAATTCTTTTCAAGTCCTGTTGTATCTCTCTGAATTAAAACCGGTCCGAAAAATGATTGGAATCGCCGCTTTTCTCAATGTTTGAGAGCGCGAATCGTAGATCAGGTTTAAAGACCTATTCCCCCTGAAATCGACCTCGACACATGCCGATGCGAATTGAAATTACAGACACTGTTAGCCAGAAACTTCGCGACTTGAATGAGTCAACGATCCTTCAGGCCAGGCAAGAGATGGTCCAACAGATTGCTCAAGATGTGTTGGCGAACACAGCTCAACGCAATCCGGTCGACACCGGACGCAGTCGCTCCGGGTGGGAAGCTGCCGCTGAACAAGTTTCTGGGACATCTACGGGAGTCACTCATAGCTCTGGGATGGGGGGCTCTTCCGGTGAAGGGACTGCGACATCAGCCAGCGACAGAACGACAAGTCTTGTGACTGCCGCGAACAACGTCCCTTACATCACTCATCTGGAATATGGCACATCTCGCATGGCTCCATTCTCGATGCTGCGTGAATCACTGGCAGGAGTCTTGGGGCGTATCCGCAGCATGTTTCACCTCTCCTGATAAGAGAAGCCTCGTCACCCATTTCGCAGAGAGATATTTCCGAATGAACATTTCCGATCTTACAGCATCGCTGCAAAAATTTTGGTCAGCGAATGGGCCTGAAGGAGTGGTCACGCTCTTTTCTGGGACGACTCTCGACGTCTCCCAACAAGAGCGTTGGATGGAATTTTGGATCGGGCAAATCAAAGAGAGACCCAGGCGGCCGGATGCTCCAGTTCAAATCGAACTTCTGGTGGATGTTCATCTCTTTTCTCGCGAGCGAAATAAGCGATCCATCAACGAACTTGCCGACACAGTACGGAAAACTTTTCAGGCAGCATCAATCCCGATTTATGTCTCAACGTCATTAGAAACTGACGTTGGCAAGATACGGTTCTCGGAACCGATTGTGCGTGATTTATCGCGTTCTGAAACCGTCGGGGATGTAAACACGATGCAGCACTTGCTGCTCTCCTATCACGCACGCGCCATCGGTCTTAGCGAATAGCCGACGATTTTCAGAATTTTCTCCCAACATCACTTCCCCAAATCAGACAGACAGGAATTTTCCATGGCAGTTTCAAACCTCACTCGAAATCTTCGTGATGGCGAACTTGTGATTAAAGATAATGGACTCGCTGGAGCTCTAACCGTTCTTCTTGATGAAGGCGATCTCACCTGGACTCAGCGACAGAACACCATTGAAGTGAAAGACCGCGGGTCAATTGCAAAGGGGCATACCCGCAGCGGGGACGACGAATCGGTTTCCATTTCGTTCACAGCAAAATGGACTCAGCTTTTGGGAGCTGCAATCAATGCCGCTGATCCGTTGCAACTGTATGAGACATTGACTTTCCACCCGAACGCTGGGCTTGGTAGCACTTCAGCCGTTGGTGAGCAACAAACTCTCACCTTTGAGTTCACGATTCTTGATCCTGCCGGAGTGGCCAGCGAGAAAGTTGTTTTCGAAAAAGTCTATCGGGAATCACTCAGTATGTCGGAAGGTGATGACACAAACCTCATTTCCTTTACAGGCAAGGCCTTTCAAACCGCACCGACAATTTCGCGGCTGTAGGCGTCATTGAAGTTATTCTTTTCCCTTTTCTGGTGAGGTCGTTCAATGTCTTTTTCTGAGTCTCTCACGGTTCGAATTCTGGGTGACAGTTCAGAACTTCAGCACGAACTCGACTCTGTCTTGAATCGATTCGATGATCTGAAGAGCCGGATTTCGGAGTCGACTAACTCCGCGCGCCAGTTCAGTTCATCGTTCAGCCGACTCTCTCAGGCCATTGGACCGTTGCAGCAGGTGAGCAACCTCATCGCAAGAATCGGTCAGCAATTACAATCGATTTCTCAGCGACCCATCACTTTGAATGTGAGCTCTGCAATGCAGTCTCTGCAGCAATTAACTCAAGCTGCACAGCGAACCGCCGCTGCCATTCAGGCGATTCCTTCGGTTCCCTCAGTCGGTCCCGCCTCTCTTCCACTTCCGTTTCCGGGAGGTGGAAGAGTCCCCAGTCAGACGCCTCGAAGAATGGCGAGCGGGGGGCTCGTCTCTGGGCGTTCTGGAATTGATCGCGTTCCAGCGAACTTGACCTCGGGGGAATATGTCATCAATCGTTCCGCTGTTGAAGCCCTTGGTCTTGGATTCCTGGAGGCTTTGAACTCTGTCCCGAATCGAGTGCGAATCGATGGGAATGAATTTATTGGTAGCGGCGCTCCGCAAGTTGCTGGTCTTGGTCATCGAGAGTCATCTTCTTCGCTCTCAAGCCTGCAAGGTCCACAAACAAAGCCGACACGTCGTGACGGACAAATCCAGGGTCGAGTAAGAAGCAGAGTCGAGTCTCGTGACTTCAGTCAAACTTCAATGACGAATAACCACTTTGGCGGCATCACCATCGAGGTCTCTGAAGCAGCTGAGTCGGAGGCATTGTTACGCAATCTGGAGCTTCAGGGGATTGGGCGGCGTATTCGCCAGGGGTGAGTCACCCGGATTGAAGGCAACGATCCCAGAGCATCAAGCAGCGCGAGTCTACGAGGCTTCACTCTGTCGCCGCAGATTTTTTTTCTCGCATCCTTTTAAATCAATTCACGAAGGCAAGTTAATCATGTTGATGTTTCATCCAGCGATTGCCAGAGGCGGAATCAAGGTTGAGCTTCCGCGTCCGATTCTGGTCTTTCGAGTTCGTGATGCCTGGGATTTTGAAAAAATGAAAGTCCCTTTGCGAGATGGTGACCAGTTGACGGGACACTCCCGGCAAGGGGCAGACATCGCAATCGAGGGGCAAATTGGACAACACTCAGGTTCTCTCAAAGTGTCGGAACCGGAGATGTTTGCCGTGCTGGAAACGTTGCGAGACGCACTTTCTGTCAATGCAACTGTGGGGACCTTCTCGCTCGTTGTCTTCGCAGATGACTCCTCGCCAGATCACCGATACTTCAAGGCATGCACGACGACGAAATTCGAATTCGATCTTTCGAATCAGCACCTGTATTCGTTCTCTGCAATGATCCATGCCGCTGATCCGCATTTGTATTCCGGTCTGTTGCCAGAATAAATATCACCCCGGTCCTGCACGAATCGGTTTGCTAGAGCAGTTCGCTCTACCGTGTGCCCGTGAAGAACGCGTTCCATCAATAAAGTTGCTGTTCGCCACGAGGCAGACCCTGTACACCAATTCGAAAGATGCTCTAGTGAAATGTGAAGACTCACCATGACATTCGAACGACGAATCCTTCATCACGGTCCGACTCCTGCTGGAACTCCAGTGGTCCTTTCGCTGCAGGCATTGAAGAAATGCTGGTTCGAACTGAATCGGCAAGGAGGATGCGGAGCAGCGGAACTGATACTTGCGAATGAATTCTTTGACCGCGACCAGGTCGATGTCGGAGATTGGATCAGCTTTGAATACAAAGCTTCCGAACGCTGGTATCTTGGGCGTGTTGAAGAACGTGTGGCGGAGAGTCCCGCTCAAACACGATTTCGACTTGAAGGCATGTCGATTGAACTGAATGAAGTTTTTCCGGGAGGATTCGGGGAGGGGGCGGACGGTCAGAAGCCACATCGTTATGCCAACACTGATCTTTTTCAGCATGACCCTGACCGTGATCAGGAAACATACGACTCCATTGCTGACGCTGTGGATCTCGTGAAATTGCTCATGCAGCAATACGTCGCTCCCCAAACTCACATCACGTATCATCCCGTGCAAGTTGAATACCCCGAGCAGAATGCGGCTGCGACGAGCCTGAAGTTCCGTGGCGAAGAATCAGTTCGTAGCGTTTTGAAAGAGCTTGCTGTTCGCGCTCAATCGGCATCATGGGGCGTTGATGAGCAGGGGGAGTTTTTCTTTCTCCGCCGCCGCGACACACCTCTCGCACAATTCCGGGAAGGAGTCGATCTTACTTCGCTGATTGAGATTCGAGATCGCGAGCACCTCTTCAATCGGCTCTTGCTGACTGGCGACTACATCTATGATCAGCGTGATCAATCGGAGGAAATTGCCCGCCGATCATTTCGGTGGCGTGGCAACTTTGTAGAACCGATCAGCCGGGCAGCCCATGGTGAGCGGCGTTTTCGCATCTGGCTTCCCTGGATGCGGACTCAACACGATTCATTCTCGTTTGCGAAAGAATTCTTTCGGACCTATTCGCAGCCACAAAGCCGCTACATGATTGAAACAACAAACGTTGCTCAACTCTCCAAACCTTGGGAAGGCCGATACGCAGTTTATGATCAATCAGGGGATCTCTTGACGTTTTCATACGCAGAGACAGTGAGGGTTTATTTTGACGGCACCCCACGGATGCGAATGGAGCTTGGGCCGATTCATCCACGTGAGCTCTGGGCGGAGCCTCCACATGATGAGCGATGGGAATTGCCAGACCAAATGCCTTCAGCTGGTGGTGACGTCACATTGCCACCATCAATTCCAGTGGGTGATCCTCCTCCGCCTCAACCGCCGGTTCACCCATCTCCGACTGACTCTTATCTTTCATCGTTCATTTCAGCAAGTCTCGATTCGAGCGATATCGACTCCTCCGAAGTGGCGAGTTCCGACTTCACGTCATCTGGTTGGAGTCGTGCATCTTCAGATTCGGAATCAGAGAGCGGAGAGGTTTTGGGGAGTGATTCGATTTCCGCTTCTACGGTTTCGGCTTCTTCGGTCGCTGAGTCTTCAGAGAGTTCGACTCCAGTTTCATCAGAGATGTATTCCTCTCAAGGCACTTCAAATGGTTGGAGTTCGCAGGAAAGCCTTGGCGAGACATCTGATGGAAACTCTTCGTCCTATTCGGAACCGGGAAGTGAACAAAGTCTCAATGAAAATACTCAACAATCTTCTACCTCAAGCGGGCAGAATGAGGAGAGCCTGTCAGGTACAGAATCAGGAGTATCACAGCAGAGCGCTTCATCGATGTCGAGTTCGGTTTCAAGAAGTGAGCAATCAACCTCGTCTCAAGGTAGTACATCCTCATTGGGAGGAGCATTGTCGATGAGCGGGGAGTCCGGAATTTCAAATTCTGGAAGTAATGGGACAGAGCGGGAGCCGGAGATATCGAGTTCGGATGGGGCAACGACCGGTCTGCTCGAATCGTGGAGCGGCGCTGGGCAATCAGAGTTCACAAGTGAAGCTGAGTTCTGGGAGAGCACTATTGACCTGAGTTCTGATCCGTGAAAATCGCTGTGAATCTCTTCGGGAACTGTCTCCTTGATCGGGAGAATCAGCATTTCATCGGGGACGTTGACGCTCTGAATGAAATGACGAACTGAGTTTTCTTCTGGGTTCTTTACACATCTCTGGTTATATGATTTGGGAATGAAGCATGTTTTTTCGCTTACAGACAGATGGAACTCAGGTTTCGATCAACATTCAAAACATGTATGCCGGGCCGACATCAAGCTCCTGCTGGATTATCGGTGGTGGTCCTTCTTTAAATTCGCTGCCGATTGACGCGATTCAAAACTCTCCGTCTCCCAAATTTGCTATCAATCTGGCAGGCAGCCAACTGCTACGGCCCACATTCTGGACAAGTTACGATCCAACGGCCCGTTTTCATCGATCCATTTATATGGACCCTTCGGTGATCAAATTCGTTCATCGTTGCCGATCCATGAATCTTGTTCCTGAATCAGCGTATAAAGTTTGTGAGTCTCCCTCTACGATCTTTTTTGACAGAAACCGCGACGCCGGATTCTCCGGGTTTCCTGATGCGAGCTTGCCACGCATCACCGACTGGCAAGATTCGATGATTCAGGCAATTCACATCGCTTATCGACTCGGTTTCCGGAAACTGTATCTCGCTGGATGTGAGATGGGGATTTCTCCTTCGAAGTTATTTCTGCAACGAGCCAGGGAGTGTGGACTCGAATATTCTGAAAATGAGCTGCTTGGAGAATTTTTGAAACGCTGTGAAAAGCATGGGATCAGCAAGCAGGAGATCCGGGAGATTGCATTGGGACCGCAGTATCACTTTGATGAATCAAAATCCTTCGACTCAGCAATTCAAACAGATTTTCACTACTTTCGAGTCGCGCAGTATTTGAGACTCTCTCGACAATCTATTTCATTGGCTGGTTTGGAGTTGATCAGCGTGACTCCGAAAAGTCGTCTGAATGATTTCTTCGCTTATCAGACTGCTGAAAGTGCAGCGAAGTCGATTCTTGAGAATGTTGGTTGTCCTGCGAGCGAGGGGACTCGCGGACTTTATTCGGAACAAAATCACCGTACTCCTCCGGGACTCGGTCCAATGCGTGATTTCCGCCCGCACTTCTGGAAGTCAGATGCAGCCAACCTGCCAGACCGAACTCAGGCTCAATCCGCCAGAAAACCGAATCCACTTCTGCTTCCGGAGATTCCAGTGAATCTTCGTGAAAATCCATAAGTCTCGATGGGACAGCAATTCCAGCCCTGATTCAGGCTGCCCTGCTTTGAGTGGGGTGTTTTCATGAAAATGAGCCATTTTTGCTGAATTCAAAAGGTACTCAGCCTTTTGGAATGTTCGTCAGAATAGCTAGAAACCGCAAAAACGGACGAATTGTTACTTTTTCCCCAGATTCACACCCCCTTCTGACCGATACATCTCATACCGCACATATTGCGCGTGATGACCATTGCATTGCCTCAATACTGAGACTTCCTGAGTGGAGCCTTAATTGTTGAGGCAAGTGCGAAAATTGCCGACAGATGAAGGTGGAAGGGAATCCATGGACACGCAGGCACTGCTTGTTCGTTATTGCATGCGAGGACTCAAGAAGTTCGAAGCTGTTGTGACGAAACGTGATCGACTTGCCATGCTTTCCGGAAAGCGGACAGCATGGTCGCTTTTCGTTCTTGCGTTTTCCTTAATGGCGACGCAGGTGAATGCTCAACCCTGGCCACCGTTACCAGCTCCGCATTCTTCTCCTCCACAAGAAGGATTTTATGGATGTCAGCCTGGTTCGGGAGTTTATGCAGAGCTCATCCCTGAAGAGAATTTCAACCCGTTTGCGGGGGGGATGCCTCTCCATACAGCTGTAGCTCCGCACTTACCGGACAGCTGGATTCGACTCGAATACTGGCATGCGAAAATCGGTCACCGAGGTGGTCGGTCTCTTGGAACATCGATTGGTGATATCAATGGAAATTTGATTGATAATACCAGCGAGCGATTTGATCTCCCTTCGGTTGACCCGAATTCAACGACCGGGATTGCTGGAGCGGCAGTTGCTCCGACAACCGACAATGTTGATTGGGACGACAACAACGGCATCAAAGGGAGCTTCGGGATTCCAATCGACACACGTTCGTGGTTGGAAGGCTCCGTCTGGTCACTGCAAGAGCAAGCAGAGTCGTTGCGAGTTCCGTCGATCCCTCCAACCAGCTTAAACGACGGCTTCTACGGACCACCCATTCAGTTTATCGTGATCCCTTACACAATTGACAATCAGCCGGGGAATCTTGGGGATGTTGCGGTGAACACGCCTCCCGACGGGATTCCAGTTCCATTGATTGTGTATGACGAAAGTTTCTTCAGCGAATACTCAGTGAATTTGTGGTCTGCGGATGTGAACTATGTCTATGACCTAAGAATTCCACACGACGGTTGGTCTCTGCAATCGATTGTCGGGTGGCGACATGAAGAGTATTCGGAAAACCTCTCCTTTGGTGGCTCGTTTAACAACAACTCTGGCTATGCGACCGATGATGTCACCATCACTGGACCGCTGACGACTCCACAGTCGAATCGCATCGAATCGAAGGTTCACAACTTCCGACATGCACTTCAGTTCGGATTCCGTTCAGAAGTGAAGCAAAACCGATTCACAGTCGGCGTGGAACCAAAAGTCGCTTTGGGTGTCGGTTTGATCCGTTCACGAGTAAACACAGAAAACGCTCGTGAACCGGGCGATCTCTCGGTCCTTCTGGGAGATCCAAACCTGGTGATTGATGACCCAGCTTCAACGACCTCTTTCGACCGTGAACTCGACTTTGCTCCCTCTGCTGAATTGAATCTGTACGCCAAATACGATGTGACGGAATGGCTCAAATTCAAAGTCGGTTACAATTTGACCTGGATGGGCCGACTCGGCTCGGCGGATACAAGTATCCGTTACAACTCGATTTCAGCAGCTGATCCGACAATGTCACCGAGCCAGCTCGACTTCGGAGTCAATCAAAATGTCAACAGTCGATACGTCTCGGCGTTCACTGTGGGTGGGGAAATCGTCTTTCCGTAATTGCTGAAATTCCAGCAATCTCCAGAAGCTCGGCATAGGCTTCTGGAGTATTCATATTGCGAAGCGAATCCAGGTTCTGATCGACGCTCCTTAAGTCCTCGACTGAAACGAGGTGTGTTGTTGACGATTCGATCAGTTGCCTGGGGCGACGCTCTCCTGCTGCTATCAGTTCTTCGACTCGCACTCGTAATGCGGTTCGATAGACGCTCGCCAGCGGATGTAGAAATTTCTCTTCGTACGGGACCGCGATCTCTGCTGTGTTCAATTGTCGAACCATCTCTTTGACAAATTCCGACTTGAGCAGCGGAACATCACATCCTGAGAGATAGACTGCTTCGACATCACCTTCCAGTGCTTGCATGCCATACATCAGTCCAGACAGCGGGCCCTGATAGGTGACCTTGTCTCTGACGAGTTGACACTCTACTGGTAACTCGGGGATCGCTTGATCGGGAGCTGCGACGATCACAATTTTTGTGGTGATGTCGCTGAGCTTTCGAACCACTCGTTGTAGGACAAGCTCATCCCCGAATGGTAAAAGATGCTTCGGCTGTCCCATGCGCGAACTCTTTCCTCCGCACAGCACGATGGCACCAAGTTCAATGGAAGTTGTCATCAGTCAGGGCTCGCAAGTTGGCACAATGCATGGATGCAAGTTGGCACAGTTCGGGAATGCAAACAGCCTCGTCACAGCAAGCAGACTTGCGGGAACGAGGCTGTGCTCATGATTCTTAAAGTGAGAGTTATGATCCACTTGGTGGAAGTGGTGGAGGGGTTGGTGGCCCGAAGATCATTCCTAACGCACCAACCTGTCCAGCTGGTTGCCAGTCGCCGATTGCCTGAGACCAGACGAGCGTCTCTTTCTTGACCTGACCTGCTTGTGCTCCTTGTGACATCTGGTTGAGGTCAAACGGGCCTTCAGACTTTCCGTTGACAGCCACGTACCAAGTCGCTGCCATCGGAGGCGGTGGTGGTGCTGCACCACCTGCACCGGCAGCTTGTCCCATGCCATGAACCATCTGGTTTGCCATTGCGAAGCCCATTCCCAGCCCCATTCCTTCGGAAGCTCCTCCACCTGCCGGGTTCTCGGCAGCGGCTGTCATGGCTTTGCCCATCTGGAATTGCTGGAAGCGCCCCATGTCTCCGATCACACCCATGCTTGTGCGGGTGTCCATCGCTTTTTCGACTTCCTCAGGAAGCGAGACATTGACAATAAATAATTGCGGGAGGTTCAGCCCATATTCGTCATCAACTTTTTCGACGACACTTTGTCGCAAATCCTCAGAAAGTTCGCGATAATTGGCAGCCAGGTCGAGTGCGCTGATCTTCGATTCGCCAATGATGTCGGCAAACGTTGAGGCGATCATCGAACGCATCAGTTCGTTGATTTCATCAATTTCAAAACTCGAATCTGTGCCGATCAGCTCTTTGAGCAATGCTTTCGGATCGACAGCCTGCATCGTGTACGTTCCGAAAGCTCGCAGGCGAATTGGACCGAAGTCTGCATCGCGGAGCATGATCGGGTTGGGAGTTCCCCATTTCAGATCTGTGATTTGTCGCGTGTTGACGAAGTAAACTTCCGCCTTGTACGCACTGTTGAAGCCATGCTTCCATCCTGCCAGCGTACTTAAGATAGGCAGGTTGTCAGTTTTTAATTCATAGTGTCCGGGGCCAAATGTGTCCGCCAATTCCCCACGATGAACAAAGACTGCCATCTGACCGGGGCGGACAATCAGCTGTGCGCCGTTTTTAATTTCATTCTGATAGCGAGGAAAACGCCAGGCGATCGTATGACGAGAGTCATCGACCCACTCGATAATGTCAATTAACTCGGCGCGGAGTTTGTCAAAGAGTCCCATGCAACGATCCTTTATGAATTAACTAACTTTAGAACTGATCCTGAAACCTGAATATGCTCTGTCAAACACTGAGGGAAGTCTTCATTCCACAAGTTTCCGGGCTGGTTCTAACACAAACTGAATCAGTGTTCGAAATTTCAGTGAATCAGAACGATTTTAGAAACCTTGTTTGTGGTGCAATGTACATCTCTGAAAACCATGAAATGAGCCTCTCCGGGATTGAGAGATGTCATCCTGTTTTTTGCATCAATTCTGAGTATGAGAGGAGCAAATGACAGAAGTTGATCCTACCCTCTGAGGGAACGAACGTTCAACTACTCAGACCGGATCAAAAGAAAATCCTTCCGAAAAGAAACTTCAAGAAAACTCAGCGATCCTCATGAGTTCCACTCGACGCCAAGCATGATCGAATTTAAGCCACTGCCAATTCCGAGTAATGCGATGCGGTCTCCGGCAGAAACAAAGCCTGCTTCAATCCCGAGTGCAGCAGCTGTGGGCAGGGCAGCAGAGCCCGTATTTCCCATCACCTCGACGGTTGGAAAGTCGAGTTCGGGAGAGAGGTTCAGTTTCTCCAGCAGCAGCGAACGGTGAGCTTTTCCAACCTGGTGAGTAAATGTTTTTGTGACGTCGTCGTTCGTCCAACCGAGAACAGATTTCGTCTTTTCCCACGTCTCTTGGGCGAGATCGACACCTGCATAAAGGAGTGCTTCGGAATCGGTACTCATCAGAGGCCGGTGATCGTTTGTTTCACCGGCATCGACTCCTCCTTCACACAGGTTGGCGTGAGACGTGTCAGCCCGGCAGGCTCCTCCTAGAAGCCGATTTCCCGTTTTGCTGATGGAGTCATGGCACAAAACAATCGCAGCGGAGCCTGAACCGATTGTTAATGATGCGAAATCAAGTTTGAATGATTTTCGGGTCACGCTTGGATCGTTGTTGAGTTTGTCGATCGTCGCTTCTACAAGTGGTCGACCAATTTCTGTTCCGACGACAATTCCAGCTTTGATGCGCCCTAGCTCGATCATGTCAGCAATGATCACAGCTCCATTCAAGATGCCCAGGCAAGCATTGCTAACGTCAATCACTAATGAATTTTTAGGCAACCCTGCCGCAGCATGGACAGCCGCTGCAGTTGCTGGTTCCATTTGATCACGACAAACGGATCCGTGAATTAATGCCTGACACAATTCGGGGTCGATCTTGGCAGCGTTGAGTCCCTTTTGAACAGTGGCTGCGCTGATTGTTCCTGGAAGGGTCCCTCGCTGGTAGAACCGACGTTCCCGGATACCTGTCATGAGTTCGAGTCGGCCTTCCGGCAATCGAAGTTTTTCATAGACAGGAGCGAGTCGCGATTCGATTTCTACAGAGGTCACCACCTCTTCGGGAGGATTGGTGACGATCGCTTCCAGGCAAACATGTTGATAACGCATAAGGCTTTCGCTTGAATCTCAAGCGGATTGAATTTCAGGGATCAGGACTACGATGAATCGTTGAGAGATTGGCTGTTCGGATCTCATTGGGATTTAGAGCATCTTTCGAATTGGTTTGCAGGACCTGCCTCGTGGCGAACAGCATTTATACTAGAACCAGTCCGAAAACCTCTGAAATCGCCGCTTTTCTCAACGTTTGAGAGAGCAATTTCAAGTTTCAGGACCACCTCTAGAGAAATGCGTTTTTCACGGGCACGCGGTAGAGCAAACTGCTCTGGTGATTCGAGAGTAAATCCAAAATTGGTCTTTACGTTCTGTGTCGTGGCAAGCAGATCACGAAGTTATGAAAGTGAACTTCATTGTCACATCAATCGCAGCCACAACAAACATTGAAAATTCTCTGACGAGACTGATATTGTCTGTCGCGAAAATATCAAGACTCTCAATGCTCGATCGAGCAATATAAACACCCCGTGACACGAATCAAATTCCTGTCACGGGGTGTTATGCAGTCTCTTGATTTTTCCAAAGCGATCAGTTCGTTCTATCAAAATTTGGAAGAACGATCGTTTCAGTGAATCACGGCGAATTCGGAAGACATGTTCATATACCGAATATGTCAGTGATCTTAACCAGCGCTGTTAAATTGTGGCAGCTTCGACAATTTTGGCGCCGTTTAAGAGCGATTCAAGTTCAGCGATTTCGCTATACTTTTGATGTCGCTCTTCTTCAAGTTGTTCGCTCCAGTTTTGAGCGTCCAAAGCGATGGAGCTGCGGACATATCGCAATCCACGGAGCAGCATCTCTTGTTGTTTTCGAGTCAGTTGAATATTGAGTTCAGACATAGTTTCAGGGCTCATTGTTATCCTGCTACACAACACAAATATCGATTCGTCGTCCCTGATTTCACGAGAAGTTGTGAGCAGCTGATTGTGAGGCAATGTCCGTCTACGTTTGGACAGCGTTGCCACTTTCTACATCGTAATAACTGAGGGGCTTCCTTTCCAATCTTTTGTTTTCGACTTGCAATCGAACTAACCGGCAAATCCTGCCGTCATGTATTTTTTGCTCTAAGTGATCCATTCAGATATGCCTCAGCCATTGCTTTGGGAATCTCTGCTTCAGCAAGAACAACCAATGCACGGTTCTCTTGCGTTTTTGACTGCATTTCCTGTTCCCATGCGACAGCTTCGGCGCGACGTTTTTCGGCTTTCGCCCGCGCGACACGGACATCTGCCTCAGCTTGATCTCCTTGAAGACGTGCTCCGATGTTGTCTCCAACATCGATGTCTGCAATGTCAATGGACACAATTTCGTATGCTGTTTGTGAATCCAAGCTTTTTCGCAGTACAGTCTGGGCAATCAGCGTTGGATTTGCAAGGACTTGAGTATGGGAGTCGCATGATCCAATCGCAGAAACGATCCCTTCCCCAACACGGGCAATGACCGTTTCTTCAGTCGCTCCGCCGACGAGTTGGCTCAGATTCATTCGAACGGTGACGCGAGCACGGGCTTTCAGTTGAATTCCGTCTTTAGAAACACCATCTAAAGTTGTGCGACCGTGGCGTGGATCTGGGCAATCGATCACTTTCGGGTCGACACTGGTCCGTACAGCTTCAAGCACATCGCGACCAGCAAGATCAATCGCGGAAGCAGTGTCCCAATCGAGGTCGATGCGGGCTCTGTGTGCAGCAATCAGTGCGCGAACAACACGCTGGATATTCCCTCCAGCAAGATAATGGGCCTCGTAAGAGCGTGTTGGGATGTCCGTCAGGCCTGCCTGGACAGCACTGATTTTGGCATCCACTATCGTATTTGGATTGACCTTTCTCAGCGACATGAACACGAGCGTGAACGGATCAATTTTTGCACGTGTGACAAAAGCACGAATCCAAAGATTGAAATATTTGCCGAGCAGAAAGATTGAAATCAGCCCTAGAACCACAACCAGGAAGATGCCAACCATTATCGCAACAGCCCAAGGATCTGGAACATCTTCTTGAGCAAGAAGGAAGACTCCATCTAATTCGAGTTGTCTCACTGGGGATCTCCCGTGGGGATTAATTCTAAAACGGAGGTCGTCATTTGAGAGGCAACAAAGTTCAATCGCGTTTTCCCGATGAGCCTTCACTGGGAAATGATTGTCGTCTTTGTTCCTAAGTCATTATCTCTAAACGTGTAAACACCCGTTGAGATTGTAATCTTGTACAGCGAAATTGCAAATTCAACTCAAAGAATGGTTCCGGGAATCAATTTCAGGAGTGAACATCATTGAGTCTCTTCAAGCAACGAATTCAAAGATGTCCCGGATCACTCAGACTACTCTTCTTTCCGAACTTCTTCGAAATAAGTCGAGAGAATTCCAGGATTGGCAGGCATGATTCGCACATCAGAGACCTTCGCAGAGGCCGAAATGTCAACCAGTCCGAAAACTTCTGGAAGCAGTCTCAAATCCTCTTGAATCCGACCTTTCTCTATACCAGATAAGTGAACAGAAAGTTTTGAGACCAGTTCTACCATCTCCGCTTTCTCAACCTTGTGAGAGAGAGCAATTTCAAGTTTCAGGATCAGTTCTAAAAAATCGCTGGTGACTTATTCGTTGTATTCGTCATAGAATTCCAGAAAGGGATCAATCCCCAAAGGAGTTGACATGGCTCGTGTGATCGAACGAAACCTGCGACGCTTCAATGAAATTGTCCGCGGTCGGATTCGCAAGGATTTGAAGCGCTACGTCAATCACGGTGAAATGCTGGGCCGCAAAGGCGGCGAGACGGTCAGCATTCCGGTTCCGAACATCGATATCCCTCACTTCCAGCATGGTTCCAAAGGGTCGGGAGGAACGGGGCAGGGCGAAGGGGAAGTCGGTCAACCTATTGGGAGTGGGCAAGATGAAGGGGATGGCCACGGGATCGCTGGGAGTGAGCCTGGGCGACACATTCGTGAAGTCGAAGTTTCACTAGACGAACTGGCGGAGATGCTCGGTGCCGAACTCGAATTGCCGAACATTCTTCCCAAAGGCCAGGATTCGATTCTATCCAAGAAGGACAAGTACAACACCATCTCGCGAACGGGGCCTGGATCGCTCCGACATTTCAAGAGGACTTACAAGCAGGCTCTCAAAAGACAAATCTCAAGCGGGACGTACAATCCGGATCGACCGATGATCATCCCGGATCGCGAAGATGAACGCTACCGCAGCTGGACTTCCGTTCCGATGCCTCAAGCGAACGCCGCGATTATCTACATCATGGATGTTTCCGGATCGATGACGGATGAACAAAAAGAACTGGTCCGCATCGAATCTTTTTGGATCGATACATGGCTACGCAGCCAGTATCAGGGAGTACAACGGCGGTACGTTGTTCACGATGCCGTTGCTCATGAAGTTGACGAAGATACTTTTTACCGGGTTCGAGAGTCGGGTGGGACTCGGATTTCGTCGGCGTACGAAAAAGCGGTCTCCATTATTTCGCGTGAGTTCCCGCCAGCTGAATGGAACATCTATATCTTTCAATTTTCCGATGGGGACAACTGGGGAGAGGATAGCCAAGAGTCGACGCGTTACCTCGTTGAGAACTTGTTACAGGTTTGTAACCTCTTCTGCTACGGTCAGGTTCGAAGCCCATACGGAAGCGGAGAGTTCATTAAGGACTTGCGAAAACTTGAAGCTGATTTTGAGAACCTGGTCCTGAGTGAAATCGAAAGTAAGGAAGGGATCTACGATTCCATTAAAACTTTTCTTGGCAAAGGACGCTAAGCTAACGGCTATGAAAAAGTGTTAAGTGATTCGCTTGAGCAGATCAGGCGTCCGCGAAATTAGCAGAGAAGTGGGGCGAAGTGACAAAGAAGCCGGGGGGAACCCTATCTTCCATTCTATCAGCCAGGAAGGTTTTCAGTCCTTGCCGTACCCGTGAAGAAATTTCATTGAAACTTGTGAGACAGGGATGAGTGAGCAGCTGAGTCTGGAAGATGAGTTGCAGGAGACAGCTGAGATGTTTGTTTCAGCTCTGAGGAAACGTTCTGTGAAAATTGTTTTTGCGGAAAGTTGCACCTCGGGTTTGCTGGCTGCCACGCTTTCGAAAATTCCTGGAGTCTCAAATTCTTTGTGTGGCTCGTTCGTTACCTATCGAAACGATTCGAAAAGTTCTTGGTTAGGGGTGTCGGACGAAGACCTCGCTGCTCCCGAAGTTGGTCCGGTCTCGGAGACCGTAGCTCGCCAGATGGCACAAGGAGCACTTCACAAAACGCCCGAAGCGGACCTTGCAGTCTCAGTGACGGGACATCTGGGACCTGATGCTCCTCCGCAGTGGGATGGTATCGCTTTTTCTGGGATCGCAGCCCGAAGTGCAGATTCGACGAGTGTCACCAAGTTTGAGCTTCGTTCAGAGCCCGAAGCGGGACTCAGTCTGCGACAGACCCGGCAGTTTGATGCTGCTTTGCAGGTGATGCGAAATGCTCTCACTCACAGCTCGCTTTGCTCTGGGCAGGCTGCCGATTGTTGAACGAAATCCTCACTGATAGTGGGGAGGACTCTCACTGAGTCGGCGTAAGTCTTTCTGCTCAAATGGATTCCGTGAAACTTGTTAAATCTTTTACGTTTTGCCGTCACGTTGCAAATTGTGAACTAAGTTTACATGACATAGCTTTGGAAATGTATTCTTGGGCACGGAACATGAAGATCCGATGAGTGATACCACGGACGACAATTTGAATCTGAAGTCCCTTCAGCGAGAACTCACCAGCAAGAACGAAATCATTGCTGCGCTGACGGAACGTCTAGAAGGAACGGCAGACCAGTTAGATCGCTTGAAGCGGTCCGGGGTGAAACCTGGAGACGCGCAAGCGCGACCGCTATTGAGTTTGGCTCATCACGTTGAGAAAGCTCTAGAAACCTACACTGAGCTCGATCCTGAAGACCATTTCACGAGGATCGAGTTGGGGATTGAACAAATCCTCGAAATGCTTTCATCGGGCGACTTCGCCTCGCCGTCGAATTCGCAAGCTGAATCCAAAACGACATCCAGCAATGATGCGTCGTCCGCTCCCGCCTCAAAAAGTACGAACTCCTCGAACGATGACGATTTCTGGGCAGCGACCAAAGCTCGCCTTTTAGGTGATGAAGCCGCTGCGAATGATCAATCCGAATCAGAAACAAATGAATCATCGGATTCGGTGACTCCTGCTGGATTTTCTCCAGGCCAGAAACATTCGCAGTCAAACGAACGGCCTCGGTATGAAGAGCCTGAACTGGCGGACATGCCAGCTCCTTTGGTGGAGTTTGACGATCCCGTTGTGTTGCTGGAAGCGGTCACTGATCGTGACTCTTATATCGTGTACTTGATTTCAAGATTGAGGAATGCCGAAGCTGCAGCTTATCCACCAGTCGATTGGAGTGAACTCTCGAATGCTCCATCTGATCTTGTCGCTAAGCTTGTTGAACTGCATGATCAACTCGAAGATCAGTTACGACAGGCCCAACTTTCCGTCTCGTTAGAGCGTGCCATGTTGACTCGCGAGCGGGCAAAACTGGCTCAGGTAAAACAGCACCTTGAGAAAGAGGTCAAGCGAATGGGCGGAGGGTTAGGTGCTCTTGCTCAGGAAGTGATCGGGAATAAAGAGGATGGAGATCGACTTGATAAGTTCATTGAACTTGCCTTGAGGTCGTCATCGCAAGATTAGAGCAGTTTGCTCTACCGTGTCTCCGTGAAGAACGCGTTTGATCAATAAAAACGCTTTTCGGCACGAGGCAGAACCTGCAAACCAATTCGAAAGATGCTCTAATTCGCTCTCTCGCAATTTGAGCCCATGACCATTCAGGAAGTGGACAATCGCTCTCGTCTCAGCTGCTGTTTTTAGAACTGATTCTGAAACTTGAAATTTCTCTCTCAAGCGTTGAGAAAACGCCTATCCCAGAAATTTTCGGACTGGTTCTAGTTCGACGCGATGTGACATGCCATGCACGATCGCACCAGCTTTTCCGAAGATGTTGAGTCATCGAAGTCGGAACCGAGTAAGCAGGTCGAGTTCATATGCGCTTCATTTGGCACAGACTCTGAACGCAGCACTGCAATCCCACCGAACGAGGCAGCAACGCCAGCAAGAAACGCTGCTGCGAATTTGAGTTTGTTCATGAAGCGTGATTCACGCGAGATGAGTCGGGATAGCTTTGACTCGCCTTGTGTCTTTGTGGCGAGTGCCAGTCTCATTGCTGATTTCTGAGCGAATTCGATTGCGATTTCAGACTCGCCCCCGGTCAGTTCTTGCGGAGACCATGTGGGGACAGAAACTCGCTCATCGTTCGATTCTGTGACGAGTGACGCATTCAGCATCGGCGAAATCACTTCGACGAGTGATCGACAGCGGGGGCATGCCTGGAGATGCTCATCAAGCTTTGAGATCGAACTCTCTTTGTGATCGTTCGACAAAATGTGATCGATAGTGTCGTAACAGTTCATTGCCATTCCAAAAACAGAATGCTTGTCATGCCTGTGAAGATCACTTTCGTGACCTCATAGACTGCTCGCCACAAGGCTGAACGTGAAGACCAATGTTGAGATTGCTAACGTTGACTTTACTGGGACATCAAGTCTTTGACCCACTTGCTGAATAGTGAACCTGCTCCGTTGTGTGTTGTAGTGAATTTCATCAGTCCCCGAAAAACTCCATCATGAAGGATTGTCTCTGTCTCTTCATAAGAGATCAATCCAGGTTTTCGGCTGCGCGATGAGCAGACTCATTTTGCGAGGCTGCTCAGTCTCTGCTGTCTCAGTTCCTGAGTCTTAGGGGATCTCTCTACAGTCGAATTATACTGGTGAATCGGATTCGAAGGTGAAACAAAAGGATAACATTCTGCTTCAGCCATTGCGAGAGAAGCTTGAGAAACCGACGTCTCAAAATGCTGAAAATGAACGATGACAGCGGACTCGGATGGACGTTCATTCTGAAGGGAAACTGGTTGACAGCCCACTTATCGAGTCTTACGATTGAAAGTTAGTAGTCCCCGTACATATGATTGCGGACTTATGACTAAGACCGGTTGACATCGAAAGGAAGCCTCATGAGCTTGATACGCCACTCGAATATTTTCCCCATCATCACATTCGCTTTGCTGGTGGCTCTTGGGGCGGTTGCTGATGCCGACGATGCTCGAACCTGGTCGGACGCAACCGGACGATTCAAAATTGAGGCGAAGCTCGTTTCCCAGAAAGATGGCAAAGTCAAACTGGAGCGAACCGACGGCAAGTCTGTTGAAATCGACATCTCGAAGTTGAGTGAGGCAGACCAGAAGTATCTGAAAGAACTTGAGCTCAATCCATTCAAGACTACGGATGATGACGACAAAGGGACAATGCCTGCGAAGAAAGAGGGGATGTCTGCAAAGAAAGAGGCTGGCTCCGGCAATGGGGCTGCAAACCCGGGAGCCACTCAGGACGTGGATTGGGGGCGTTCCAGCGAGGTTGACATCAGTTCTTATGGCGATGGGTGGGACGTGGTACCCGTTGCACCTGAAGAACTCGATTACGTCCCCAAAGCGGCGTCGCTGCCGAAACGAGTCGACTTTTTCGAGAAGTTGCAGAGGGTCGTGATTCATCCGAAAGCTCAGCGAGCCGTGGCGGGATATATGTGGAATTTTGGAGTGAAAAACAAAGCTCCACAAACACGCCTTGTGCTGTCCGATTTGAAGACCGGTCGTGAGCGAGGGGAAGGGGTTGTGTATGCTGAAATGGCTCCGCTGGCATTGCATCCGGATGGTGAATTGTTGTTGATGAAGAACCTGAAGCGTGGTTCACCGAATTTAGAACTCTGGAGAATGCCGAACAACCAAATCTCCCGAGAGCGTACATTTGCTCCAATTCGCGAAGGAACATTCGGAAGCCCTGAAGTTCAATTTGCACAGTTTCTCGATGAAAATTCGTTCGTGCTGAAAGACTCAAGCGGCTTAGTAAGCATTTGGGATCTCTCCACTTTGCAGCCTGTCTGTCATTTTTCCATCGATGGTAACTGCCGTCCCGCTTTGTCCGCAGACGGCAGTATGCTCGCGTTTTATAAAGATGAACGCATTGGCCTCTTTGGGACCAAATCGCATGAAGTCATCGCGATTCAGAAGGCACCTCGTCGCCTCAACTTCACGAATTTTGCTTTTAGCCCTTCCGGAGAAAGGCTTGCCTGCACTGCTTTTGACTCCCTGCTGGTTTGGGAACTCGAAACCGGAGAGATCTATCGTGACTTTGTGCCTGAAGGAATTGTTCTGAACTCCGGAGTGGAATACTCACATGACAATTTCGTGCTGCTAGGAAAACGGTATCTGGTCGAACTCGAGAGTATGATTAAGTTGTGGGATTATCATGGTGCAGAAGATGTACAGGCCATCGACGGGACAACTTACTTTTCGGTGAGCCCCCAAAACTCCCCTGGCGCCCTGATGCCAACTTTGCTCCCTCATGAAGGTGCTCGTGAAGCGTTGAACGCAGCACTGAACGAACCGGATCTGTTCATTTTCCGCAAGGGAGTGAATGTTCAACTCGACGCATCACAGATCCCCGGTTCGCATCAGGCCAAAGTCGAAGCGAGTCTGAGAAACAAACTCAGCGAGTTGGAAATTACTGTTGATGACTCCGCACCGGTTACTTTGAAGGCGTCTGTCTCCGGCCCGAAACAACAAGAAATGACCTATACTCGCTCCGGTTCTTATACCGTTCAAATTTATACAACAACTGTCGAATTGATCTACCAGGGGAAAACAATCTGGAAGAAGACTGGGACCAACATTCCACACTTCGTACATATTCGATCGAATGAAAATCTGGGTGACATCCTCAGCAAAGCTTCGAAGCAGCCTGCCTATCAATTCTATGATAACGTTGCCCTTCCAAAGTTTGTGCAAAAGCCGATTGGCGACGTCAAGTTGAACGCTGCACCCGGTGGACAAACAATTGGTAGCTCCAAGGTCGTTCCGACAACCTCGACGCGCCGTCGTCCCACAGGACGCCCCCGATAACAATGCACACGATACCAAAGCTTGTGAGGACAACATCTACTGAAACGTGCTCCTGCTGAGAACTGCGTTTGCTATAGAACCAGTCCGAAAACCTCTGGAATAGCCGCTTTCCTCAACGTTTGAGAGAGCAATTTCAAGTTTCAGGATCAGTTCTAGAGCAGTTTGCTCTACCGTGTGCCCGTGAAGAACGCATTTCTATAGTGAAAATGCTGTTCGCCACTAGGCAGAACCTGCAAACCAATTCGAAAGATGCTCTAAACAGTGAAAGAGGCCGCCGAGCATGACTCGGCGGCCTCTTTTTATGTCTGGATACTGGTGTTGAGCTCGCGGCGTGATCGCGACGTAATCAACGTTCGGATTGCTGAGGGGCTGTCACCGAAGCTTCTTCCTGTCGCTCTCGCTTCATCATCTCTGGATCAACGCCATCCCTGCGAGCAACTTCTGCTCTGGAGAGAATCCCTGACTCAACTAGTCGGGCATCCGCAAGGCGTTCTTTAGAACGGTCGCGGTTGACGAGTGGTGGGAACGACCATTTGATATCGATCTGTTCAAAGAAGTCTTGCGGAAGCAGTTCATGGTCGATCGCATCTTGCATGACCCACTTCCAGAGCCGCGTGAATTCGTCTGCGAATCGTTCTTGTTCGCTCTGAAAGAATTTGACAGCTGGCCCTTCCGCGACCATCGTCGAAGCAAAATTGGAATTCGATGCATCGGAAGTAAGCATGAATTCGGGGAGACCTGCCCCGGCAGCAATGGAGAGCAGCAGCATTCTTCCTAAAGAAACTGCATCGCCGAAGTTTGTGTTTGGCTGTAAGAATTGAATGTCCGTTCCGTGGTTGGTCGTGAGGATCGTCCCCGGGGCAAACTTTTCCCGTCGGGCTCCTCCGATCCCAGTCCCATCTCCGGCTCGGTTAGCAGCTGTCTCTGCCATCTGCGGAGAACCCTGAACCTTCCGCCAGAGTACGATTGAAGACTGCAGCTTACGGGCCATGAGTTCGGTTTCCAGCCAGCGTTCGTAGCAGTTCAGCGGTCCCACAATTGGAGCAAAGATCGAGATGCCTCGCTTTTCATTGGAGTCGACACCGATTCGGGTTTGCAACATCTCTTCTGTCGGAATCCGTTCAACCTGATTCGTTCCCGGCGCAATCAAATGCAGATACTCAACCGGAGTTTCAACATCATGTGGAGCGGTGATGATTCCCTGCGAGTCGGGAGCTTCAGCAGTCGCCGTGATTGTTTCCGGGTCGACAAAGCGAACATGAGGTGGCCAGTGACCTCCGGAAAATTTACGAATGAAGGCCTCTCCGTCGCGCCAGCTTCTGCGGGCATGTTCGTTGTACGAATAATGCAACGCGTTCTTCGTGCGAAACTGTTTCCAAAGCAGGTTCGCTGTTTGAATCAAGTCTTCATGATGTGATGCATCCTCTCGCCCGTCGAGCAGCTTGTGACTCAAGTGAAGTCCTGGACCTGTGACGTACGCTTCCATCAGCCGCAGAATGTTACAGGCGTGTGGATTTTCAAGCACCAGCTTTCTCACTTTGTCACGAGTCGATGTTCGCTCTGGCTCGGTGCCCAAAAACTTCGATCCCCCCACGAGGGCCCATTCCCCCGGATCGTTTGCAACCGGTTGAGCATGTGTCGTCTCGGTCAGTTCGACGAGTCGCTCGTGGACAATCTTTTCGTACTTTGCTCGAAGCTGAGCGGTCGAGAGTTTATCGCGGAAGTAACGCCACATTGTCTGTTCCTGATGAAGAATGGAAGGTTCTCTGGTCCCTTTAAATGCTCTTCAGCAAGTTGCGCGGACTCGGTGGTTCAATGAAATTTTCCATAAAACCGGCACAATCGTATTGACCGGCCAGATTTGTCTACTAGTATCCTCTTTGTGGGAAACACGCCCAAAAGATCTTTTAAAATTTGATTGCATGTGGGGAATTAACCCATTAGGATTTGGTTTCACGTTTACCAACACTGAGTCATCTGATCATGTCAACTCCTCCTGAAGCCTTTATTACTGGAGAATTCCGGAGGGCGATGGATGATCGATTTCGACTGACTCTACCTGCTGAGTTTGCTTCTTCAGTGACGGACAGTGCCGGTCAGACAATCCTCGCGAAGGAACGCGATGGTTGTCTAAGTTTGTGGAAAGCAGCTGACTGGCAAGTGCGAGTAGATGACGGATTGTCTTTACTCCGCGAGAAGATCCGCACCGGCCGTATGGAACAGAGATGGACCGAGGTCCAGCGGCTCGGTCGGCTTTTGTCGACACGTTCTGCCGAAGTTAAACTTGCGAATCGGTCTCGCGTTTTAATCCCGGAAGGCTTCCGAGAATTTCTCGGAGTGGACAAGGGAGGCGATGTGATGATCGTGGGAGCTGTCGTTTGTGTTGAAATCTGGAGGCCCGACGCTTGGTTGGAACAGCTTCGAGCAGATATGCCTGGATTTGGTGAGCTCTTTAATAGCCTTTCCGGGTAAACCGTTCTCATCAGAAAGTTCAAGACATGGTCGTCAACAACGAGAGAATTAAGATCCCCACACAAACCTGAACGCATGTCTGGCGGGCGGGAGAAAGAAAAGCTACTCAACAACGCTGCAGGAGCCCCCACACAAGGCTCTCAGGGATGGAAAACTCGGCATGGACGCCACTTTCTCACAACTGCCGGACATGCGATTTTTTTTGCAATCAAACATATTGAGCATGATCAAGAAATCTGCTCCGACTCAGCTCAGTCGAAGAAATCAGTGTCGACCAGGTTCGTACTGATAAATCCAGGTCAAAGAACCGCTGTTGGCGAATTGGAGCATCTTTCGAATTGGTTTGCAGGTTCTGCCTCGTGGCGAACAGCATTTTCCTAGACAAATGCGTTCTTCACGGGCAAACGGTAGAGCAAACTGCTCTAGTCCCAAATTTTGCGGGGCTTCGAAGATGTCCCTTTGCCAGCGAAACCTGATGGCTCAACCATATTTTGAGCATGCCCTCTGAGCGAGTGGCCCAGCGTTGCTCCGTTCTTAACTCGACGCTTCCAATTCTCTTTTGAAGCGTTTTTCGATGGCTGCACAGTTAGAGACGGATTTTCTAGTCCATTCCAGGTAGAGGTCTTCGAGCTCATTTGGGCGGAGTTCCCACTCGATTCCGGACTGTTTGAGTTTCTCGGTCAGAATGTGCAGAGAGAGTGCCGCAGCGACAGAAACGTTAAAACTCTCGACGAAACCAAACATTGGGATGTGTGTGCAAATATCAACGCGCTCAATGACTTCGGGGGGAAGCCCCTCTTTTTCTGTACCAAAAAAAAGAGCCAATGGTTTTTCCTGCTGAAACTCGATTGATGAGACCGGAAGACTTTTTTCATTCACTACTGTTGCGGCTGTGCGGAAATTGCGGTCTCTAAGTTCTGCAAAACACCGATCAAGACTATTTTCTCCTTCGAAGCGGTGCAGCGTGAGCCAGCGATCCGTTCCCATGGCGATATCTCTTTTCGTAGAGAATTTATGCGTCGATTCAACTACGTAGACATCCTGCACGCCAAAAGCCTCGCAACTTCTCAAAATTGCGCTCGCGTTATGCTCCTGATATAGATCAACGAGTACCACTGTGATCTGGCGAGTTCGGTTGCTTAAAGTAGCTGTGAACTTCGCTTGACGCTCTGGTGTCAGGAACTGTTGGAGGTGTTCCTGGAGTGCTCGTTCGTATTCTGTCATGGGACGCTTGTCTCAATGCGTGAAGTCGATTATTCTTTCCGTTCGCAAACCAAAACTGGAGAGCGAATAGATGGTGGGTATAGCTCAGTTGGTTAGAGCGCCTGGTTGTGGTCCAGGAGGTCGCGGGTTCAAATCCCGTTACTCACCCTTTCCGAAAGACAGTCAAAAAGGCTATCAAGGAACTCCATTTAAAAACGAAATGCCAAACCGATACTTATTGGTTTGGCTTTTTTCATGCAACTGTCGAAATACAATAAGTTGGTTGTGTACGGCTCATCGGCGTTTCGGAGATCAGGTTGGCAGGCGGGATTTTCTTCTAGAACTCGTCACCCACTCCGTTCATTCAGTCGTGCTGCGACGATGCTGAAATTCAATAGATTCAATGAGTTACAGCGAATTGACAACGCTCCAGTGCCGATTAGGATATAAGTAGTATATTCTGGATGGCGAGTACCGGAGTGTCAGTGCGGCCTTGAGATGTGGTGATGACGATGGCAATTTCAGTGACACATGAAGAAATCAACGGTGTGCAAGTGCTCACTATTGGCACCGAGGCTCTCAGCATCGATGAACTGAATCTGGAAGAGATCAGCCAGAAACTTTTTGATTTGGCTGCCAGCATCCCACCGCAAATTGTGATCAATATGCAATATGTGGAATTCTACGGCTCTTCATTTATTGAGACACTCTTCCGGATTTGGAATCGAATTAAGAGTAGTGAAAACGGAGCGTTCGGAATCACGGGGTTGCAAACTTACTGTAGAGAAATCCTGCAGATGACCAACCTCGACTCAATTTGGGCCATCTATGACGATGTTGATGCTGCGGTCGCTGCGATTTCTTCAGCTGAGAATAAGTCGTAAATCCTGACCCTCTATCAAGATAGACTCCGCAATGTGTTGCCGCCGGTCAGGATTCTGTGCATCGAACAGGCATTTGCTTGGCGTTGACCTGTTTGAGGTTTTATTCAGCTGGAGACTCAGGAGCGGTCAGATCTGGTCGGTCAGGAACCTTGACGAGGATTTCGTCTCCTTGGATCTGGACTTCGTACGAATCCGTCTTTAATTTCGATTTCGGGTTATCGAGCCAGGAACCATCTTTCAAGCAAAATCGCCATGCGTGCCAAGGGCAGCTGACAGCCCCATCTTCGACGTATCCCGCAGAAAGGGATGCTCCCATGTGCGGGCAGAAATCGTTGATCGCCAGGTATTCTCCATCCACCAGAAAGAGCCCGACCATTTGCCCGTTGACTGGAAAAGCGCGGCCTTCACCTTCGGGGATGTCGCCGACTTTCGCCACAGCAATAAACTCTGACATACCACTCTTCTCTAAGGGACACTTACAAGAACCGTGTTGCTGAAATCGTTGACATTCGCTGATGTCACAGGTGTCATTACGAATGGCTGCGTCCGTGGAGCGCGTCTCTCGCCAGGTCGAAGACCTGTTGACGACTCATTAAGTGTCACTATTGTCACTAAGTGCAGCAATCACTTTGCAGCAATTCAGCTGGAGTGAACGACTTCAAGCAGGATCTGTTCTATAAAAAAATACGCTCGCGACTGAACCAGCCGCGAGCGTTGACTCGAACGAAATCGATTAGTTCCCAACAGTCAGCAGGGTGAATCGTTTCGCTTTTAATCCGTTTTCTGCCAGAACCTGACTGACAGTTTTTGAATCATCTTTGGCGAATGGTTGTTCAGTTAGAACGCCAGCTTCTTCGCGGTAGAAGACGCTCATTCGGCCGTCGACAATTTTTTCGATGATATTGTCTGGCTTACCACTCGCTTTGGCTTCTTCAGTGAGTCGATCTCGCTCAGCCTGGACCAAAGCTGGGTCGACATTATCAACGGTCGCGACTGTAGGTCGCATCGCAGCGATGTGCATCGCGATATCACGAAGAATATCAGCGTTCTTGGCTTCGCCTTCAGCTTCGAAGAGAACACCTGTTTTGCCATCGTGGTGAACGTAAATTCCGACTGGACCAGTTACTTTGGCAACTTGTCCGATGACGATTTTCTCGCGAATTTTGTTGATTGTTTCTTCGTACAAGTCTTTCAGCGTTCCACCAGCTGGATTGTCTTGTTGAAGTAGTGCTTCGCCAGAATCAGCTCCTGGACCGGTGAGGAGTTGCTCAACAGCGGCATTTCCGATAGCGGCGAGACCTTCGCTGCCAGCAACTGGTGCAGATTCGCAAAGCATCACGACAGCAGCTGAGGTCGCTCCATCTTCAGATGTTTTCGTGAAGATGCGACCTTCGGCAGTTGCGTTGTCGGCACGTTTGACCATGACTTTTTCGAACTGCTCGCGCAAGATTTCGATGGCTTTATTTTCATCGCCGTCTGCTGCCACGAGTGCTTTTTTGCAATCCATCATGGGCAAATCTGTTTTTTCCCGCAATGCTTTGACTGCTGCGGCTGTAATTTCGGCCATCTCCGAAGTCCTCTCTCAATCCAGTTGAAGTCGTTTTTCTTGTCTACGTATCTGCTGGAATACTCGCCAGCCGTTTGATGGCACCTCACCATCACATTGTTTGATATTGCGATTCATCGCCCATGGAGTCGGTTCAACTTTTTAGTAGTTGAGTACCTTCAGCCTGTTGAACCATCAGCTTGTTGAAATTGGTTTTTTATTGAGGAAAGCCTCCTCAACCCGTTTCGCGTCAGTTGTTCTTATGCAAATTGGGGATCGAAACCCTTTGGTGACACGAATGAACGGACAAGACAGCGATTTTGTCGCGGTCACCGATCTCCATACCAGCCTTTTCAAGCAGATCAATGCTCCATCGGCGGTATTGTTGCGAAAATTGGATCGAACCACAACCAGAATCGATCGACTCAGCAAAAACTGAGAATCTTTCTACGTGCCTCTGAAAAATCACCTTTGTGCACAACTGGACAGGTGAATCAGTGAGGAGGTTCGAGCACAAATCTTAAAGGGGGCGAAAAGGTAAAACCATTGCGCGATCTAACAGTTTTCGTACAGACGTCATAACCGGGGTGGGGACTCTTCACATATTGTTGCTTTTTGGCGACATGCAGGTTTGCTTGAGCTAACGTTCCTCTGGATGAATTATGTCAGCTTCCCGGATGTTCTCTAACCTCGACCGCCACTCATGAAAAATCGACTTGTCTCAGTTCTGTTTGCAGTTTCTGTGTTTGTGAGTGCGTTTCTGCTTTTTCAGATTCAACCGCTGATCAGCAAGGCGATTTTGCCCTGGTTCGGGGGAACTCCGAATGTCTGGACCACCTGCCTGCTCTTTTTTCAGACAGTCCTGTTCGGTGGATATGTTTATGCCCATTTGCTGACAAGCAAATTGACTCCACGCTGGCAGGCGACTGTGCATTCTGTGCTACTGATCGCTGCTGTGGCGACCATCAGCATCTTGCCTGATGCAACTTGGAAGCCGACCGGAGATGAGGCACCAGTCATTCGAATTTTGGGGCTGTTACTAGTCACTGTTGGACTTCCGTACTTCGTGTTATCTACAACTGGACCACTCTTGCAGTCGTGGTTCGGCAGAACATTCCCCGGACGTTCACCATACCGATTGTATGCGTTGTCGAATATCGGATCGCTGCTGGCGCTGGTCAGTTATCCGTTTCTCTTCGAGCCAGTAATCGGAATGTCTCAGCAGTCCTCGATCTGGTCAATCGGATTTTTTGGTCTGGCGTTGCTGTGCGGTCTCTGTGGATGGGTCTCCGTCTTCTTTCAAACTGAAGCAGAAAATGCCACACCGGCTGAATCTTCGCAACCCATTTCCCAAGAGACGAACGTTGAGGCAAATGTTGAGAAGTCCGCTGGAAGCTGGTGGCAATGGTTTAGCTTATCGATGATGGCATCAGTGATGCTGTTAGCATGTACAAATCAGGTATGCCAGGATGTTGCAGTCGTCCCATTTTTGTGGGTGATTCCACTTTCGTTATACCTATTGTCCTTCATCCTTTGCTTCGATGGCGAACAATGGTATTCACGTTTGGGGTTCGGTCTCGGTGGTGCTTTCTCACTGGCACTGGTGACATTTCTCATGACTCAGCCACCTTCAATCGGACTTGTGGTTGAGGTTCTCATCTATTTTTCCGCTCTCTTTGCAGTATGCATGATTTGTCACGGCGAATTGGCACGGCTGAAGCCGGAACCGGCTCGGTTGACTTCGTTCTATCTCATTATGGCCGCCGGTGGAGCCAGTGGTGGAGTGTTTGTCGGCGTCATTGCTCCAGCTTTCTTTCCGCTCCTCCTGGAGATGCACTTTGCACTCGTCCTTTGTTCTGCGTTGGCAATCGGAGTCTATCTCAATGAAAACGGGAAACGATCTGAGGCCAATCAAATTCCTGCGTGGGTTCACTACGGAGCATATGCCGCAGTCATCGTGACTGCCATCAGTTTGCAATCGCAAGCGCGTGGGACGATCCGAAATTCCACAAGAATCGAACGAAATTTCTACGGTGTTTTACGTATTGAAGATCAGTCCCCTCACGATCCAGAGGAGCATACTCTCAATTTGAGGCACGGGCGGATTTTGCATGGTGTGCAATATCAGTCGCCTGAGAAAATGATGATTCCAACAACTTATTTCGGACCAGATTCCGGAATCGGTCGCACGTTTTCAGCCCTCAACGAGTCTCGACCTTCCATCAAAGTGGGGGTTGTTGGTTTGGGGATCGGGACACTCTCTGGATACGGTCGCAAATCCGACCATTTCCGTTACTACGAAATCAATGAGGCAGTCGTTCGGATTGCCCGAGACAACTTTCGTTTTCTTTCAGGCTCCCCGTCGAAAACTGAAACAATCGTTGGCGATGCCAGACTTGTTCTTGAGCGGGAAGACCCACAAGGTTACGACTTGCTGGTTCTGGACGCCTTCTCCGGTGATTCTGTGCCAACCCACTTGCTCACCAAAGAGGCTGTCAAGATTTACATGAGCCATCTGAACGAACGGGGAGTTCTTGCATTTCATGTTTCAAATCTGCACCTCGATTTGGCCTCGGTGACCACAGCGCTGGCAGATCAGGTTGGAATGGAATTTCGACTCACGAAATTCTATGGTGACGACGCAACATCGCAGGTCTCAAGTCTTTGGATGATTGCCAGTCATGACAAGGACATCCTCGACGATCCTGGGCTTCTTGAGCTGACAATTACCGCCCCGAAGGATCGTGTCCTCTGGACCGACGATTTCAGTAACCTCTACTCGGTGCTGAAGTAACTGGCTCTTTCATTGAAACCTGTTCGACGGAGATGAATTCAGCAGTACAGATGCAGACATCTGTTCATTGATGTTTCCCCTTCAATCGTCCATCCTGTGTCCTGAAAGATCTTGTGTTGTTCAGCAATATTGATGGAGAGGGTGATGTCGAAGCAGTCACGTCGGCAGTTTCTAGGAACAGCGGCCGCCGTTACCGGAGTTGCCATTTCTGGCGCGGAGTGGACTCTGGCAGCGGAACCTGCAACACGAGAACGCAAAAACAAAGGGAAGATTTTCAAAGCGAATAAAGGTGGCAGAATTGGCAAAGACCTGGACGGAATGGTCACCAAGCTTGAGCAGTATAAAACTCTTGGCTTTGATGGAATCGAAGGAGCCAGCCCCGGAATTCCCGATCTCGATGCATTGAATAAAGCCATTAAGCAGGTCGATCTCCCTGTGCACGGTGTTGTCGACATGGTCCATTGGAAGGAGCGACTCTCCTCTCCAGACCCAGCGGTTCGGGAAATTGGTCGTGCTGCTTTGACTCAAGCTGTCAAAGATGCAAAAAAAATTGGAGGAACATCGGTCCTCTTGGTTCCGGGGCGAGTGACTGGTCCGGAAGAGACTCATGATGATGTTTGGAATCGCTCGATCATCGAAATCCGAAAAGTGATTCCGGTTGCTAAGAAGCATCAAGTTAAAATTTTGATCGAGAACGTCTGGAACGGGTTCTGCGAAACTCCTGAAGAATATCGCGACTATATCGATGCGATTGATAGTGAGTGGGTCGGGGCTTATTTCGACATCGGCAACGTCCGCAAGTTCGGAAAACCGGAAGACTGGATCCGCATGCTTGGCAATCGTATCGTGAAGCTCGATGTGAAAGATTGGGGCCAAGCGAACGGATTCTGCCGACTTGGTGAAGGGGATGTTGATTGGCCGGAAGTTCGCAAAGCACTGGCCGAAATCAAGTTCACTGGCTGGGCGACCCGTGAAGGGGGCGACAAATCATTGGAGGATACTGTCCAGCTGATGGACCAACTCCTCGACCTGTAAATGGAATGTGAGTGAGTGTCTCTGATAAGCGAAATGCACAAATAAGTCTCGCAATCCTGAATCTTTCGAGAATGTTTACCGCTGAGCTTCTATCGAGGCATTCGAGAGCTTGTGAAGGCATCAACTCGAAAAGTGCTGTAGAGGAATTATGATTGCCGAAGCTTTGGGAGTCGGTCTTTGTTTGGGAGGCGTGGGGTACTTCAGTGCTCAATACGCTTGGTGGCGTCCCGTTGTAGACTGGTCAGCACCGCGAGTGCTCATGTATCACATGGTCCGTTCGCATCGTCCCGGCACGCGATTTAATAAATTACGTGTCCCACCGGAACAGTTGGAGAAACAACTCGCCTGGCTGAAAGCTCGCGACTTTCATTTCGTGTTTGCCAGTCAACTCTTTTCTAGTGGACCTCTCCCTGAACGGTCAGTTTGCCTGACGTTCGACGATGGGTATGAAGACAATTGGACCAACGCCGACCCACTGCTTGAGAAATACGGAGCCTGTGCCACGCTTTATTTAGTTACTCAGCGAGACGGCGGATGGTCGAGCAAGAAGAAAGCACATCACAAGGATGATGAGCTTCAAGAGGAGCCGAAGCTGACCGATGGACAGATTCACAGCATGGTGAAGACCGGCCGCTGGGAATTAGGTGGGCACACCATCACTCATGCAAATTTAGCGACGATCGAAGATCAGGCAGCAACGCACGAAATCGCAGCAGCAAAGAAAGAATTAGACGCTGAGTTCCAGGTCAATTCGCAAACATTTGCATACCCATTTGGAATTTATGAATCCAGACATTTGCAAATGGTTGCCGCAGCGGAGTATCAGGGAGCTGTGACAACTGAGTCCGGGATTGCGAAACGTCCCTACGCAGATCCTTTTCAAGTCCCGCGCATCAAAGTTTCCGGCACTGAAGGTTTGCTAGGATTTTCGATGCGAATGCGGGGAGGGAGACGGGGCTTGTTCAAGTGAGTTCTGGTGTCAAACCCCACATCTTGGTGTGGATCTGTGGTGCAGGACGTGGTGTGGAACTACGGTCAGTTTGTGAGTCTGTTCGCGTGTGTGCGGGGGACAATCAGTAAAAGATGACTTGCAGCTTCACCATGTTCGGTTCAAGTTGTGCCATGATTTGCATGATCTGCTGCTGGTCCTGTTGGCGAAGTTGCGGCACCAGTTGCTTCACCCCGTTCCAGTGCTCGATGAGGTGTTCCGCATCACGCTGCAGCTCACTTTCGGATTTCGTTTGGATCAGCCCGTCATGAAGCTGGTGGGCTGAGTCGTGCAGTTCATTCAGTTCGTTGAGAAATTTGATGCGGAAGGTTCCTGGATAAGCTCCTGAATTGCCGATGATCCGTTTTCCGGTGCCGAGTAAGCGGTCACTCAAATCATCAGCGGAGGCGACAACTGGAAGGAGCTCACGTCGATCGAGTTGCGGACGCAGATTTAGCATGTTCTGAAGAATGTTCATTGATCGCTGAATCATCTGAATTTGCTGTTGAGCAGCAGGGAGATTGACTCTTCTGGCTTCAACAAGAAATTCCTTCCACTCGACTTCCAAAACTTGAAAGTCCCAAGATAAATCGTTGAGATTTTGCGACCGTTCCGCAGTTTCCGCAAACAGATGAGCTGACGCATGAAACTGTGTCGACTGTTTAATCAAATTTTGCGTTTGATTGAGCCGAATAAGCTGCGCGAGAGAAACATTATCGAGAAACAGATCGAACTCACGCTCAATGGTTTGTGTGAGTTGCACAATCTGAGCTTTATCGATCGGAGCCGTCAGCCACAGAATTTCAGAGATGTCGCGAAGGGATTGTTCGATTTCAAGCATGTCGCGTTGAATTCTCTCGGAGTTGAGTTCACGCAATCTGACCGCAAAGACTTTCCACGCTTGCTGAAAACTTTGCGTGCTCGCAACGATCGATTTATAGTCTGAGCGATCCACGAGTGAGACAAGCTGACTGGCCTGCAAACTGAGTTGGTATCCTTGAGTGAGAATTTGATCCCGGATCGGGTTTCGATGGAGTTGGTATCGGAGTTCCTGATTCAAGTGACCCATCGAAGTTGAGACTGACGAACTCAACCTCAGCAGTGAATTTCGGTCAAACTGCGGATCGATTCCAAGAAGTTGAGACAGGGAGGTGTTAAGGTCGGTGATCGAATCGATTGTACGCAGGCTCGCTCGGCCCAGCTCCGGGATTTGCTTGAGGCGATGGGCGAGTGTCCGCCACTTCCGATCAAATTCACGAACGGAGTTCGTCAAAGCTCTCTGATCACGAACGGAGCGTGAATCATCACGAAGCATTCTTGCATCCGCATGGATCGTAAGTGCATCGGCCAGCAGGGGACGCAATTGCGGCATACTCCGCTCTTCAACTCTCAACAGGTTCACTAATTGTGCCGATTGATTTGTGAGAGCATCCAGAAAGACCTGAGCCTGCTGCAAGTCAGCGTTTGGCGGGAGATTCGGAGGAGTGCGATCGGGGCTCGGTCGTCCCCTGTCAAGTTGAGAATCAATGAGAGACTTCAGGAGTCCTTCGACGAAATCTTTTCTCTGGTCTCGATTTGACTGTGCATCCGCACTGGCGCAAACCAAAGTGAGCAAACAAAAAGCTAGAACAGTCTTCATCACCAACTCCGTTTTCGTATCAAGTATTCTCTGTTAACCAGCTGCTTGCTGCTGCAATTCCTGTTTCTCAGGCTTTCCACATATGGCTTCAGCTTTGAGAATCTTTGTCCGCTTCATTCCCCGCGAAGTCTGTGCCCGTGAAGAAGTGCTGCTCTATTCTGGCTTGTGTGATTTATGGCATGCAGCACAATTGGTGCTTTTTTTCAGTAACATCGCTGCATCTTCTTTGCCATCGACTGAAGCCTGAACTGCATCAACCAGGGCTTTAGACTTTTCTGTCCAGCTTTCCGAGTCACCTTTGGGAGGCTTCATACCTTGCATCGCTTTGACCAGTTTCAACAGCTCTTCTTTCTCTTGAGCTGTCGCTTTATTTGTCCCGACCTTGCGGACGAGATCACCTTTGAAAGCGACTTTCATGATCTTCTTGATGTTCAAATCGTCATCAGCCCCGAGTGCCGGACCTGTGGCTGTCAGCTGAACCGTTAACATCGAGAGGAGCACCATCAGGGGAATTATGAACTTGACTTGTTTAGTCATCTGTTGATCTCTTTGAAATTCTGAGTGTATTGATTTTTGCTAGCTGTAATATCTGAACCGGACTCGCTGAGGCTGATTGAAATTGCGAGGTCAGCTTCACCGTCAACTCGATATCGATGTTCGTGCTATCATGCCAGAAGTTTCGAGTGGTGCAAGACTTTCTTTTACCGCTTTCGATGAAATGCACCATTCATGATACGGATGCGAACTCTGATTCAACGTCTCTAATTCAACAACGGCATCGATGGAGGGATACAATAGATTGAATCGTCGCTCGTGCCGCAAGATGAGTTTCGAATTGACGAATCCGCTCCGCGTTCCTCTGATGATTTAATAAGAGAAAATGAGTGGTATCGATAAGAGCCTGAATTCGAAATGAGTCCCAGAGCATTGGGCGGATTTCGAGTTCTCTTCGTCTTATTCAGCTTGTCTGGTACAATTTCATTCCTTCCGTAGGCATCCCATAAGACACACTCCATCGAATTTGAGGATCGCAAACTGGCTGCGAGACTCGAACAAAACTTCCCCGTTTCGGATTTGCAAATGCGTTGGCTTTTCTGTTTTCTGTTCGTCGCGATGGCTGCCAACAACGATCCCTCAGTTGTGGCTGACGATGTTGTTGATTTTAATCGTGACATTCGGCCGATTCTTTCCGAAAACTGCTTTCATTGTCACGGTCCCGACGCCGAACAACGGCAGGCGGATTTGCGATTGGATGAGCACGACGGTGCATTGTCATCGATCATTGTCGGAGATCGCGATGAGAGCGAATTGTTCGTACGTGTGAATTCGCGAGACGACGACCTGAGGATGCCACCTGTTGATTCCAATCGGAAATTGACACCAGAGCAAATTGAACGTCTGGGGAAATGGATCGATCAAGGGGCAAAATGGGGGCGGCATTGGTCATGGACTCCGATTGTCTCGCCAGAAGTCCCGAAGGTTGATGACCTCGCTGAGATTCCGGTTCGAAATGCGATCGATGCCTTTATTCGTCGCAAGCTTGAACAAGAGAAGTTGACTCCATCTCCCGAAGCGAAGAAGACGACGCTGATCAGGCGTGTCACTTTGGACCTCACAGGTCTTCCACCAGCTCCACAGGAAGTTGAAGAGTTTCTCAACGATAAATCTCCAGATGCGTACGAAAAACTGGTGGATCGACTGTTGGCTTCGCCAGCGTATGGAGAACGGATGGCCTGGAACTGGTTGGACGCTGCGCGGTACGCCGATTCAAACGGGTATCAGGGGGACCGTGAAAGAACAATGTGGCCATGGCGCGACTGGGTGGTGAACGCTTTTAACGACAACCTGTCGTACGACCAATTCACGACTTGGCAAATCGCTGGCGATTTGCTTCCGAATGCAACCTTCGAGCAAAAACTGGCTACGGGATTTTGCCGCAATCATATGATCAATGGTGAAGGAGGCCGGATCGCTGCGGAAAATCGTGTTGATTATGTGATGGACATGTCGGAGACGACAGCCACGCTTTGGCTGGGGCTGACCTTCAATTGCTGCCGCTGTCACGACCACAAATTTGATGCACTCTCTCAGAAAGATTACTACAGCCTGTTCGCCTTCTTCAATCAGACTCCGGTGACCGGCGCTGGTGGTGATCCCCAAACAAAGCCGATTCTTCTCGCTCCCACGGCTGAGCAAACGAAACAGATGCAGACGCTTGAATCGCAACTCAAAGTTGCTCGCAGTGAGTTGGCGATGCATTCGAAGGAACTCGATACAAAACGGTCCACCTGGGAAGCTGCAAAGCTGGAGACGCTCAAAGAGTCCGAAACCTGGACTCCTCTTCTTGCCAAGTCGGTTCGTGCGGAACATCAGCAGTTAGAACAGCTTGAAGATGGATCGATTTTTGCAAGCGGTCCGAACCCGAAGAACGACACTTACGAGGTGGTTGCCCCGCTCGCTCCACAATCGCTCACCGGCTTGCGTCTCGATGCACTTCGGCATGAATCACATTTTCAGGGAGGACTGGCACGGTCGAATAGCGGGAATTTTGTCCTGACCGAACTCGAAGTCTTCCTGGTAAATGGTGATGATGAAACGCCTGTGAAGATTCAGTCAGCAGAGGCCTCTTTCGAACAGGGGAGCCTCAAAGTGACGGGAGCGTTCGATGGCAACTTGAAGTCAGGTTGGGCAGTCTACGATGGAAAGCCGGTTGATCGTGACCATGCCGCTGTCTTTCAATTTGAAAAGCCAGTTGAAGCGATTCAGGGATCGGAACTGCGGATTGTGTTGCGGCATGACTCTCAGCATGCGAGCCACAATATCGGTCGTTTTTTACTTTCAACAGCGACCGTCCCTCACCCAAAGCTAGATGAGGCTGGCAACCAAAGCTTGCGACTTGCATTGCTGACGCCAATCGAGAAGAGGACTGAAGAACAAAAGAAAGTTCTTCGACAGACTCATCAAAATGAAGATTCCCAGCATGTCAAGCTTTCTAAGAATGTGACTGATCTTGAAAAACGATTCAATTCTGTTCGGGCAGCCGTCGCGAAGGTGATGGTGATGGAAGATCAACCGGAATTTCGGGAAACGTTCCTACTCACCCGCGGATTGTATAATGCTCCGGGAGATGTCGTCACAGCTGATAGCCCAACGAGTTTACCACCGATGCCAGCAGAGACGACGAAAAATCGGCTTGCACTGGCGGAATGGCTTGTCGCTGATGAGAACCCACTGATGGCACGTGTGGTCGTCAATCGGTTTTGGCAGCAGGTCTTCGGAATTGGAATCGTCAAAACAGTAAACGATTTTGGAGTTCAGGGTGAGTTACCGACCCATGAAGAGTTGCTCAACTGGTTAGCTGCGGATTTTCGAAATTCCGGATGGGACGTGAAACGTTTAATCAAGCAAATGGTCATGAGTCACGCTTACCGGCAATCCTCGAAAGTGACACCCAGCTTGTTCGAACGCGATCCCGAGAACCGTCTCCTCGCACGTGCTCCACGATATCGGCTGCCTTCATGGATGATTCGAGATCAGGCGCTCGCGGTGAGTGGACTGCTCACGAAGCGTCGAGGCGGACCATCCGTGAATGTTTATCAACCTCCCGGAATTTGGGAAGAGGCGACTTTCGGCAAGAAGAAATATGTGCAAGACCATGGCGAAGCATTGTATCGACGTAGCCTGTATGTGTTTTGGCGGCGAATTATTGGGCCATCGATCTTCTTTGACAACTCCTCTCGACAAACATGCACGGTGAGTGCCTTCCGGACGAACACGCCATTGCACTCGTTGTTGACGTTTAATGACGTGACATATGTTGAAGCTGGCCGAGCCTTGGCTGAAAAGACTCTGCAACTCGATACGAAATCTGACCGGGATCGATTGGAACACGTTTTTCAACGGACGCTCGCCCGAAGTGCGGGTGAAGAAGAGGCCACGATTTTATTAGCGGGGCTCAATCGTTCTCGAAGTGAGTACAAATCACATCCTGAGTACGCAGCCGAAATACTAGCAATCGGTGAGTCTGAGAGAGACCAGTCATTGGATGCCGTGGAGCATGCGAGTTGGACTTCGCTCTGTCTGGCGATCTTAAATCTCGATGAGACTCTATCGAAAGAATGACTTTGCGGGAGAACGGAATGAGTCGCATTGTCTTAAGACGTTCGCATGAGCGCCCCTGACATTCTGGAGCATCCTGAAGATTTCAAAAACTTGTAGAGCCATTAAAACGATCATGGACCCACTTTATCAAAATCGATTGCACGTCACTCGCCGGCAGTTCTTCGGAAAGTCAGCGACCGGAATTGGAACGGTCGCGCTGGCTTCATTATTGAACCGGGACGGTTTCGGGGATGCTGCTCCGCTTGGGGGACTGCCGAGCTTGCCTCATCTCGCTCCCAAGGCGAAGAGAATCATCTATCTCTTTCAAAACGGTGGGCCAACTCATGTCGACCTTTTTGATTACAAGCCAAAGCTTAAAGAGTTGCACGGTCAACCACTCCCCAACGGCTACGTTGAGGGGAAACGCTTCAGTACGATGACTGGTGAGGCGGATGGGAAATTGATGTTGGCTCCTGTTGAGCCGTTTAAGCAGCGAGGCGAAAGCGGAGCCTGGGTGAGTGACTTCTTACCGCACACGGCGCAAATCGCAGATAAATTGTGCTTTGTGAAAAGCATGCAGACAGATGCTGTGAACCATGCACCAGCAATTCAGTTTCTGCTCAGCGGAGGCGAACTTCCCGGTCGCCCAACCTTGGGAGCTTGGCTCACATACGGTCTCGGTTCAGAGTCGGACAGCTTGCCCTCTTTTGTTGTGATGACATCCATCAGCAAAGGGACTTCCTGCGGTCAGATTTTTTATGATTTCTACTGGGGAAGCGGATTTCTTCCTTCGAAATACCAGGGAGTCAAGTTCCGTGGAACTGGTGATCCGGTGTTGTACATCTCCAATCCCGATGGGGTCAGCCGATCCATGAGGCGCGGTTGGCTTGATGACATCTCCAAGGTCAACGAACTCAAACTTCAAGAGTTTGGGGACCCTGAGATCGCGACCCGTATCGCTCAATACGAGATGGCTTTCAAAATGCAAACCAGCGTTCCCGAACTGACCGACTTGTCAGGCGAGACGAAGGCGACGCTGGAGATGTACGGACCGGAGGTTCATGAACCCGGGACATTTGCACACAACTGTTTACTTGCCCGTCGCCTTGTCGAGCGAGGAACTCGATGTGTTCAGCTGATGCACGCAGGCTGGGATCAACACAATTCACTCACGACTGAGCTTTACAATCAATGTCGGGATACTGATCAACCGAGCGCCGCACTGGTCCAGGACTTAGACCGCCTGGGGCTGCTCGATGAAACTCTCGTTATCTGGGGAGGCGAGTTTGGGCGGACGCCATTCATTCAGGGGGATATCAACAACCGTCCACGCTGGGGGCGTGATCATCACCCGTATGCGTTCACTGTCTGGATGGCGGGTGGCGGAATTCAGCCCGGTCTCAGCTATGGTGCATCCGACGATCTCGGAATCAACGCCGTCGAGAACAAAGTTCATGTCCACGATTTACAGGCAACGTGGCTGCATCAAATGGGAATCGATCACGAGAAGTTCACATACAAATTCCAGGGACGCCAGTTCCGTTTGACCGACGTCCACGGACATGTTGTGAACGAGATTCTCTCCTGAAAATGTGCGTTGACCGAAACGTGCGTCCGCGAAGAACGCGTCTCATCAATCAAATTGCCGTTCGCCACGAGGCAGAACCTGCAAACCAATTCGAAAGATGCTCTAGTTTTCGAACGGGTTCTCTTTGGCAGCTTCTTCAGCAGGCGCATCTCCATCTGCAGGCGCATCTTTCATCGGAAGTTCTTCGCCATCTTCAGGTCCAAGTAATGGCAGGATCGGGCGACGTTCCGGGTAGAGATGGAAAGAAGGGTACTCTGATCCAATTTCACGAATCCCCAAAACCATCCCAGCTTCATCAGCGAGGTAAATACGATCTGTCCGTTCGTTGTTGATCCGTTTGCTGAAATGTCTCAACTGAAGTTGTCCGATTTTCTCACCTGTTCCCCGATTTAAAATGAGCAGGTTTCCGTTGAGATCGGATGCATAAACTCGAGTTTCGCTCGCTGCAACAAACTCAATTGCCCTTGGTTGTTCCCATAAGAGCAGGCCGGTTTTGAGATGAATACAACTCATCCCTTCACGTGTGGGCGTCACAAAGACTTGCTGACCGATCACTCGAGCGGGATTACGCATTGGGGCGCCACTGGAAAAAGTCCATCGTGTCCGTCCGTTGTCTTTATTGATGCAGAACAGTCTGGAGTCCTCACTGATAATGAGGATTTCGTCTCGGCTGCTTCCTAGCGGTGTCTGAATCCTTACGTCCGTTTCGAACTGAAACTTGAGCTTCTTGTTTTCTGTGAAAAGTCCATAAACAATTCCCTGTTCACTCGCAAAAACGATCATATCTCCAGTGAGGATCGGAGGAGAAACCGTTGCGAGAGGGGTTTTGAATCGCCACATTTGTGCTAAGTGCGTCCAGCGAGGAAGCATTCGTTCGTCATGGAGTTCGCGGACTTTATTTAGGTCAAAAGCGTAAACACTTCCATCAATTGATCCGATTGCCAATTGTGAATCATTGATAGATGGAGAGGCTGAAGGGTGTTCAGGAGAGCGAAGTTGCCAGAGCAGATCGCCGGTATCCTTGTTGAAGGAATAGATCTGCATGCCCCCGGTAACCAGTAACTGTTCATCGTTGGTCGTTGCGGGAAAACCTCTCTGATCCGGAGAACCGACGAGGGTGGACCACAGTTGCCGACCTGTTTCACCGTTGAACGTTGTCAGGATCCCGGAAGAGGATTGCATGTAGATATTCTGTTCGTCAGCAGTCACGAACAGAATGGTGTCCCGGTTTCCGTCAATGATCGACCGCCCCCACCATGAGAGTGTGAGTCCGTAGCGGTTCAATAGCGTTTCGTCCGGAATTCCGCCCGATGTTGAGATTTGGGCTTCTGCGACAATAGCAGTCGATAAGCAACAACCGACAAGTAGCAAGAGTCGAATCAACTTCGTCATAATCGACGCCTTGGAATGAAGTGATTTAGAACTGATCCGAAAACTGAACTTGGCTTCTCAAACACTGAGAAAAAACTCTGTCTCACAGGTTCCCGGATAAGGACTGTATAGGGTTTGGACTTCGATTTTATAAGAAATCCCCGATATCGTAACAGGTGGCTTGTTCCAAAAGCACCTGTGAAATGGGTCTCTTTCAATCAATTCGGAGAATCCTTGAGCAGACGTCCACCCGAACACTCCAGTCGTTGGGAGTGATACAAACTTTCGTCGATCTCTCAGTGTGAATCGATTTTACGTTCTGGGTGAAAGCTGTAAAATAGTTGCAACCGCAAGAATTGATTTGATCATTACTGCCGAATCGCTGCTGGAAACGCTCGTAGCGGTTTCGATTCGTTCGGAATCACATAGAATCATGATGACATCCGCAACCGGACGAACATCTCCTCGCAACAAACTTCAAACTGGGTGATACTTATGCTTGCAGCATTCATCGAAAAGCAGGGCGACCCTCAAGTCTTTCAAATTGGTGAACAACCAACGCCAGTCCCAGCGGATGGTGAGGTTCTCGTGCGGATCGCTGCCTCGGCTGTGAATCCAATCGATACTTACATTCGAAGTGGGGCGATTCCACTCCCGATTGAGTTTCCCTACATCCCCGGGTGCGATCTTGCCGGGACCGTTGAAGCGGTCGGTCCGGGAACGACTCGTTTTCAAGTCGGAGATCGAGTCTGGGGCAGCAATCAAAGTCTGTTTGGACGACAAGGGACGTTGGCAGAATATGCGGCTGTCCACGAAGACTGGTTGTATGCGACGCCCGCAAAGATGACCGATGAACAAGCTGCCGCCGGAGCATTGACCGGAATCACTGCTCACCTGGGGTTGTTTCTTCACGGACAACTTCAGCAGGATGAGATCGTGTTCATTAACGGAGGAACCGGCGGAGTCGGATCGATGGTCGTGCAGTTCGCCAAGGCGTACGGAGCACGAGTCATCACAACTGCAGGCTCTCCTGAAAAGCGAGAGTTGGCAAAATCGTTAGGAGCTGATCTTGTCCTTGATTATCGATCAGATTCTTTGGACGAAGAGATTCAAGCGTACTGTGAGAGTAATGGCGGGATCGATCTGTGGTGGGAAACGCAGCGACAGCCCACCCTTCCCAGAACAATCGGCATGATGAAGAAACGGGGACGAATTATTCTGATGGCGGGCCGGGATGCCGAACCGCAGTTTCCACTGGGGCAATTTTACGTCAACGATTTAAGATTGCTTGGATTTGCAATGTTCAATGCAACTCCTGAAGAGCAACTTGCTTGTGCCATCGACATGAATCAATGGTTCGAAAATGGACAATGGAAACCGTTGATCGGTCAAACTCTAACATTGCAAGAAGCCCAGAAAGCTCACGAAATTCAAGAGGCGAACACTCTGGGTGGTGCCAGTTCACTGGTTGGTAAGATTATCGTCACAACCTAGCGTCCCAAAGAGAGTCGCATCGCAAACCGTGTAGCGTCGCAAAATGCCCGACTTCGCAGTATACGTGTCTTCACAGTATACGTGTCTTCGTAGTATGACTCGGTTCGCAGGCTGAGTGCTGCGTCTCATCGTGAGTGCCGTGTCGCAGGACAATTTGCGACACCGTCAGAAATCTTGTTTGTTAAAGATAGAAGCTTCCTTTTTAAAGTAGAAAGTTCGTTGAATGAATGTTCCTGAGTTTGTCGATGCGAAAGCGGCCGGACGACCGCTCTCTATGCTCACCGCATACGACTGTTTGTGGGCTTCCATTATGGACGAAGCTGGAGTTGACTCAATTTTAGTAGGCGACTCTCTGAGTATGGTCGTCCAAGGGCATGATACGACTCTCCCGGTCACGTTGGATCAGATGATTTATCATGGAGAGATCGTCGCACGCTCGGTTAAAAAAGCTTTGGTGATTGTCGACCTCCCATTTATGTCGTATCAGGTCAGTTCAAGGCAGGCGGTGAGAAATGCGGGACGGATCTTTAAAGAGACCGGCGCCGGTGCTGTCAAGCTGGAAGGGGGAGTCAAGCAAGCCAGGACGATTGAAAAGTTGGCGGAATGCGACCTGCCTGTAATGGCCCATGTCGGGATGCGGCCCCAGTCAGTTCGCAAGCTGGGAAAAATGTCCGCCATTCAGCGTGATGAAGATCAACTTCTCGCTGACGCAAAAGCTGCGGAGTCGGCAGGGGCGTTTTCCATTGTGTTAGAACTGATTCCGGCAGACATCGCAAAAATGATTTCAGAAGAAATCTCCATCCCGACAATCGGCATCGGAGCGGGACCACACTGCGATGGTCAGGTGTTGGTCGGCCCCGATATGTTTGGTCTCTCAGGGTTTCAGCCGAAATTTCTGAAGAAGTACGCCGATGTCCGCAAGATCGCCCTCGAAGCAACAAAAGAATACATCGCGGATGTGCAAGCACGGAAATTTCCGGATGAGTCACATAGCCACTGATCACAGATGCAGGAAACGATCTGAGCACAGATTCTCATATGTTTTGAATTCAGGAATGCTCGGTCTTTCGGGGCTCTCTTTCAGAGCGTAGACTGCTCCCCTTTGCCATTTTGAAATTTAAGGAAAATCAATGTCTCGTCACGATGGGCGCTCCGCCGATCAGCTTCGTACTTTGCGTGTTGAACGTCCCTATTTCGGTTCAGCTCCGGGGCGAGTTCTGGTTCAGGCAGGGAATACAACCATTTTCTGTTCAGCGAGTGTAAGTGAAGATCTCCCACCATGGAAAAAAGCCCAAGAGAACCCGACAGGTTGGGTCTCTGCGGAATACAATATGCTTCCCGGAAGCACAGCTCCCCGGAAGTCTCGGCGAGCTGATGGGCGCGGGACAGAAATTCAGCGGTTAATTGGACGAAGTCTGCGGGCTGTCATCGACTTCAAAGCTCTCGGCCCTCGCATGATCACGGTTGACTGCGATGTTCTTCAAGCGGATGGCGGAACACGAACCCTTGCGATCACTGGAGGTTTCATCGCTTTGGTTGACGCCCTCCATGAAGTTGAAGATCCGACCTTCGAGCCCAAAAACGTCTTCACAGAAAGTGTGGCAGCTGTCAGTGTCGGAATCGTGGATGGCGTCCCTGTGCTCGACCTCGATTATCCTGAAGATCATGACGCTGGAGTCGACATGAATGCCGTCATGACCGGGACAGGAAACCTGATTGAAGTCCAGGGAACGGCCGAACGTGAGATTTTCTGTCGGCAGCAGCTCAATGAACTCCTTGACCTGGCGGAGTCTGGAATTGCGCAACTCACACAGATGCAACGAGATACGCTCGGTGACAGATGGCCTATGGACACATCTTCAAAAAGCTGATAGAAACCGGGCCAAGTTTCAAGAAGAACTACAGCAGTTTTGAAAAAGTGTACGCGGACTGTCTCGTGGAGAGACGCAATTCCTCACATGAAAAGCGCTCTTCACGCACACAAAAAAGCACGAAAGTGTTCTAGCAAGACTCTTGGGGTCATTTTGATTCACTGAGAGTTCGAGATCTTATTGAGGTTTCGTTAGAGCGAGTTCAACTAAGAATGGCCAGTTGAGTCACAGGATGTGTCCGCTGGTAGTATGAACGTCCTTGGCGTTCATTCATCCAAAGCCACGGAGGGTATCATGAATGTACAACGACTCTTAATTTGTACTGTCGCGTTCGCACTGTTTATCGGCTCGGTCACTGAATCGCAGGCAGCTCGCATCGAAGCAGATCCTTCGAAAAAATATGAGCTGACAAAGAATCGTGGTCCCTGGATGGTGAGTGTGGCGACCTTTCATACGACTGATCCCAAAGGGGTAACGAAGTCCGGAAAGTCACCGGAAGAAGCGGCACATGAGCTCATTCTGGAGCTGCGAAAAAAAGGAATGCCGGCTTACGTTTATATCCATGATCCGGATCAGGAACGTGTCACCGTGACAGACCGCGTTGGTCGCGAAGAGGTCAGGAAAAATCTCCGCAGGGTCCGAACAGTTCTTGTCCTGGCGGGGAACTATAACGACATCAACGACAACCTTGCTCAAGACTCGTTGAAGTGGATCAAGAAATTGAATCCAAAGTGTTTACAGCAGGGTGTGAAATTCGCACCGACCAAGGCCCGTCCAACACCATTGAGTGGCGCTTTTCTCACCATCAATCCGATGCTCTCACCGGATGAAATTTCTCGCAGCACAAGTGATCCGCTGCTTGCAAAGCTGAATAGCGGAGAAAATTACTCGCTATCAGAAAACCGAGGTGAATACACTCTTGTTGTTGCCAGATTTTATGGAAAGCAAAAGGTCGTCGGTAAAGATACTTCAGGGATTACCGATTTCTTAAAGGACAACGATCTGGACAACGCAGGTCTCGCTTCGCGAGAGCTTGTCGCAGTCTTGCGAGGTAACTTCGACAAACAAAATATCTATAATAATCTTGATGCTTACGTCTGGCACGACAGGCACGAATCGATCGTCACGGTTGGAGCATTTTCTTCCCCGAATGATCCTGCAATCGCGAAGTTCAAAAAGATGTTCGGGCCACGTCTAGAAACGTTCCCGGATGGAAGCACAAACTACCAGCCAGCCTATTTCGGCCTCGAAGGGTTTGGCAAAAAGAAAGACGAAGACCGTTTGTGGCTGTTTGAACCGAGCCTGCAACTCATTCGTGTCCCTCGCCTCAAGTAATCGCTCTTTGAGCGTGAGCGCCGCGTATTATTTGTGAATTCCCATTCGTCGTCACTCCGCAGGTTTTGCATCGGTGGACACATTGAAGCAGGACGAACCAGTAAATCCTGGAAGTCGTTTCAAGAAACTATTCCTCCGCGACGACATTCTGAACGAGCTTGATGAGTTCGCGGAGAACTGTTGAATCATCAGGCAGCTTTGTCTCGAGAATCGGGCGGAGAGGAATAGGTGTGTCATCCATTCTGTAGGTGGTGCCTGAAAGATGAACACCGCATGTGGCGACCGGGAAAGAGACTGTGGGCTGAAATGGAAGTTCGCAATCCTCGTGAGACAGCATCACTGTGGGGATTGTCCTTAACCAGTTGATCGCTTCTTGTGGGAGTTGGCTGAGGCCATCGGTTCCGACCAGAATTGCGAGATCCGGTTCCTGCCGAGAGAGCATGTCAGCTGCTGAGTACTCGCCCGGGTTATAGCGTGGATAACCTCGATGAAAATTGACACTAAATGGGTAACCAGTTTGCCAGCTCAGCACATTCGCTGCCCCTCCGGCCTCACCAAATCGCCGCATGCCTCGGACGACGCAACGTGTATGCTGATGCAAGTCCGTGGCTAAGCTGAGAATTGCTTCGACTTGCGAGTGTGGCAAAGTCCCTTGGGCCAACCCCAGCCCAAAGAATAAAGCAGCATACTGCGATGCCTTCATTCGCTCGGCCAGTTCTTCGACGGTTTGTAATGTCACACCCCCAATTTCTGATTGGGTCAGTTCGATTCCATTCACGAGTCCCCGCAAAGCCCACAAGACTTCGAAGTCTTGCCCCGGATTGATCTGAATAAAAAGGTCTGCCTGTTTCGCCGTTTCAGTCAGAACAGTATCGACCACGATGATGTAACGTTTAATTTTGCGACCATCTCCGAGAGTTGTGCCGCAAAATCGTTCCAGATGTCGAGGATGACTCTCGGCAGGATTTGATCCCCAGAAGATGATGAGGTCTGAGCGATTCCTGATCTCTCCCAGACTGGAGGTGCTTTCTCCGATCCGTTGAAGAGCCATGACTGACGCGGTGTGAGAAGTCGAAGCGGTCGTGTCGATGACCGCTCCAATACGGTCCGCTAATTCGCACGCAACCTGCTGCCCCAGAACGCTGCTTGAACAAAGACCAGACACCAATGGGTTTCGTGAATTACGGATCAGTTCTGCAGCTGTCTGGTATGCCTCGGAAAGCGAGGCTGGTTCTCCGTTGATTTCTGGATGTTGCTGCTGTCGCTGGTTCTGGCGAAGCAACCAGGGCTCAGCGAGCGCACAAGCGTTTTTGATCGTCTGGATTTGATTCTCCTGAATGCCAATGCGCAAGTCATCACATACGCATCCGCACAAAGTGCAGGCGACATCTTGAATGATCTCAAGTTGGGCTGTTGAGGAAGAGTCTGGCATGTTATTGCCTTGTTTGCGGGGGAATGAATTGCGGATTCTGACCGCCGCATTTTTCAATGTTTCGGGATGACTTTCCAAACGATTTTATTCGCCTGGTTCGAAAGGTCGACCTGCTGAAGGCAATTCACTTTCTTAAGAGTGTTCATACCGAAGAAAATGAATGACTGCAATTCGCCGAGTGAAGATGCAGGGAGTAATCTTCAAACTTGAGCTTCGTCGATTTCGGTGTAGATCAAAGTTTCGGGATTGCCGTGAGGATATTTACGTACTTTCTGTTCCTGTGAAGCTCGCTGCACGATGGCAATGGCTGCGTGGATTGTTGGTCATCGCACTTAGGCGGATTTATTGAATTCTTGATCTTGTAATGTCTTTTGGGCGATCAGCAAAGCGTGCAATCGATTTAAACCCAAGAGGGCAACAGCATGCTTGAGCGACTTCACTTCTCGACTGAGAACACTTGCCTTGACCACCGACTCTGCTTCAGCTCGGACAAGCGTTGACAATGTTTCGGACTTCCCGAGTCCCCGAATTACATCGTCCATTTCAACTGCGCTGTCTTCGAGTAAGTTAAGAATCGCAGTAAGACCAAAGTCGTTCTTTAAGTGATGATGCCTGGGATGTGTGTGTGCCTGATGGTGTGACTGCTTGATACTCATAGCGAGGTGATCCATTTTTGCGAGGCAAGGAGTGTTTCGTAATAAATGCAAGTTGAAAAGTCCGTGAGATGTTTGGTGCGTATCGTGGATTCAACTCATGGAAAGCACCCGTCACGGACAGGCAAAAACGAACGTATGCTCAACGTCCAAAGGTTGTTACAAATAATCAAGAACAGAAAGGTCAAAGATTCTGGTGACGGTTGCCAAAGAGTACTGGAGAAGATTCTGTTCTTCCTGGAGTTGAATCACGGCGGTGGCAAAGTCGGGACTCTGCGTATCCGAAAGCAGAATTTGAGCTTCATGTTTGAGGTCTTCCGCCCGAGTTTGCAGCCGGTCAAACTGTTGAAGCGAAACGGATCGCTCACCTATCACATTCAGAACATGGTCGCTGCTCTGTTGTAATTCATCGATTCGCTGATCAATACGCGATCCCCATTCTTCTTGCGAAAAATTTGCCCTGTTTCGCAAATCATCTCTGAGTGTCCGGATCGTTTCGAACACGTCTATCCGAGCGTCTCCTGATTCGTTGAGGTGTTGGAATACATCATCGCCGGGGAGGAAAACCGCGATGTCATCGACACTCGCGAGGACAACTTCTCCATTTGTCTGACTTCCGTTGTATTGCGTTGGGCCCTCAACAATTCCCGAGAATGGTCGGATATCGTTCGTTGCTCCAGAGAAGAGGTAGCGTCCATCCAGCTTCGCGTTTGCGATGCGATCAAATGTTTGCAGATATCCGTCGAGTTCACTCGCGATGACATTCAGGTCCGTTTGTTCTGTCGATTGCCGTGCTTCTAACGCCAACGACTTCGCTTGCACAAGCAGTTGGTTCGCGTCGAGTAGTTCAACATTTCCTTGATGCAAATACGTTCGTGAATACTGAATCGAGGCAACTTGAGTTTCCAGTCTCGCAATTGCAGCTTGCTGGTTCAGAATCGTCCGTTGACCTTCGGGATCTTCAGATGGTCGATGAATCCGCTCTCCGCTACTAATTTGGTTTTGCAACAAGTTCGATTTGGACAGATGTCCCTGAGTGTGCAACTGGCTCAGTTGAAGTTGTCGGTGAGGAGTAATGCGGAGCGTCATGGAATTCTCGTAGACAGGTTGAAGTGAAAAGAGGAGACCAGCGGATACCGATTCTTAATTGATAAATCGCAGAAGTTCGTCGAGCGCTTCGTCAACCACTGTGATGAAACGAGAAGCGGCCTGAAACTGTCGTTGGTATTCCAGCATGGTGAGCAGTTCTTCATTCGGGTCGACACCAGAGACGGAATCGCGAACATTTTCGAGGTGATTTTTTTGTTCGTTCAGGTATTCGAAGTTTGCTTGTTCAGCCTGGATTCGGAACGCGGTTGTTGTTGAAATGCTTGTGATTCGCTCTTCAAGCGTTTCATTGCGACTGACGAATTGAACAGACTCACGAAGTTGAATCATTCGCTTTAAGTTACTGGAGTCCGCAGATTCCCCAGTCCGAGACGCTGCAAAGTTCAGAGGGGATTCCTGCACATGCGGATTCAGGCCAATACCGGTTGAAGCTTCTCCACTAAAGAGTGTTTGCAAACCAAGGGTGACTAGAATTCCCGTTTCATCAGGCTTCGCAACAATGTCAAAGGCAAAATTCTCACCATTCACGACAGTGCCAGATGTGAACGAGAGATTCATTCCATCGGCGATGGCTAAAGTTTCACCAGGCAGGTAATTCTCTCCGATGTCGAGAGATTTGATTGTCGCGCCAGTGACGGAATTCGTGATGTCAAGACGCAGACCAGGAGTTGTTCCTACAGTTCCTGAACCGCTGACAGTGGCGGTCCAGTTTGCGTTCTCAGATGATTTAGGGAAACCGGAGAGTTTCGGCGAGGCTGATCCTGTCAGATTCGAAGCCGCCGGGACTGCATCAATTCCCCCAGCAAAGTCGATGGAGTATCCAGCGTTTGCTCGAAGGGCAACCTTTCCGGTATCTGGTTGGTAAATAGACGTCAGTTGGGGAATGGTATCGAGTCGACTGAGAACATCATCAAGGGAGTCGCTGGTGACATCGATGTCGACTTGATGCGTTGTTCGCTGTCCGGTTGCCGATTCTGTGAGGGTGACGAACAAACGTCCTGATTCAACAGGAAATGGTGTGGCGATTTCATCGAGAGGAATCGATGGGGCTGAAACTTCGCGAACTCCTTGAATGAATCCAGGTTGTGAGTTGTGTCCTTGACCGCTGGCGTGGATGGCGTCGAGCGTGGCGATAAATTCATTCGCCCAGTCGTGCAACGATTGTTGGATTTCATCAATCGTTTGTTGACCTGCTAGCATCGCCTGAAGTGCACCAGAGGTCGGGACAACCGTTGCGCCACCGTTCGTTGTTTGTACGGTCGCGCGTCCGTCGGCAGATGTCTCTGCGCGAAGTGTTGTCGCCTTCTCAGCGATGATGATCGATCCGCCCGCCGCGACGAGTGGGCTGTCATTGACCAGAAAGCTTTGAAGAGAGATGTCGACACGCTCGCTAAGTTGAGAGACAAGTCGATCTCGCTGGTCGAGTAGTGTGTTCGGCTGTGATCCGGAATGAGTCTGGATTCGGATGTCTCGATTCAGGTCTGCGATTTGAGTCGTTTCCTGATTGATCGCGTTGACTTCTTCATGAATTGCAATCGCATTGTTTGATCTGAGTTGATTCAGTCTCGTGTCGAGTCGACTGATCTGATTGACCACATCCTCAGCTGCAGCGATCGCTGCGTCACGAATCGTCACTGTCGATGGTTGTGCAGCGAGTTGCTCAATCTCGTTAAAGAAATTGGAGACAGAAGAGATGAGCGAACCACGACTGGGGAGCAACGCGGATTCAAGTTGACCGAGGATTCGTAGCGTGTTTTCAGATTCGGCATGTCTTGATTTCGTTGAGATCAGCGACGCCTCAGTCGCGGTATCTCGCAATCGCGTAAGGCTGTCGACATCAACACCCGAGCCGATTTGAATTGATCCAATCGTGACCGGGTTTCTGTCGATCAGCTCCACGCGTTGCCGGTGGTAGCCCTCAGTATTTGCATTCGCAATGTTGTTCGAAATCGCATAGAGCGCTTGCTGACTGGCACGAATAGAACTGAGTCCAACATCAATGTGTAGCATCTTATGACCTCGTTTCGAGATGAGACTCCGGGTGGATTGTCAAACGCCCGCCCGACTCGTCGTACTTCTCTTGAATCACCCCGACTCCCAAAGCTTCAAGTGAGACTTCTATAAGTTGGCGTTCAATCAACAGCGAGCGTATGCTGGCTTGCAAGATGCCCAATGTCCGCGTCAAATTCTTTCGGACCTGTCTGATTGATTCAGCGACTTCCAAAGCGTTCGGAGTCCCGAGTCGCTTCAACAAGCTGGCAAACTGAATTTCTTTTGTTGTGATGCCAAGACTGTTCGCAGCTTCGATTCTCAGTTCTCTGCGTGACCGGGATAGCGACTCGGCTTCCGCGGAGAGTTGGCTGAGAAGCAACGGATCACGAAGCAGATTTTCTTTCGTTGCTGATCCGGTGTCATTGGGGCGCAGTCTCCCGAGTTGTCGCAGAGCCTGTTGCAGCTGACTCAAAAGAGATTCTTCTCGTTCAACGTGATGTTTCACTCGTTGAAGAAAGTCTGGCTGGAATGGCGTATCGATCATCTTTCATCCTTGAATGAGTGATTTGAAACTGGCGTTCAAAAATTATTTCAATACATTTTCGAGAGAGGCTGCCAGTCCGATTCCACCGGACTCCGCAATGTGCTGACCCAGAAACATGTCGAACATTCCTCCCAGTGTGTCTGAATTATCACCGGGAAAAAGCCCTCCTTCGCCCCCAGCTTGCCGCATCTCTTTCAGCAATACTGAAACGAACAAGCTTTCCATTTCACGACCGACCTTCAAAGACTGTAGTGACTTGGTCGAGTCATGTTGCTCAAGCGAGGAATGTGGCATGAGTACAGGTGATGTGAGCATGATGAGTTGATGGAGTTAAGATTTGAATATTCGGTGATTGGAACGATCTGAGAATGGAGGATGCCAGGCGAGCAGCAGAGAATTAGATCGGACTCAGCATGTAAGCATTGCGGGAATGGTCCTGAGACTTCAGGTTTCTCTCTCAAACAATGAGGAATGTTGAAAATCACAAGTCTCTGAAATGAATCGAATCCTGTCTGCGATCTGCATTGTGGAGTTAAGTGTTCATCCTGAAGGAACCGTTTCTTCACGAGAAGAGAAGGACCCAATGTGCTCTAACGTTATTTCAGCTCCAGCTCCGCATGCAGAGCACCAGACTCTTTCAGTTGTTGGAAGATGGAACTCAAATCTCGCGGTGCGACTCCCAGGGCATTTAACGCCTGAGCAAGTTCGCCGACAGTCGTTGTTGGTTCAATGACCGAAACTGGATTGTCTTCCTCTTCGACCATCACTTCCGTTCTCGGCACAACGACCGTTTCACCCAGACTAAATGGAGCAGGTTGTGCAACCAGCGGTGTTTCTGCAGTGGAAACGACCAGATTCGCGTGTGTTATCAGCACTCGTGAAAGTTGGACGTGTTCACCGATGACGACCGTCCCTGTTCGCTCATTGATCACGACTTTGGCAGGGATGTCTGGAGTAACAGTCAGATTACTCAAATTCGCGACAAAATCGCTGACCGTGCTTTGTAACGAAAACGGAATGATGACATCGATCGTGGCGGCATCGATGGCGAATGCGGATTGCGGATAGACTTGATTGATTGCGTTCGCTGTTCTCCGAGCGGTTTCATAACTGGGCGAATTGAGGAGAAATCGGACCCGCCCATCTACTCCTAGTTCCGAGCAGGTTTCCAGTTCCACGGTCGCACCATTTGGGATTCGCCCGGTCGTCGGGTGATTCTTCTGAACCCTGGTACTCTCACCACTGAAACTGAAGCCCCCTATCGATATCGGTCCAGAGGCGACTGCGTAGACTTGACCATCTGCCCCAAAAAGGGGAGTGAGGATGAGCTGTCCACCTTGTAAGCTCTCTGCATCGTCAAAAGTCGAGACAAGAACATCAATCGCAGTCCCCTCTTTTGAGAAGCTGTCGAGATCAGCAGTTACGGTAACGACCGAGATATTGTCTGTCTTTTGAGCGGTGTCATTCTCAATGCGGGTACGTAAATCGGGGTCGGAACGGACACCAAATCGCTGTAACATGTTCATTGCGAATCGCCGAGTGACAGGGCTTTTTCCCCCGGTCCCGTTGAGACCTGTTACCAGCCCCATTCCGACGAGTTGATTCTTTCGAACACCTGCGACATTTGTCAGGTCACCGATGCGGACTTCTGCTGCAAGTTTCGATGTACCCATCAGTCCCGTCACGAGGAAGAGGTTGAAGATGAAAGATCGACGAAACATAAATACCTCGGCATCGAAATAGGAAAAGTGAGAGAACGGCGGCGAAGTAGGGGCAGTCTTCGGTTCATTCTCTGTTTTAAAAGGGCCATAACTTATTCACTGATCTGCCCAGCCAGCCTTGTCGAGTGAAGGATTGTGTCGGGCCGGCTCCTTCATAGGTCAAATGAAAATCAGAGATGAAGCGAGAATTCACGGTGTTCTGAGGTGAGAGGTCGATTGAACGAATCACTCCCGACAGGGTTAAAGCTCGCATTTCACCGGCGACCTGGACATTTCGTTGTCCGGAGATCACGAGGTTTCCATTCGGCAGAACTTCTGTGACAGTCGCGGTAATGCGGTCAGTAAATCCCTGTTCGCTACGATAGTTGCTTCCGCCATCAAACTCTCGATTCGAGGTCGAGTTCAGATCAAAAGCGGCATTGGCTGCCTTTGTCCCGAGTCCGCCACCAGTTTCGGCATCGAAATCAAATTTGGTACCAGCCTGTGTCGATTTTTTCATTGCACGATCTTCACGACTGTCGACGTCGGTCGATTGCGAAACCAGCACGGTGACCAAATCGCCTACTCGACGGGCACGAGAATCGAAGAATAACAACGAGTTTTCGTCGGACCGACGTGCCCAGATCGACTCCGCCTGGAGTACCGCTCCTCCATTGAAGAACGTTGTCCCTAAAGCCAGAGCGAGCAAGAATGCTTTGTGTAAGTGAATCATGATCATCTCTTTCATTGAGACTTCTTTAGAACTGATCCTGAAACTTGAAATTGTTCTCTCAAACGTTGAGAACAGCGGCTATTCCAGAGGTTTTCGGACTGGTTCTAGAGTGTTTTCAATGCCTGTTTTTCCCGAGAAAGTCACCTTTATGACTTCATCGATTGCTCAACACACGGCAGAACCCGAACGCCAATGTTAGATTTGCTGTATCGCGTTTTCGGATATGACGTACGCTGGTAGTCTTGTGAGGATTAACGATTCAGAAGACGAAGCTCTAATTCCGAAAGCCCAAGTCAACGACAGCTTCTTCAGCGTTGACGACACGTGCGTTGACGATTCGATTTGATTGGAGGTTCTTCACTCGAATGATTTGCCCAACTCTTCCGGACTGGAGCGCCTCTGCCATTGGGACCATGATTTCGAGTTGACCCATCTTTGCAATGAGTCGAATCGCTGATCGTGACTTGATGACAATTTCGCTGTTCGTGTTTTCATTTTCCGGAAGCAAGTCATGTGAGCTGAGACGCTCTCCAACTTCCATGGACCTTCTCACGCGGCGTCCCAGGGCGCTTGTCAGTGTGAGATGCCCTGTCGATGAGGTTAGAAAACGCTCTTTGAGTACAGTGTTTTCTGCTGAAATGACCTCTCCGCGAGCCACATGTTTAGTGAGTCTCAACTCATCTTGCAGGATGGCAATTTCACACGGGACCGACTTTGTCGCGAATAGACGATCTTGATCTTGAAGGTGTACGACAATCGATTGCCGTCCTAGAATCGCTCCCTCTGGAAGTAAAATTTTGGGCGTGAGCGTCGCAAGTTGGCTCACATTGATCCCCCAATGTCGTTGAATTGGTTGCAGAATCCGAACCTGAACTGAACTGATGGGATACTCCACTCGGTCCGAGACAGCCCGCTCAATTGCCTGTTGAATAACTTGCTCGATAGATGTTTTCTGTTCGTCGAGCTGCACGATCACCTGATCGGCCCCCCGGAATTGCAATTGATCCTCGGTGTAATTTGCGAGGATCAATCGCAAGCGAATAAATTCCGCCGAAAGGATACAGCTCTTCTCATCGTCGAGTCTTTGCAAGTCGATGCTCCTGATTTGCCGTAATTGAACTGAATCACCCCCTCGAACCTGCGCGACATCACCGAGTGTGACATCGACCCGGTTGACCAAAACATTTGAAGCGAGTGTAATTTGCAACGGTTCGTCTTCGGCAACGACCGGATGGCATATCGATCCGAAAATCAGAATGACAAGTCCAAATTTCATCGGGCAACTCATCTGTTGAAACATCCGTTTTTTCATCTCATTTTCCTGGCATGACAGTCAGCTTCACGGACACTGAGAACGTAAAGGTTCTTAGCGAACGATGTCTGATGTCGTTGAGAGCATTTCATCACCTGCTCGGATTGCGCGTGAGTTAATTTCGTATGCCCTCTGAGCTGAAATCAATGAGATTAACTCGGTAACAACTTCGACATTTGAACCTTCGAGGAATCCCTGGCGAAGAATCCCGACACCCGCTTCTCCCGGATTGCTTAACACTTCATTTCCAGATGCAGGGGTCGCTGCGTAGAGGTTGCCCCCTTCACTGGAAAGTCCGGCAGAGTTAAGAAATCGGGCCAGTTGAAGTTGACCGAGTTGCACTGCCGACTGCGGAGAACCTTCAAGCACACCGCTGACAGTTCCATCTTCGCCAATGTTGAGTTTCGTAATGCTGATACCGTCCTGGACCGTGATTCCAGCATCGAGCAGATATCCATTCGTGGTCACCAATTGCCCATTGTTATCCAGTCGAAACGCTCCGTCTCGTGTATAGCGGACTTCACCATTGGGAAGTTGAACCTTGAAGAAACCGTCGCCTTCGATGGCGACATCGAGTGAATTCCCAGTCTGTTCAAACGTCCCTGGGGTAAAGACTTTCGTTGTTCCGGTAGCACGGACCCCGCTTCCAATTTGCAATCCAGTGGGAGCAACCTGTCCCGCCGCGACTTCAGTTCCCGGTTGTTGCAGCGTCGAGTACAGCAGGTCTGCGAAGTCGAGGTGGCTGCGTTTGAATCCGGTTGTGTTGACGTTTGCCAGGTTGTTAGCTGTGTTATCAAGCAGCAGTTCCTGTGCTTTCATTCCGGTGGCGCTGGTGTAAAGTCCGCGAAGCATGGTTAAGTTCCTCGTTGCAGATTGATGCGTTGTTCAACAGTTCTCATGAGAGTCCGAAGCGTGCGTGAGGCGGCGTCGTAGCGACGTTGCACAGCGATCAGCTCAACAAGCTCTTGCACAGGGTGGACGTTTGACTTCTCGAGACTCCCTTGTTGGAGTCGAGTGTTCTGAACATCCAACTGGGTGATCTCTGAACCGGAATTATCGGGATTTCGAAACAGGGTGGTGCCGACGTTGACCAGTTTTCCATTGTCTTCAAACTGGACAATCTTGATTCGCCCTAGTTCAATCTGATTTGCAGAGACTCGCCCAGCTTGATCAACGACGACATCTTCAACTGTCGTGTTGATTGGCAGGGTCATGGGGCCATTGGTTCCCTGAACCGTTCGACCATCTTTGGTGACAATGTTTCCCAGCTGATCGATCGTGAACGAACCGTTGCGTGTATAGAGTGGTTCGTCTCGTTCACCGATGACAAAGAACCCTTCTCCTTGAATTGCAATGTCTAATGGACGGGCTGTTTGTTCGAGCGGTCCGGATGTGAAATCGTGAGACTCCTCCAGGCCGCGAGTTCCGGCTGACGAGCGGGCAATGAGATCAGCGGTGGTCTCTTGCAGGCTGTCGTCGAACGTCCCTTGTGTCAGCTGAGTGCGGCGATACCCGGGAATCTGCGAATGAGCCAGATTCTTTGCAATGTGTTCGTGCTGCCGCGCCGCACCGTCCATCGTAACGGCGGCTCCGTAAACTCCGTGAAGCATGATTGAATTCCTTTCCAGTCATTCACTTGAGCATTTGCACAGAGTGTGCCAGGGGCGAAAATGTTTTGCCTGACGAACCCTACGTATAACGATAAAGCTTGACGGTTTAATGACTTGTCGAGTTCGCTCCGGCTGTGAGCGGCGTAAAGTTCAGTCTGATTCCCGGAAGAGCTTTCCACGCAAGGCGGAAAATCTTTCGACTGGATCATGCTCGACTCATCTTTGAATGTTCCGTCCCCACTGCAGTTGAGTTCTTGGAAAAAGTACACTTCCGTCGTAGTGGAGCAGGCTAGAGCATCCTTCGAATTGGTTTGCAGGTTCTGCCTCGTGGCGAACAGTATTTTTACTAGAACCAGTCCGAAATCTCTGGAATCACCGTTTTTCTCAATGCTTGAGAGAGCAATTTCAGGTTTCAGGATCAGTTCTAGAGAAATGCGTCCTTCACGGGCACACGGTAGAGCAAACTGCTCTATCTGCTGTGCGTTGCTTCGTTTTCTCTTGCCAGTTCTTCGATTGCGTGTTTCTACGCAAGCGTGAGGAGAAGGACTCTTCGCTCGTTTCAAACGTATTCTGCGTCCATTTTGCCTCATCGGAAAAGCTTCCCAGATCGATAAGACCGGTAAGTCTTAACGTCCATCGAAACGTCAAACAGGACTCGTTTCAGGGGCGTCAGAAGATCAGCAATGAATTTGATTGAGAGTGCAAAGTTGAAGGTTGAGAGTGTCTCAACACAGGCTTTTCTTGACCTTCGATTTCCAACTCTCCGTCACTTCTCCCGAAGCGTTCATGATTCAACGAGATCAGAAGGTGAACCAGTGAATCAGAATATCAGCGATGAGATCCAGGAGGATGTGGTTCCGAAGGAATCTGGGATCGGCTTCCTCACTCTTATGATTTTTTTTCTCGTAGCCGCCGCTGCAGGGAGTGCCGTTCCTTTTATGCTCCCGAATTTGTTCGCACCAGAGACCCATTCAACAGTGGGCACTTCATCGGCAGGTGGCGATGCGATTTCAGTGAACGACATGACCTATGTCTCCTTCGGTGAGTCAACGGTCAACCTCGATGAAGGACGGATGAACCGGTACCTGCGATTGAAGATGTCACTTCAGGTTAAGCAGAAAGATAAAGAGAGGCTCGAGGATTTACTTGAGAGGAAAAACCTTGTCTTGAGAAACTGGTTGCTCAGCCATCTCTCAGACAAGACTTTAGACGAAATTCGCGGCAAAGCGGGGCAGAACATGCTTCGCCGAGAAATCCGCAACCACTTCAACACAACCTTATTTTCAGACGGACATGATCGTATCTACGACATTCTGTTTGAAGAATTCAATGTTCAGTAACGCAAAGGGCCTCGCAGTAATGTTTGAGAGACTCGATTTCCAAACACCCCGTCGCCCGAATGCTGGTTCAAGCCGTGTCCTTCAGCAATGGCATGCAGAAATTTGCACTCGCACACAGGAACGATGGGAAACTCTGATTACGAATGATTTTCAGATTAGTCCACAATCGATGGAGCCAGTGACAGAACATCGAGCCATGCAAGAGTTACCCGCGGATGGTGTTGGAGTTCGGATCAGCCTGGGTGTCTCTGGCATTCCATCCCTGGTCGTCGTTTCAGGACGACTGGGACGAGTGCTTGTCGAGTACGTTTTGAATATTCAAGGTGACGATTGGCCTAAGCCTACTCCCTTTTCACCAACGGAAATCGCCATTCTCGAAATCCTGTTCGAGAATATCTCTGATGCCATGAGCGAGAGCTGGCCCGGAACAGAACCGATTCCCAGTATGTATCAGGAGTTCATTGAGAAGCCCCGTCGTGCGCGAATGTTTGCCCACGGCACGGACTTGCTCGTCTCGAAAATGCGCATCAAATCGGGTTATGGAGAAGAAACTTTACACTGGCTGATGCCAAAGCACGCCCTCGAAGATCAGATCTCTCAGGAGTTCACCACTGTTCTGCCAACTTCTGAGCGTGATCTCACAGCTATGGTCGCTGCTACAGAAAGCATTCCGAAAGAAATCATGGTGGAGTTGGGATCAGCAGAACTCAAGATGTCCGAGATTACAGAACTTAGTGTCGGTGACGTTTTGCTGTTGAATCAATCTGCATTTCAGCCACTGATTGCTTCCATTGATGAACACCCGAAGTGGAGGGTCACCCCGGTCACCGTTGGTCCTCGGCTTGGGTTTCAAGTGGTCGAAGCGATTGATGATTGATTTGGTTTCGAATCAATCCAGAAATGGCAAAGTCTTGCGTCATTTCCTTTGAGTTTAGAACCAATACGGCAACCTCTCGAAAAGTCACTTTTCTCAGTGTTTGAGCGAGAAGATTCAGGTTTCAGGCTTAGTTCCAATTATTCCAGAAGCATTCAAAATTTAGTGAGTCCGTCATGACAGATCAGCAGCAATTTGATGAGAACATCAAAAAGGTATCCATCGACTCAACTGAATCGACCGACCCTGCGGAGAGAGGTGAAGAATTCAGCCCTGCTCAAAGTCGTGTTGATCTCAATACAGACGACAAGACTGAACAAGTTGCTTATGCGGTCGATTTTCCGGCAGCGGTCCCCCCATCAACGCCCCCTGCAAGTCTTCCTCTCCAGCGTTTCTACGACGTCAACGTAACTGTCTCCGTGGAGCTGGGACGGACTGAACTCCCACTCGGGGAGTTGCTTCAACTCGGCCCGAAGGCTGTTGTTGAATTGAATCGGAGTGTCAGTGAGATGGTTGATGTCATGGCACAAGGGATCCGAATCGCTCGGGGAGAAGTGGTCGTTGTTGAGGATCGCTATGCCGTGAGGATTACACACATCGAAAACTCACACAGTCGCGAGGCTGAGTAATTGCCGCCTGAGTAGATTTGTACTGAGTACAACCGGTCCGAACGCATTTGGGAATGAGTGTTTCCTCTGTAGATGAGAGGTCCTACTCAGGTTGATTGCCCAGCTTTTCGCTTCTTCTTTCGTAAGAATATTCACGAATCCGGTACGCCATCATGTTCAGGTTGACAGACAAATTGTGTTGGGCATGCATGCTCCTTCTCGGAGTCGAAACAACTCTCGTTGTTGGAGCGGAGGTTGAAATAATGCCTGCTTCGGAATTCAACGTTGCACAAACGCAGACTATTCGAAATGTCGAACTCTGGTATGGCTCACAACTCTCAGAGCCTGAACTTCCGACAGTAGAGTGGCTTCAAGACGAAGAGATGAACTGGAATCAGACCTTCAAATCGATTGCTGAATTCACATTGCCCAAGACTGAAACAGCACCTGGAGCTGAAGCAATACCCACGGTCAGAGGCGATACTCCGCCAGAGAAGCGAACTCCAGAGCAAACATTCAAACAGGAGATTGCTGCATCGACTTTTGCGTCTTCTGCCAACTTCGCGGACCCACTCGATTTCGAACTTTGGAATTTAGTGAAATGGACCTGCGTCGTCTTATTCATCGCTGGCCTGTCGACTTATGTCGTACGCATGAAGCAAGGTGCGATTCTACAGAAGTTGAACATGACTGATCAGAAGAAGCTGAAGACAAACGAGTTGACACATCTCTCGACGCTCTCGGTTCACCAGAACAGCCTGCTGCATTTAGTAATGCTTGGAGATGAAAGATATTTGATCGCCACCGACCCGAGCGGAGTCAAGTCAGTCACCCTTGTTCCGAACTGGAACCTGGATGAGAACAAAGACCTGGACTCCGGTGAAGTGACATCAGACGAAGAACTCCCGCAGACTCTCGCAATCTCAGAGGTGAGCTGAAATGCAAAGCACACAATCCGAATTGGTTTCAGAAGTCTTGCAGACCGAAGCGTTTCAAGAACTCTCGCCACAAATCAAAGTTGCAATTTTTCTGGGCGGGCTGGCGTTTTTGTCATCAGCACTTGTGACAATGACAGCCTTCACCCGCATCGTGATCGTGCTTTCTTTCGTTCGGAGAGCACTTTCGACTCAGGAAATTCCGCCGACTCAGGTCATTATCGGGCTCTCCCTGTTCCTCACACTGTTCGTCATGGCCCCGACTTTTCAGGCGATTGAGCAGCAGGCTGTCATGCCTTACCTGCACGAAGAAATTTCAAGCAGCGAAGCAATCCAGAACGGCTCGCAGGTCCTCAAGTCGTTCATGATCACGCAAACCCGCAAGCAGGACATTCAGCTTCTCCTCGACCTCGCTGAGCTAGATTCAATCCCATCACCCGAAAGCATTTCGATGCACATTCTGGTTCCGGCTTTTGTCATCAGTGAACTAAAAACCTCATTCATTATGGGGTTCTGTATTTACCTTCCGTTTGTCCTGATCGACTTGGTGATCTCGGTGATCCTTATGGCTTTGGGAATGATGATGATGCCTCCGGTCGTGATTTCGACTCCGTGCAAACTTTTGTTGTTTATTCTGGTCGACGGCTGGAATCTGATCATTCGGGCACTCAGCTTAAGCTTCGGATGATCTGTTCAATGGCTTTCAGAGTTTGTCGTATCCGATGAAGGCCACTGTTCTGGCTATAAAAACTGCTCACCGCGGAACAGAACGTAAAGAATAATCCTCGATTTGCTCTAGTCGCTTTTGAGCCTACACCTCATGAATCAGCCACAGAACAAAATTGATCTCGGTCTCTCGAAAAGCGAGACACTCCTTCCGATCGGGTTGTTGGGTGTGCTCGTCATCATGCTCATTCCGCTGCCAGGCTTCATTTTAGATTTATTACTTGCAGGGAATTTGGCGCTCACGATTCTTCTTCTGCTAGTCACCATGGGAGCAAAGCGAGCGCTGGACTTGTCGGTCTTCCCATCTCTATTGCTGTTGTTGACTTTATATCGCCTCTCATTGAACGTTGCGACGACGAGATCGATCTTACTTTCAGCAAATGCTGGCAAGCTTGTTGAAGCGTTTGGAGATTTTGTTGTTGGCGGAGATCTAGTCGTCGGGCTGGTTGTCTTTCTGATTCTGGTTGTGATTCAGTTTGTCGTGATCACCAAAGGAGCCGGCCGCATTTCCGAAGTTGCCGCACGATTCACGCTTGATGCACTTCCGGGGAAACAGATGGCGATTGATGCCGAACTGAACGCCGGGGCAATCGATGAACAAACTGCCAAGACACGACGTGAACAGCTTGCACAAGAAACCGAATTCTACGGGGCCATGGACGGAGCCAGTAAATTCGTACGTGGTGATGCCATTGCCGGAATGATCATCACCGCAATCAATCTTGTGGGCGGAGTCATTCTCGGAATGACCCACGGGATGAGCATCATTGAATCGTTAACACGCTACTCAGTCCTGACGGTCGGTGATGGTCTCATTTCGCAAATTCCTGCTCTGATTATTGCAGTGACTGCAGGAATTTTAGTTACCAAGTCAAACTCCGAAGAAACTCTCAGCGAGGAACTGGAGTCACAACTCTTTCGAAATCGTCGCCCGTTGTGGATCGGAGTCATCATTCTCGTTTTCCTGGCGTTGATGCCCGGGATGCCCAAGTTTCCTTTTCTGACACTCGCAATCGCGTTAGTCATCTCATTAACTTCTCGAAGCGTCAGCAAACCGGGTGATCTGCAAACTCCCTCAGACACCCCCGATTCCGACGCACCACCCGAGCCCGAAGACGATCCCGGAGATTTCTTACTTCGCGATCGTGCTACGATCGAAGTCGGTTCAAGACTGGTCCCATTAATGAATTCAGGTCGCGGCAAACGCCTCGCCGAACGCATCACGACCCTCCGAAAAGAGTTCTCTCGCGAAAGAGGACTTTGGATTCCGCCGATTCGTGTGAGATCTCAAATTCAGATGGACCCGCAGAGCTACCGGATCCAGATCGCTGGCCGCGTTGTTGCCACAGGTCAACTTATTCCAGAAAAAGTCCTGGCGATCCTTCCCGAAAACCCCGGAATTCAAATCCCGGGAGAGGAAACCCGCGAGCCTGCATTTCAACTCCCAGCGAAGTGGATTGAGCCCTCGCTTAGCCAGCAAGCCGAAAGCCATCGCTATACCGTTGTAGATCCATCGAGTGTATTGATCACTCATCTGGGAGAGGTTTTAAAACTGCACGGACACGAACTCCTCACTCGAGAGACCCTCAAGGAACTTCTGGATCGAGTGCGAGAATTTGCTCCTGTCATCGTTGATGAACTTCGCTCTGAGTCGGTCCGCATGGCTGTATTACAGCAAGTACTCCAACAACTGGCAGAGGACGGTGTCCCGCTCTCCGATTTAGCACACATCTTGGAGTCCATTTCCAATCACAGTTCTCAATTGAAAACTGCAGATGACTTAACTGATGCAGTGCGAGCCGATTTAGGGCGATTAATTTGCGACCGCTACTGCTTACCAAACGGCGACTTGCGAGTCCTCGCCTTTGAACCGCAACTCGAAGCACGCCTCAGGGAACAGGTCCGCGAACAACAACTCGCCGTCGGGCCAGATTCACTCGAAGCGATTCTCGAACAGATTCAAACTGCCTGGAAGAACTCTCAACGTGCGGATCAGCCATTGGCCTTATTGGTCGACCGTGTTTTGCGACGACCCTTGAGAAAACTGTTTCGCCGCTCCGCTCCGCATTTGGGAGTGGTCGCGTATCAAGAAGTTCCGGGGGATCTGGGAATCGATCCCGTCGAATTTATTCCTTATCGGAATGTTTTTCCTGAAAACGTTGGCATTGGAGATCCTGCAGTTCCAATACCCCGGAGTGAGGGTGAAGGACTTCAGAAGAAGGCAGGGTGAGTAATGTTGGAAATCTGGAGCATCCATGAGGAAACGACTTTGTCAGGATTAAAACCGAACGCGATGAGGCAGAAAGCCAAAGGCATTTCAACATGCTCATCAAGTCACTCCCAAAATCTGACTCATCAAGAAAGCGTACTCGCCAACGTTTACCGAATGAAATCATCAGCATGAATACGAACGTCCCCAAGAATTCGAATGTGCAAATCGGCATGGCTGTCGGACTGCTTGTTGCCTGTGCGATGACATTACTGAGTGTTGTTTTCGGGCTTGAGCCTGAGGTTGTTTTGTTCAGAGCCCTCTTGGGGGGCGGCGGCACCACGATTCTCTTCATTGGAATGGCTTCGATGGTTTCACTTGTGTTTGAAGACGAGGACGAGTTTTGACCGAGTCGCACTAACAAAATCGGAGAATTTTGAGTGTGCGAATGCCCATCGTTTTCGCAGTTTTGTTAGTGCATCTTCAATGATTGATTCCCAGGAACAACAAAGATGATAAGAGTGATCGGCAGGAGGGGGACGCATGGATGCGGGACTCAGAACTTATCAAAACATCAATGACCAACAGGCCCGTGAGCGACTCATCGTTTCAAACCTTCATTACGTGAAACATGTGATCGGGAAATTGTTGCTGGAACTCCCCGGTTCCGTCGATGTGGAGAATCTCGAAGCATCTGGAGTTCTGGGATTGGTCGAAGCAGCGAATCGGTTTGATGCAGACAAGGGAGTTGCATTCAAGACTTTCGCCTATTCGAGGATTCGAGGAGCCGTTCTGGATGAACTCCGGAGAAACTGTCCTGTTCCCCAACACGTTTTGCAGAACTGGTCGAAGATCAAGGTCGCAGTTCAAAGAGGCGAACAAACATTAACCTCTGAACAGATTGCAGAGATGACAGACCTTTCAGTCGAAGACGTCGAGAAGTGTCTCGTCGCGATGCGTATGAATTACCCCGAAAGCTGGAGCGAAGAACTCCTCCCATACACAAGACGCTCCGACAACTCAGCACAAGAAGAACAGTCGGAGCATGAGCAGCAACACGTTCTTGCCAGAGCGATTGAAAAACTCGCTGACCGTCCACGTGCGGTAATCACCTTGTACTACCTCGATGATTTGACACTCAAGCAGATCGGTCAGGTTCTCGGGCTCTCCGAGTCCCGGGTCTCACGCATTCTGACAAAAACAGAACTGCAACTAAAACAAATGGTTCACCGATAGTGTTTTCGAATCGGTGTTTGAGTTCGTTCACATGGCGAACTACCTATGAAGTCATTTAAGTGAACTTCACGGGCACCACGAGCATTGAATCCGCTCTGAAAACTGAACTCTCGTTTTTCGTATCGAATTAAAATCCATTTTACATCAAGTGAGGTGTCCGCATGACGCGCAGCCAACCTTCCGCAATCGTTCGCGCAGATCGAGTCAAAATCGATCCACGTAAATTGCTCGTCACCGAGCAGGAACAGACTTCTCCGAAAGTGATTGTTCATCGCGATAAGGAGTTGATCCAGTCAATCGAGATTCAATGCTCGTGTGGAAGTCACGTGGTTTTAGACTGTGACTATGGCTCTGAGCCTTAAATGGACAAGGTGAAGTGATCACCGACAGTCCGATCTGCCCAATTGAGAAAGATGCGTTCTGAAGAGACGAAACGAAAGATGCTTATCATGCAAATCAAACATCGTTTGCTGTTCGTTGCACCATTACTGTTCGGAGTGTTGGCCGGGTGCGGAACCATCTCACGTCAACTGGATCCTAGTTGTGACGTTGTGGTCAATTCAGACTCTCGACCGGGATCAATCGAACTTAGCCCTAAACTTGCTACTGAAGATTTCACAATCATTCCCATTCCGCTGAGGGAATACGATGAGTTTCCCCGGCCCTGTCGCCGAAGTGAAGCGTCGAGTTTCCCTCCGATCAATTCAAACGTCGCCCAGGTGGAATGGAAATCAAACTCGTCAGAAATGAAAAGTCATCAGACATCGAAGCCAACACGGACAATTGCTAATCCGATCCCACAAGTTCAATCCGATAGAAGCGGGACATCGACTATTTCAACCTCGAATCGAACGCTCACTTTCATTCCACCTGATCCTGTTCACTGCCTGCCATTGCTGACTGACCTGAAACAGAAAACGGAGTCCAAATCTGCGGAACTCGAGCAGCAGTTGTCGGACTTGGAGAAAATCATTCAGGAGAATGATCGTGCACTTAAAGAGATGGCTGAAGCGCTCAAGCTTTCGAACAATCGTATTGAGAACCTCAAGTCAGATGTCGACAAATACCGCAGCGATCTCTTGAATCTGGAATCCTCGATCGAGCGTCAACACGCCGAGGACTTGAAAATGCTCGACTCACTTTCACATCAACTCGGAAATCTCCTCGATGATTCGTCCACTATTGCAAGGTAAGTCACCATAGTTCAATAAGTCCGGGCGAATGCTCAGGTTACCCACACCGATATCGTGGTGAAACTCAGACCTTCGAAAACCCGCTCAGGTAGGGAAGTGTTGTTTTTTTCTCTTCGATCGCGGGTTTGTTTTCGAGGAGTTGCGACAAGAAGTCCCATTGTCCAGAGACCAGCGAAGTTCGTGCACTTTCCGGAATTGTCACTGCGAATGAAGTCTCACCGTATTTCACTTGGCAGATTTCAAGGTCGACGATAACTTCAAGGCTCGGATCTGCTTGAATCGCTTTACTGAGAGTTTCAAGGTCAGCCCGTTCTGCACAGACTGCAGGGACTCCGAGTGATGTGCAGTTTCCGAAGAAGATCTCAGCGAACGATTCCGCGATGACCGCCTGGATTCCCCAACGCATCAGCGACTGAGGAGCATGCTCCCGCGAAGAGCCACAACCAAAGTTGCGACCACTCACAAGGACGTTGGCTTCTTGGTATTGCGGTTGATTAAAAGGATGATTTTTGTCCTGCAAACGATCATCTTCAAAGGCGTGCTCACCAATCCCCTCGAAGGAAACACAGCGAAGGAAGCGGGCCGGAATGATGCGGTCCGTGTCGATATCGTCCAACAACAAAGGAATTGCTTTTCCGGAGACAGTTTGAATCTGTTTCATTTGAAAACCTGTGTATCTAATGTCTTGTTTATAGGGTGGCCAGCTGAAAATGAATGATCAATAATCTGTAACTCTAACTCATTATCCCGAGCCACCTCGGCGGGAGACTCTGGCCCCGGACTGCTGGACGATCACACTTTCACGCTCTCCAACTGACCTGACACATCAACTGCGAGCAAGGTGCGCTCTGTGTGCCGTAGATAGCTGTAACAAAGGTATGAACAGCCTACCATGCTTGCTGGCGATGACCGGCAGCGATGTTTTGCGTGAAGATTATTGAGCGAGGATTGAGCCTCATCCACATGATTCACATCAAGCCAGAGCTGTATTGTACTCACACAACCTGGAAGTGGTACTCAACAACAGGTCCGTTTTTTCAATTGCGAAACAGTACGAGCATCAAGACGCAATAGGCCTGTGATACGCCGCCATAATTTGAACCTTGGAATTCATAGAAGCGGCAAAAGACTGCAATCAAGTGAGTGCTTGTGGAGAGTAGGAGGCAGGCACTGGAACTGGCAGGGGACAGAGAGACAAGCTATTAATTTCTCAGTCACTGAAAGTGACACAAAACGACACATCCAGTTCGGAAGAAAATCGAAGAATGTAGTTCGATCTGATCAGAACATTGAAAAAGAAAAATGAGTCAAAGCGCAAAAAAACGACCACTCAAAGAGTGGCCGTTTCATTGATTTCATCAGGCTTCGCAAGAGAAACTAGGCAACTTTACGCCGACGTCGATAAGCCAAAGCCCCAACAATCGCTGTCCCAAGAAGAATGAACGACGAAGGTTCAGGAACAACTGGTCCAGATGCCCCTTCAGTGTCTAGACTGAATACCAACTGTTGACCTTCGCCTCCAGGGTTGATTTGCCATTGAGGCTGGGCAATCGATACCGTCTTCTCGTAAAAACCATTAACCATTGACGACGACTCATCCCAAAACCAAGAGGTCGGAATTGTCGTATTATTATAGATCGAAATCATATACGACATCCCCCCACTCACCATGTCAGTGCCTGGAAGCGTTGCTGTGTAGAGGTATTGGTTCTGTCCTCCAACCTGGCTGCCCGTTGCGACTCTCGAATCAAGCGATGTACCAGCGTCTGATCCAATATTGTAATTGAAAATTGTTGACGTGGTCGATGGATTCGTGTTCGATTGAATATTTGAGCCCGTAACTGTCGTTAGTTGGATCGTAAAATCATCAGCAGGAAGGCCGGACGCGTAGTGACCAATCCACTGAATCGTCTTCACTGGCCCACCAGTCACAATGTCAAAAAACACACCAGCGTAATCAGTGTCCGCATTGTCACTTTTGATGCCAGACATGCCATTAGGGCCGAAATTTGAGAAAATCGGAGCAGCGTCTGCTTCAAGAGATAATCCAAAACTAGAAAATATTACCAAGCAAATTGCACGCAAACTCATCCGGATTCTCCAATTCTGAAGAAATTTCCAACGTTGGGAAATATGTACTTGAGGTTATTATATTAATCAGTGAAAAGTCTCGAAACAACAGTAGTAAGAACAATTTGTTCCAAAATGCAAAATTACATCGAGATATTTGTTCTGGATTTCAACTTACAGTGGTTTAAGCCACCTCTGAGAAATTGTTTTGTTCGTGGTATTCAAAGTCAGGTGGTGGATTCTTGCTGGAGTCTGCAGTCTTGGAGGGAGCGTCCTTTCCACGGTATCGGTGATTTGCTGGTGACTCGCCAAGCGTCTCCAACCTTTCTGGTAGACTAGAGGAGCTTATTCGTCATTGCCGAACTGGTTTCTCATGTGTTGCATTTTGTCCATGATTTTTAAGTTAATCCACCTTGCTCAACTGAGTAATCGTAGTAGGTGCAGCTCATCACCACTTCTTCAAGGCTTGGCAAGCCCCTTCGAGCTTGCCATCATTAGTTCTCCAGGAAAATAAATTGAAAGTTTAATTCGCATCCTCTCAGACTGTTACAACGTTCTTCTTTCGTGGGTGAAGAACTATCCGCGACAGATGTCCATAAGCCCAATGCCCATCAGCGATCACCAACTTCGGAGAGACTTTCGTGCCTCAGTTCGTAAGATCCATGAGGAGTTTGCTCCGACCATTCTGAATCGCTGATAGCTCAGGCTTGCCTGCCAGCATTCTCTGCTATGGTTGTGAGCATTTTTGTTTCTTTCAGCGTCGTTTCCGAGTCTGGTCTTCTGGAAGCCGAGCGACCCTTTGATAAGAGACTCGCCGCAAAAGACTCACGCTCATGGCGACTGCTGGAACCGCCTAACCTTCCATCGCGATGATTGAGATTTGCATTCTTATCACTCGCAAATTGGCATTCATCCCAGCCGATTCAGTTCATCTAATGGCAGCCAAGACTTCGCACATGTCTCACTCTTCATTTTTGAAGAAACATCGCAGAATAGTGGGGAACTTCAAACTTCAGATTTAAGAGAGGTTCGTGAAAGATGCTCTAGTTTAAAGTGAAATGCGTGTTTGAAACTTTCGAATAAAAAAACGACCCCTAAGTCAGGAGTCGTTTCAAGTTGGTCGCAAGCAATATTTCACATCAAGGAGAAGAGTCTGATGGTGATCCAACAATCTGGGCTCCATTATTGTCAAGCCCTCCGTCTATAAGAACGCAGGTTCCGTTAGTGATAAATCCACCCTGAGAACCAGCATCCGAGGCATCACAAAAATCGGCCTCATCGTCAAACACTGTTCCCGCTGTACTACTAGCGTGACCCGTGATGTCAGAAAAAGCATAACTCTGGTCCAGTGCAGAAATTGCATCAGCAACATCGGCGAGTTCTGTCACAACCTGATCGCGAATTGTGGTCAAACCAACAAGCATTCCGATGACCAAAATAGTTGCGATGATCACCAGCTCTGTTGAGACTACGAATCCCGATTCATCTCGTATTAAATTTGTGAACATCATGTTGTCCTTAGTATCAACGGCAATTGATGTTAAGGTGCGAATGAAGCCTGTTTGGCTTCTACTTAACACCCAAACAGGTAGTGGGTGGTACACCACCCACTACCTTCGATTCAAGAAAATCCTGAATTAGCTTTAGATGCTGTCAGAAGCTTCTGCGATAGTCTGGGCACCGTTCTGCTCGGATACACCGTTGTCGATCAGCACGCAAGTACCAGATCCAGCTCCAGTTCCTTGCTCGCCACTGTCACTCACGTCACAGAAGTCTGCTTCATCGTCAAAAACAGTACCGGCTGTACTTGATGAGTGTCCGGTGACGTCTGAGTATGCGTAGCTTTGGTCGATTGCTGAGATTGCGTCTGCAACGTCGGCGAGTTCGGTTACAACTTGGTCACGGAGTGTTGTTTGACCAACGATGAGTCCGATGACGAGGATAGTTGCGATCAGAACGAGCTCAGTTGAGACGACAAAACCGGCTTCGTCTTTCAAGATTGCTTTCAACATAGTTCTTTGTCCTTTTTTTCTTTTTCTATTCTTTATCATGTTTACTCTTGGTGGTTCACCGCTGCAGACAGTTCTTCACCTCGCATCGCCGGCAAGTGATGCGGAAAAACTCTAAGGCAATCGGCGTGCCAAACGTGTTCAAGAACTGAAACACGTTTGTTTATGCAGGTTTACCCGGTTTAACATGCTGTTTCAGGACTTTGACGTGTCACCGGCTGATTACACCGGTTTACGGTTCAAAGGACAAATGGTTTGCAGTTCACGTGTTGTACACGGATCAGCTGTGCAAACTGTTGAGAGGATGGCAGATAGGAGAATTCGCAGGACCGGAATCAGAGAGGATTGCCCCGCAGTTGATCTGCGGGGGCTTGCCCTGGGTTTTGAATCTTGAAGTTAGCTGAAGAAGACGGTTTCAGCCGTTTTTCGGAGAATGGCATCTTTGTCAGCTGCTGATAGAAAATCGATGCGATTCTGGATCAGAGCGATGGAGTCTCCGTAGGTGTTTGGTGAGGTTAACTGATACGGACAGTCGCTGGCCCACATGAGCCGATTGGCTCCGTAGGCATCGTACAGAACGCGGATCATTGGCGTGAGTTCATCGTGAGGCGGTTGTTTCTTGCCGAGTGCGTAGTAGGCGGAAACTTTGACGTAAGTGTTGGGGAACTTTGCGAGATCGGCGAGTCTTTTCAGGTCTTTTGAGTCGATTTCTCCGTTGATTCCGATACGTGCAAAGTGGTCGATCACGACTGTTGTATCCGGATATTTTTCACAGAAGTGGTTGACCTCAAGTAAATCTTCCGGATTGATGAGTGGGCACATGGCAATCCCGATTTTCGGGCCATGCTTCCACATCGCGTGCATCCCTGGACTGTCTCGCCATTTCTTGACGTTTCCATCGCCGGGCCGGATTCGCAATCCGCGAATTCCAAGTTTGCGGAGTCTGTCCATTTCTTTGGTGGGAGATTTCCCCGCAGCGTCGATGCATGCGACGCCGGAATATTTTTTTGGTTCCTTTTGAATTGTGTCGGTGATGTACGAGTTGTCTTTTCCGTGATAAACGTTGTGCTGAATGAGGACGACCTTGGTGACCCCGTGCGGTGATGCAACCGCCATGAGCTCTTCAGGAGTGAAGGTGCGAGGTTTAAGATCCTCGACTGTTTGCCCGTTTTGGAGCGGGTGATGAGCGATGTCATCAGTCCAGATGTGGGAGTGCGCGTCGATGATTTCCTGCTTTTTGTTCTTTTTTTCCTCGGCGAAAAGGCCAGAAGAAATCGATGCAGCTGCGACGGCAACTGTGCCGGCCTGGAGGAATTGCCGACGGTCGAAATGGTGGGTGTTCTGCATGTTGGATCTCCAAATGCGGCATTCGTAAAGAGCAACCGAGGTGGTTCTCAGAGTGGGCCGCTGGTTGAGGGGCAATGGATTGACATTCAAGGAAAAATCATTGGTCGCGTCGTCGTTACCGGTTTCCCAGCCTCTATTTGAGACGCTTGTTCATAAACTTGAGTTTTGAGGAGATTGGGAAGATTAATTGCGATCGGGGACTCGCGTCTCCCATCGATTCTCCTTTATTGATCTGTTTGTGAGTATCTCAATCGAACCTGAAATGAGCAAGTTGCGGACGAGGGATGTTCTCGTTTGACTGGCAACTGCTAAACTTGCTGAGTCGGTCGGCACTTTGATAATCCAATTCGCAAATCATGGTCTATTTCATTCTTCCTGCATCAGATTTGGTAGTGACATTTGGCAGCGTTGTTCGGCGGCGTTGTTCGGCAGCGAACGATGGTCGGGCGAGTGGACTTGTACTATTCAAGAGAATCGTGAAGCCGCGGAAGGACTCGGGGCAGTCAAAAAATTTGAAATAGACCACTTTGCCGAACTGTTGGTAGCCTCTCGACAGCCTTGGAGTTTATTTTTGACTTCAATTCGCATCATGTTTTTTAGATGAATACAGTCCATTCATGAACTCTCGATTTCAACACTGTTCCGATGTGATCGTTCGGTTAACTGAAGCGATCGATGCTTTGGAGCGTCGGATTGCCTCGTTTGAGCTTCCGCCGTTAAAGGATCGCGAGTGGTTTGAATTGCTTCAGGAAAAAGTACGACCGCAGTTGGGAAAAGATTCGTTCCTGATTGTTGCTGTGGTCGGGGGGACGAATATTGGCAAGTCTGTTTTGTTCAACCATATTGCTGGCGGACGACTGAGTGCGACCAGTCCGATGGCCTCTGGGACGAAACATCCAACAGTGCTGTTTCCAACAGGTTTTGAAGGCTCGCACAATATCGAAGAACTCTTTCCCGGATTTGAACTTCTTCCGTGGGCCGATGCCGATCAGGCCTTGCGAGAGGATGATCGGCACTTGTTGTTCTGGCGAGAAAGCGAGTCACTGCCGAGCAACTTAGTGGTTCTTGATACACCGGATGTTGACAGTGTCGCAGAGGTGAATTGGGAGCGGGCGGATAAAATTCGGAGAAGTGCGGATGTGCTGGTCGCTGTTCTGACTCAGCAAAAATACAACGACGCCGCTGTGAAGCAATTTTTCCGGAAAGCATCGCAGGAGAGCAAGTTCGTCATTGTTGTCTTCAACCAGGTTTTGCTCCCTGATGACGAAGAGTACTGGCCTTTGTGGATGCAGACGTTTCACGAAGAGACCAAAATTCACCCTCGTTTGTTGTATCTTGCTCCAAATGATCGTCGAGCTGCTGAAGAGAATGTATTACCTTTTTATGAACGATCCTGGCCGCAAGAGGGAAGCGTTTCCGACTCAACGTCGAGAGACTTGTTGAAAGATCTGTCGGAGCTTCGCTTTTCCGAGATCAAGGTTCAAACGCTTCAGGGGGCATTGCAAAGTCTCTGCGATATCGAGCGTGGGATTCCCGGATGGTTGAATGAAATTGGCCGAAGAGGTTCTGATTACGAAGCAGCCCTCGAACTGATGTCCTCTCAGCGGTTGGTCGAAGTCGATCATTGGCCGACGTTGCCGAATGCAGTGATGATTCGAAAAATCCGGGAATGGTGGAGTGAGCAACGCGAAGGCTGGTCGGCGAAAGTTCATGGCTTCTATAACAAGTTGGGGGCGGTTGTCACTTACCCCATTCACATGCTCCAGGAAAAGAAATCTCCAGAAGACTCTCCCATTTATCAGTATAAGGTTCGAGAATGGGAAACGATTTTGCAGGCACTTGATAAAACATTCGAGAAACTGACATGGCTGCGAGATTTGGGAAATCCACTGCTGAGTCCTCGACTCACAACTTTACTTTCCGGAAACGCTCGTCATGATTTGATCGAGAAGGTTCGGGCAGAACATGCTTCCGTCGATCTGGAGACAGAGCTTTCGGCACTTGTGCAGGAGCAGTTGGCACGGTTTCGAACGGAAAGCCCGCAGTCGTATCGATTGTTTCGTCGTATCGACTCTGTCGCTGCCGCAGCACGCCCGGCAGTCAGTGTGGCACTGTTCATGACCGGAGCCGGTCCAGTCGGAAACGCTTTGTTCCCGGCCGTTGCAGATTCGGCAATGCAAGGGGCACTGCACATTGCTGGAGATGCCGTTGGAGGAACGGTGATGACAGCAGTCGGAGATAAAGTTCTTACTGAAGGAGCTTCAACGAGCGCCGGGTACCTGGAAGCGAGGTTTCGTCAATTGCATTCCCAATTCACAAAGCAGCGAGCGGGATGGCTCGCGCAGGAATTAGAGAAGCATCTGTTCGGAACTCTTCCCAATGAGCTTGCAGCTTCGTCGCAGATCTCCCAATGCCCTGAATTTCAACGGGTTGATCAGCTTGTTGAAGAACTTCGCCGTGTCGCAACCGAACAAAGCTAATTGACGGCTTCGAGGCAGGGTGACTTCGGGGCAGGGTGGCTCATCCCGAAAAAGTTAACTCTCGTTGAAATTGTTGCGGAGTTGTCTCTGGAGGGATTCGTTGATCTGTTTGGGGTTTCCAGATGAATCCAGAATTCCGGCGTGAGGGAATCGGTGTGGAACTTCATCGCTGAACTGTCTGAGGAAGACGCCAGTGACAGCAGGTTTCGCCATTAAGAGCGGGATGACTTGTTCCATCCACTCTGCTTGCAAGGCTTCTGACCAAACATCGCGCAGTGCATTGTTCACAACAGAAACTTGTGGACTGGCGAGCGGGTCATGGCTGGCTAATGATGGACAGCAAAGGTTCACGTGAATTTGTAAGCCGAGTAAGCTCCAGGTGTCGATGAGTTTTGAGATGGACAGCATGTCTCGAGTGAAGCATGCACGGTGGGAATAGCCAACATTGATGTCCAGACTCACTCCTGACAGCCCGACGTTCGAGCGGATCAGGGCGTCGACAAATTGATAAGGAGAAAGGCGGTGAGCACCTTGTCGTTGATATTCGCCCCAAGGCTGTTCAATTCGTACAAAAAATTGAGAATCACTATCGGTTCGAATCGCAGCTTCCAGGGTTCTGGCGACAAGCGACAGGCATTGCTCTTCGTTTAAGTCGAGCGCTCCACCGATATTCCCGGCTGAGGTCACTTCCCAGATTCGCACAATACCGGTATAGCGAGAAATGACTGTGTCGACGAAATCGCAGACAAAGCTGGCCAGGTTCAAGAAGTCGACGGCCCAGCACTTCAGCCATTGTGGAAGACCTCCCGGTTCCAGATTGATAAGTGGTCCACCTCGTGTGATGAGTTTGTTCTGAGAGCAAAACGCGATGAGCTCATCAGTCAATTGCCACTGATAGTTCCCTTCTTCAGGCTCGATGTCGATCCATTTCATGGGGACAGAAGCGGTATTGAAGGTCTTCAGGAAAATGGAGGAACCGGTTGGTGAGAGGACCGCAGAATCCATCGAGGCGCCGAGGAGAGAAGGCGCATGACTAGACGTCCGGTTGATGCTTTTCATCCTTTGATCGACATACGCATGGCTGAGGATGTCAGCAGCTTCACATGCTTTCTGGATAGAAGTTTGGGCAGATTTGGTGCACTCATCGAGGTCGTGCTGAGTTGTACTTGCGTGGGCGAATGCTTTGAACGCCTGCTTTTGTATCTCACGAAATGAGTTGGGAATGGTCATTCTCGCCATCTCCCACGCAGACCACTGGTCACGCACCTGAGCGAGTTTTCCACGGGCCAGTTCGAGTGACAGGATATAAGGTTCGTCCCGTTCCCGCAGAGAAGTTGTCGTTAAGACTGGTCTACCGATTCCATCGACCGGCCAGGGGACGCTGACCTTACCGCTGTCAGAGAAAGAGCGTTGACAAGAAAATATCCCGTCGCGGATTTCGGTGCGGGTCGGAAAAACTCTTCCATCAAAACCGGTGATGTAAGCTAATTCTGACTCCGGCCATTGACTCAACAGTTCAGGAGGATGAACAACAAATCTCATCACTCCCATGTTGTTCCCCTGTGGACAATGTTCGTCTCCCACCCAAAGAACTGGATGGAAAATTCTCGCTGACTGCGTTTGAGTTTCGGTGAATGATAGAAGGTGTGATGATAGTTCGAAGCGAAGTTTCCATCAAGAAACGCAACAGAATTGCTTCGTTGGGGAAAAAGATTTCTCGAAAGAGGTTGAATAAACATCTCCCGTTGTTTTGAATCCTTCACAGCTTGTTTGGGAATCGTTGCCACTCAGTTATCTGTCGAGTGGCCGTTTGTTCAGTGTCGTAAGGCCGGATGAATTACACGAAGTCACAGGCACAAGAAGCGCGAAAGTATTGTAGAACTGGTCTTAAAACTTGCTGTTCACATCTCTGGTACAGAGAAAGGTTGCGATTCCATAGGTCTTGAGACTGATTCTAGAAGATGACTTCGATCTCCAGATTAAGGGAGCGGCGCGTCAGCTGAATTGGGATTTTTGCTCCAGAATCGTGCCCCGATACGCTCTCTTTTAAGTCGTCGATCGTCTCAATTGTCGTCTCGCCGACTTTGTGGATGATATCCCCAGGTTGGAGCCCGTTGTTTCCGGCAACGCTTCTCGGGAGGACTCTCTTGATTTGAAGTCCCTTCTGGTTCGGAAGCGAGTTGACGACGACTCCGAAGCGGGGGGGAGTATCGCCCGGTTGATCGAGCAGGTCTGCGAGCCCGGTACTTGCGAGCATCCCCTCTTCTGTCGCTCCCGGGGAGAGGGGAGTTTCGGTTGAGGCAAGTTGAGCAACGATGTCGGTCACACAACGAGAAATTTTTCGCATCCCCTCGATGTTCAACAAGTGAGAGTCATCGGCAGGACGATGGTATTGCGGGTGGAAACCCGTGAAGAAGTGGAGAACGGGAATGCCACGTTCGTAGAAGACCGCGTGATCGCTCGGCCCATAACCGCTTGAGCGTCCCGTTACATTCAAGCCTTGCTTCTCTGCAGAGGGTAAGAGAATACTATTCCATTCCTGAGCTGTCCCGACTCCGTAGACAGTCAGCTCTTCACGTAACCTGCCGACCATGTCCAGGTTGACCATTGCGACAGTCTCCTTAAGTGGGACGGCAGGGTCACGGATATAGTGTTTACTGCCGAGCAGGCCGAGTTCTTCAGCTGTGAATGCGATGAAAAGGACGCGGCTTTTTAATTGATCCCGTTTCGTTGCGAGTTGGCGAGCCACTTCCATGATGATGGCTGTTCCCGATGCGTTGTCGTCGGCACCGTTATGAATTGCTCCATCGGCTCCCACTGCAAGTGAACCCCAACCGTCGCGCCCCAGATGGTCGTAATGCGCACCGACGATAATTGTTTTTTCTGGCATCGCACCATTCGGTTCAATCGAAGCGAGGACGTTTCGCACCGACCGGCCTGATCGATTTCGTGCGACCTCAAAACCTATTTCAAACCCTTTGACATCGCGAGAACGTGGTCGAAGGTCGGAATCGATCTGTATTTCGATATCTTTGAGTGTCTCCATTCCGAACTCTTGCAGGACTTCATCCAGCAGCGACTGACGGCAATGAATGACCGGAATTGTGATGTCAAATGCGTCTTCGGAAAACTCAACTTTCAAGAGATTACTTGAGAATGGATCGTCCTCAGCAGCGGCCTCAGATTTGGAGTGAGTGTCGCACAGAATGACCGCAGTTGCACCATGAGCGATTGCGTTTTGGATTTTTGTGTACACGGGGGCGTACCGCGAAGCTTCGGCCCCATCGAAAGCACTGTTCTCATCGTTTTTTTGTGGTTCGTGCCGCAAGATAATGACAGCTTTCCCAGAGGCCCGAATGCCAGCATAGTCGTCATATCCAAGTTCAGGAGCGGTGATTCCATAACCAGCAAACACAACTGGGAGTGTCATCGTTCCCATTGTTGTTTTCATCAGCGAAGAAAAATCGACGTTCGGTGTCAGCAGGTATTTTTCGTTGTTCTTGCGGTTGAACAACACTCGCTGAACGGCACCGCGACGCGATCCGTTCAACAACTGGAACTCCTGATACGGTGTGCCAGAGTACCAGGCTGAGTATAAGCCCGCTTTTTCGAATTCGCTGGCAATGTATTCTCCAGCGAGTTCAAGTCCCTTTGTTCGAATTCCTCGGCCTTCGAGTTCGTCGGACGAGAGGTACTCTGCATCGCGACTTAAACGTTGTTCAATCGCCTGGTCTGTCAGGTCGAGTTGCAGGACCTCAGCATGAAAGTCACCTGGTCGGTCAAGCATCTCGGACGGGGTGACAGGGGCTTGCCGAGTCTGTTTCTGTTGCGGCTTCGTTGTTGACTGCTTGTTAGCGGCCTTTTCGCGAAGTGCTGCGAGCTCTGAATCGAGTTTGTCTTTCTGGGCACTGAAATCTTCCAGAAAAGTGAGGCTTTCCAGTTCATCACTTCCAGCAGAGGCATAGCGGAAACCGAGCCAGCAGAGACCAGTCAGTCCGATCACCATGAGGAAACCGGTCAGTAGAAAGCGTTGCGAGCCCTGCTGATTCGGAAGGTTATTCTCGGGTGAAGTGTGGGCGTTCATAGGACTGGTCTTTTATCTGTACTTTCTAAATGTCTGGCATTGGGAGGCGCAAACTCAATGTCTGAGTGCTATTAAAAATTGGATAAGTGATCGTCATTTCAGAAGTCAATGTGAGTGAATTCTGACTTATTTACTAGAGCAGTATGCTCTGACATTTACCCATGTAGGACCGGTTTGACTAATAAAATTGCTGTTCGCCACGTGGCGGAACCCAAACATCAATTCAAAAAATGCAGTAGAGTGTATCATGACCCGGCTGAAAATCGTGAGCGTTCCTTTTTGAGCGACTCTTGTTGTTGCGGTGTTTCGTTTTGTTCCTTTGCAAAGAAAACGAAACGGCGACAGAGTGTGAAATTGGCGAACATTCCCGCCACAATTCCAACGAGTCCGGCAATCGTTGGAGAGTCGGCAAACATCGGGACAGTTGTCCATAAAAGGGTTGCGACTGACCAGTTTAACGCTGCTCCGGTTAAGCTTGCCATGCAAAATCGCACATACTCGCTGCCGATGTTGGTTGTCGTTCGGTCATGAAAGGTGACCTCCCGATTCAAAAGGAAATTCCAACTCATTGCGATCCAGATTGCGACAGCCATCGCAACCGGGGCCAACATCGAAAACTCAAGCAATACCGCCAGAGCTGCCAAATTGATAAAAACGCCCGAAAAGCCGACCATCCCAAAACGGAAGAACCTTGTCGCTTCGGGCCATTTGAAATCGTACAGTTTTGAGAGGTGTTTCAGGTAGTTGAGTTGTTCTTTGAATGAAAGCTTGCTTTCGCCAAATTGCCGGTCAGAAAAGTGAATCGGAACTTCTGCAACCTTTTGGCAGTAGCACTTCACGATGAGTTCCAGCCCGATTTTGTAGCCTACGGGATCGAGTGTTTCATACGCGGCCTGAAAATCAGATCTCCGCAGTGCGAAAAAGCCAGCCATGGGATCTTTCGCTGATGTCAACGGTTTTGCCAGACCAGTCGCGATGATGGAGTTCAGCCAGCGAAAGACTCCCCAATCGTCGTCTGTTGATCCCCCTTCAACATACCGACTTCCTATGACGAAGTCAGTCTTTCCATCGCTGAATGACTCAATCATTGATGGAATCGCTTCAGGCGGGTGAGACAAATCTGCATCGATACACAGCAGAAACTCCGACTGCGCAGCCTTCATTCCGGCAACGACGGCACTTGCTAGTCCCCGCTCCTTGGTGCGTACGATCAGGGTTAACGGGTGAGTCTGGGCAAGAGACTCGCAAACCTGAACGGTCTCATCCTGGCTGTTATCGTCGACAACAATCACTTCCCAATCGATTTTTGAGGAATCGAGGGTCGCTGAAATTCGTTGAAGCAGGTGCGGTAGGTTTTCCGCTTCATGAAATGTTGGGACAATGATTGAAACTTTTTCGGCCACGTTTTCCTCGCATCAATGAGATTCTACTGTGTGCCATTGCCGCAAACGTCATGCCATCTCAGGCAGAGTTACACTCTGAAACAATTCGAATGTTCAGTGTTTCAGTCTGTTAACAACGGATTCCCCTTCTTTTTCTCATCGGCAGTTTTTTTGCAACAGGCTTGGACAAAACAGCAGGAGGGAAGAAGAAAAGCCTGACCGCTTAAAACACTCATCGAGACTTCCTAGACCTCCCATTTTGTTTAATCTTCCATTCTGTTACAGTCGTTAAAATTAGTGTAAACGAAAAGTTTCGCATTTCCGGAGCGGGAATTGCAGCGCTAACGATTGTGACCACCATGCGGGATGCAATTTTGGAGTTGTCGATGAAGAGTGCTATTGCCTTTGTAAAGGATTTTGAGGTCTTTAGTTCCATTCTTAGGGAGCTGAAACGATACAATTTAAACTTGAAGTCAGTTTCAACTGCTGACGACGCGATTGAAGCTGCGAAGGAAGAGGATAACCCACTAATATTCCTGGACTTACGGTCGATTCATGTCGACCCTGAAGTTGATGGGCTGATCAAGCGGCTCGCGGAAAATGAAATCGAGGGTGTCTCTGTTGTTGTCATTTCAGGCCGGCATATTCCTAAATGGTGCGCCGCTGAAGCCGATTTGATTGCCAGTTGTTTCGTCCAGTTTCGCAGCAATGGAGAACTGGTTGAGCTACGCGGTGGATCGCTACACCTTGTGATCTCAGGGGAATCTCGGAAGACGATTCCGGTTATCCATCGTCTGGAAGGGACCGATGTTAACCTGCAAACCCGTGAGCCAAAGTTCTTTCAGGCGATTGATGATATACGTCGAATTGCTCACCGAAATGTCACCATCTTGATTGTGGGGGAGACTGGGACTGGTAAGACCACACTCGCGAGAATTATTCACGAACGCTCTCCCCGGCGAGATCGACCGTTTCAAAACCTCGCCTGCGGGGCTCTTCCGTCTGATATCATTGAAAGTGAATTATTCGGACATACCCGCGGAGCATTTACGGGTGCTGATCGTAATAAGATGGGGCGGTTCCAGGCCGCCGGGCAGGGGACACTGTTGCTGGACGAAATCGATGTTTTAGACGTCAAACAACAAGCGAAACTGCTTAAGGTGATCGAAACGGGCGAGTACGAAATGGTCGGATCGACCGAACCACGACGTGCCGAAGCTCGCCTGATTGTGGCATCGAATGTGAATCTCGAGGTGATGGCAGAAGCGTCAAAATTTCGCTCTGACCTCTATTATCGATTAAGTGTCCTTGAGTTTCGTCTGTTGCCATTACGGGAACGTGTTGATGACATTATCCCTCTGGCGATGCAATTCGTTCACGAATGCTGTCTCGAACATGAAATCGAAATTGATTCTGTCGACTTCGATTTTCTGGATGTTCTGCGAGACTATCACTGGCCGGGCAATATTCGAGAGCTCAAAAACCATATTCGCCGAGCCGTCCTTTTCTGTGAGAACGGAAAGCTGACGGTCAACGACCTTTCACCGAAGCTTGTTCAGTCGCAATTCGAGCCATCGCCGATCGCGATGGAACTCAAGCAGAAGACTTCTTTGGCTGAACAAGTCGCACAAAATGAGCGAGAATTGCTGGTGCAAGCGTTGAACGCCAATGACAATAACCGCACTAAAACTGCCAAAGCTCTCGGGATCAGCAGGGTCGGCTTGTACAAAAAATTACGCAAGCATGGACTCGTCGAAACGCAAACGACCGAGGTGGGTTAGAATTCTGGTCGGTTCGAGCTTTGTGAGGAATCTACTGAGCTGAAGTTGCGCCAGTATTGTGCGCAACTTCTTACTCAGAAATTGGTTCCGTCCGGACACGGTGGACCAGATATCGACCGGATCGGAACACTACTGGCTCAGACCAGGGGTATGCCTTTAAGTTTGCACGAGTGTATCCAGGTGGTGGCGCTAATGGTCCTTCTGCCCCGATTTCTTCTGCAGAACGTGTAGGCATTCCACAGCTTACTAAATCAGTGACAACAAATTTTTGCGGTCCACTGATCATAGCTGCATCGATAAGCTCTTTTCGTTCGGGAAAGTAGTTTTGCAGTTCGAACAGGTAAACATACGGTGTTGGAGAGGTCAGATTCAGGTTCCAATACAGCGTCACGAGATCGCTGTTGAACATGAGAACATCCCGTTCGTGGACATTTTGATCTTTCAAGAATGATTCAATCTCCGCCAGATCTTCCCATTTCGGGTTCGGTAACCGGGCCAGTGAGTCGGTTTCTGCAGGTGTGAGATCTCCCTGAGTTGCCGGCTTCCAGAGCCTCATCTGATTTGCATCAGTGAAAGGCGATCTCCACAGGCCGAGCAGTATCAACGGAAGCAGAACGGCAGGTGAGCGCAAGAGCCGATACTGTCCCGCGTGCACCCCGAGCACTCCAATAGAGAGAAGAATCGCTGGGATGTGAACATAGTCGAACAGGTGTTGCAAAAAGTGGGCTTGTAACAACCAGAAAAGATAGACAGCCGAGAGCAATGCCCGGACAAATACCTGATCGTTTCGAGCAGCGGGCTTCAGTAAAAATCGGCTGACCGACAACAATGAGAGCGGAATCGCTACCAGATGCAGAAGCGTCCAAGGGGCAAGGATGATATTCATCACTTTGTAGCGAGCAAGAGTCCAGTTCTGACTTCGAGCTTCGAGATATCCCGGATTCCACTCCCGCAAAGAGACCAGAAACGCCTCCAAAGCCCCCAGTCGCATCAGGCTCCAGAGGCCAATTGCTCCCATAATCACACCTCCGGCAAGAAGCCCGGCTCCATCAATCGCCTTTCTCTTCCATCCCTGAATCATGAATATGCTCATCACCCAGGCGACAAGGCAAACAATGAGCAAATGTGGTTTCAACCAGATGCCGAGCCCCCAAACGCAGCCTTCGACCAAGGAGTGAGCAAAAATCTTCGTCGAAGTGCCCGCTGCTTGTCGTTGTACCTGAAGGATTCTCAGCAAACATCCCCAAACTGCGGGGAGAAGCAGCCAGATATCACGCTGACAATGACACCATTCCGAGAGTGAGAGATAGAAAAGTAAGCCGAAAACCGCGGACCAGCCTCCGAAACGATAACTTCCGGTTCCTTTGACCACACATACGAGCATGAGCACGAGCATCGTGCAGACAATCGTCAGGTCAATGACCCGCAGTGCTTCGTTGCTCTCTCCCAGGCTCGACCGGGTCAACGAATGGATCACCAGGACACCGGGGAAGTTCGCTTCCACGATATCCCGATAGGGAAGAACACCCTCTTTCATCCAGCGTGCTTCTAAATCATAGAGGACTGCGTCATTCGTCACGGGTAAACGCAGAAATAACGGACCTAACGCAATCAGCAAAATTCCTGCTACGAGACCGGGCAGGAACAGGTCTTTGAGGTGGGGGCGTGGTCCGTTAGAATCTTGAATCATTGTTCGAAAATCCGCGAAAGCATAGATAATCACTGACTTTGCTGTGATTGGAACAATTCATGCGAATGACATTCCACACACTCGGAAGTCAATCGTCTTTTATCCTCTTTCAGAGTTCTACTTCAGGATCAGGTATGAATTCGGAGGTTCGCGTGCCAGAAAACCCGGCAGATACAGCGCAAACTAAAACGCATGCGCAAACCGACGGTAACGCGATTGGCGAGCGTGAAGAATTTGGGAACCAAATTCGTGAGAAGGTCGTGGTCAGCGGATGGGCACTGCTCGGAACACTCGCTGTCGGGTTGTTCTTTATCTATTGCAGTTACGTTCCCCTGTATCATACCGACCTTTGGGGACACGTTGGATACGGTAAGTGGATGCTGGAGCATGGTGAGCTTCCGATTGAAGATCCTTTTGTCTCACTTGCAGGTGGTGTTGAAGTCATCGATAACGCTTGGCTTTCGCAGTTGGCGTTCGGCTGGGTTGTACAGAACGTAGGCGTTGCGGGGCTGAGTGATCTGTACGCTGTCTCCTGTCTTGCCCTCTTTCTCGCCTTGATGGCTGCCTTTTCGTGGAGAGCGAAAAACTGGGGTGTTGGCTTTTTTTGTGCGGTCGGTGCCTGGGGAATGATTGCGTTTCGCTTAGCGATCATGCGACCAGAGTTGCTGGGCGGACTCTGTTTCGCTTTGTTGTTAGCTCAAGTCGCCTTGAGCGATCGTCGACGAGCCAATACTGACGAGTCCAAATCCGGAACCCCATTGTGGGCGTGGTTCACAATTCCGTTGACGTTCACACTTTGGACAAATTTGCACGGCTCATACATCGTCGGCTTCGCACTCGTTGGCTCTGCAGTGCTCGGGTCAGCGGTGGAAGCATTGGTTCGTACCAAATCGATCCTGGGAACCTGGAGAGATCAACGGTTCCGGGCAGATCTGATCATTCTTCAACTCAGTCTGTTGGCTGCCTGTTTGAACCCGTATGGAATCGACTTGCTTCTGCAAACAGTCTTGTTCCCGTCACATCCGAATCTGAAATCGGTGATGGAATGGTTCCCGTTGGAATTCATGTCGCTGGAAGGAATTCCGATGGCGATTTCCTGGGTGGTCGCAGCCTTTGCGATTCGACATAGCCGCGTGAAGTTTTCAGTTCGAGACGTCTTTCTTTTGCTGCTACTGAGCCTCGCGGTTTGCATGCGTGTTCGGATGATCGCCTGGTACTCGCCGATCTACTTTTTTGTGATGGCTCCACATTTTGCAGATTCACTCAGACAGCTTGGAGAAGTCAATTTCATTGAACGTCTCACGAGTTCGTTGGCATTTCTTTCTCGCCCTTCGTTTCATGTCGCGTTAGTCACAGGACTCATCTGTTATCTCGCTTTCGCATTTTCTCCCGTCAGCCGACATGTGATGGGAGGAAATCCTCCACCGGAAGAGAAACTGTACAGCTACCAGACCCCAATCAAGCTGAGCAAATATTTTCAAGAGCATCCTCCCGGCGGATTGATTTACGCTCCTCAATGGTGGGGGGACTGGCTGATCTGGCAATCGGACGAGGAACTTGAGGTGTTTGTTTCGACAAACACAATCCATCTTGTCCCGGAATCAGTTTGGCAGCACTACTTGACGATGAGCCGGGGGCGTGTCGGCTTCGACCGCCTTTTGAATCGTTACCGGATCAACACCATTGTAGTGAGCAAAGATTTACAGCCTGGGCTGGAAAAGATGATGAAAGAGAAACTTGGCTGGAAGTCCGTTTACGAGGATGAAATTTCCGTTGTCTTCGAGAGAGAGACAGTCCCAAAATCTGGCTCACAAACCGATTCGGCAGTCTCTGTTCACTGAGAAAAGTTTCCTGCGAAACGAACTAAGTCCACTCCTCCCAATAGCGAAATGACAATGAAAAAATTTGCCAACATTTCGTTCTATCTTCTGCAGATTGGTTTCGTTACCGCAATCTTCGGTTATGGGAGCGTGCGTTATCAGGAGCGCTTTGCGGATCGTGGTTTGCCAGAAGCAGTCAACGAACCAGTCCTCTTGGAACCACGGTACGACAGACCTGATTTCCTCTCAGATGCTCAGTTGCTCGCGACTCTTGAGAAGCTGAAACCTCGCTTGCGCGGCAAGAACCCGCGAATCAATTTTGTCGATCACGCTCTTCGATTCTGGGGTGTGCAATCAACTTTTGAGGATGATGAGTGCCTGGATGGCGTCGAGATGAGAGATTTGCTTCTTGATCATCGCGTATTTCAAAAGGCGTGGGGGCCGGAAGAGCGACCATTCCTTGTTCCCGATTTACGTAATGATGCAATGCTTCTTTCGATGCGGACAAAAGATGGGGCTGCCTCTGCGAGCCATACTGACCATTCATTAGCCAGCCTTGCAGAAGTCGGGACACCACTCGATTTTCCGGTCATCACTCCCACAGGAGAAATCGAACTTCGAGCGGCGCTCGAATACGCCATGAAGGAATTCAGCCTGAATCAGGATGAATATGAATGGTCAACGATGATCTTCCTGCACTATTTACCACACGTCCAGAAATGGAAGTCGACAGAAGGTCAAACCATTACCTGGGATCGGTTGGCGGATCGGTTAATGCGTCAGCGTTTAGCCGACGGCGTTTGCTTCGGATATCATCGCTTGTTCGCATTGGTGTCGATGCTGAATGCGGATGAAAAGGAAAAAATTCTTTCGGATGAAAAGCGACAGGAAGTGGTCAGCTATCTCCAGGATGTCACGAATCGACTTGTTAAAACGCAAAGCAAGGAAGGGTATTGGGATTCAAAGTGGCCGGGCGACGAGTGGGATGGTCCACCTTCAGAGGACAAGGGGAGCCCGCTCGGAGATGAGGCGGATCGAATCCTTTCAACTGGACACGCATTGGAATGGTGGGCGTTCGCTCCGGAAGAAATCTTGCCTCCGGATGAAACGTTACTCAAAGCGATTCAATGGACCTATGCAGAAATTGACGAGCTCTCCGATGCCAAGGTCAAACGTTATTACACCTTTCTTACTCATGCAGGGCGAGCATTAAGTTTATGGCGAGGCAAAATGCCGCATGAGGCCTGGAAAGAACGCAGCGAGAAAATGGCTCGGTTGAATCTCCCCTTGAATGAAGCAGGGACTGACTCTTCACCAGAAACAGATTCGGAAACTCGAACTTTCTCTTTCGAATAACGAGAAACCACTCAAGCACAGGTTTTCGGAGAAGAACTAAAGGACGTCCAATGAAATATTCACTTGTCATTCCCGTCTTTAACGAACAAGAGACCATTCCACGGTTGTACCAGCGTGTCACAGAAGCTGCCGAGACCTGGGGTGATGATTTCGAAATTCTTTGCATCGACGACGGTTCTACAGATTTGACGTCAGACCTGCTCGACGATATTAACACGCGCGATCCACGCTGGAAGAAGATCTCATTCTCACGAAACTTCGGACATCAGGCTGCTGTCTCTGCGGGACTTTCGTTTGCACAAGGGGATGTTGTCGGTGTGATCGATGGCGATCTGCAAGATCCCCCTGAGTTGCTCAAACAGTTGTTTGCTCGCTGGGAAGAGGGCTTCGAAGTCGTCTATGCCGTGCGCGCGTCTCGTCGGGAGCATTTACTCAAACGATTTGCCTACAAATCGTTTTATCGCCTGCTGCAAAAGTGTGCCTCAATTGAGATTCCTCTCGATGCGGGAGATTTTTGCGTGATGGATCGAAAAGTCGTCAACGTGATGAATGGACTCCCGGAACAGACGCGGTTTGTTCGCGGTCTCCGTACCTGGAGCGGCTTTCGCCAAACAGGAATCGAGTACAACCGCGATGCTCGAGACGATGGCGAATCAAAATATACTCTCTCAAAGCTGTTCCGCCTCGCGTTTGATGGTATTCTCGGTTTCAGCGCGCTCCCACTCCGAATTGCCAGCCTCCTTGGCTTGATCTTCTGCTTCTGCTCCGCTCTGATGGTCGTCGCTCTTGTGATCTGGCGAATGACTGACGTCACGATTTGGGGAATGAATCCGTCTCACTCGATGGGCTGGACCAGTCTGGTTTCGATTGCTCTGTTCCTGTCGGGTGTGCAAATGCTGATGTTGGGCATCGTCGGCGAGTACATTGCCAGAATTTTTGATGAAGTCAAAGGCCGCCCCGGTTGGATTGTTGCTGAGGCGACTGGGTTTGATTGCGAGAAGGAGTTTCAAGTTCCGACGCCCAAAGGTGTGGAACGTTTTGTGACCACGGAGGAAGCAGAGCGTGCAAGGCGATTATAGTGAACAATACATTCACCTCTGGAAAAACCACTGGTGGTGGAAGTCTCGCCATGAATTGGTGATGCGCGCAATCCGCAAACTCCGGAAGAAGCGAAAAGCTTCTGATGAAGAGTGGCGGTTGCTCGATATCGGCTGTGGCGGTGGTGTCGCATTCGATGACTTCAGTCGCTTTGGAAGTATCTCTGGAATCGAGCCGGACCCGCATCTGGCCCACGCCATCCCCAAGTGGGAGGATCGCATCGAACAACGTTTTTTTGATGCAAGTTATGTCCCCGAAGAGAAGTTCGATCTCGTACTGATGCTCGACGTCCTCGAACACATCGAACAGGACGAAGATGCTTTGCTTGCGCTCAAGAAGATCCTGCGACCAAATGGAGCAGCCATCATCACTGTCCCCGCACTGATGTCGTTGTGGAGCGCACACGATGAAGTCAATCACCATTTTCGAAGGTATACCGCAGCCAATTTGCGAACACTGCTTACCAGTACCGGATTCCGAGTCGAAAGGTTGCACTACTTCTTCAGCTGGTCATTGCCCTTGATGTTTGTCCGGAAACTGGTCGCAAGAAAGAAGACAAACTATTCAATTTCAGTTCCGCGCTGGCCGGTCAACGAAATCTTTAAGAGCATGACAAACTTTGAGAACTTCTTGAGGCGTTTTCATGTTCAAAGTCCGTTAGGAAGTTCGCTGTTTGCCTTAGTCACTTACGAAGATACAGGTGACGGAAGTGATACAAATGACCTCGTGATCGGGAAGATTACAGAATGAACCAACCCGAAGTGGCAAAAGTCAATTGATGTCCCATCTGCTGGCCACGACGATCATTGCTGCACGAATCGACTTGAACGAAGAAGCCTCTACTTTTTGTGTCGAATCCAAAAACACTCCCCTCAAGGCCAGAATCGGGGGCGGCTTAAGCGATGATTTCGTCAATGGCTTTTCCGTGATCGATTTCGAGTCGTTTCCGGCCGGGGACTTCGAGCTTGTGGGAGTCGAGGCCGAGTTGCTTGAGGATTGTGGCGTGGATATCGGTCACGTAATGTCGGTTTTCAACTGCATGAAACCCGATTTCATCCGTTGCACCATGAACGACTCCACCTTTGATTCCACCGCCTGCCATCCAGACGGAGAAGCCAAAGATGTGATGGTCACGCCCATCGGCTCCTTGAGATCCGGGGGTGCGGCCAAACTCTGTTGCAAAGACGACCATTGTGTCGTTAAGCATTCCACGACGATCCAGATCGGTCAACAGTCCTCCAATCGGTTGATCGACTGCGAGTGAGTTCTTCTCGTGGTTGGATTTGAGCTTTCCATGTGCATCCCAGGCCCCGGCTCCTCCTCCACCATGTTGGATTTGGATAAATCGGACTCCTCGCTCCACAAATCTTCGCGCAGCCAAAAGTTGTTGACCAAATGATTTGCATGCCGGATTGTCGAGGCCGTACAACGCCTGAGTCTCCGCTGTCTCTTCAGAAAAATTTACAACATCAGGAACAGCCGATTGCATTCGAAATGCCAGTTCGTAAGAGGCAATCCGAGCTGCGAGAGCAGGATCGTTGGGGTAGTTTTCACCACGGAGGCTGTTGAGTTCGTGGACCAGATCGAAGCCTCGTTGTTTGGCTGCTGGAGAAAATGGGCTCTCTGGTTTACTGAAATCCAGCGGATTTTTCGGGTCGATTCGAAGTGGCACCGCGTCATGCTTTGGGCCGAGGTAACTTCCGTCGCGATTGTTCCAGTAAGGACGCGTTCCGACAGAAATGAACTGTGGCAAATTTTCATTCAGACTTCCCAGTCCGTAGTCAACCCACGCTCCGAGTGTGGGGTAAATCCCATCGTTGGCGTGGCGCCCGGAGTGGAACTGCACCTGAGCTCCGTGGTTGCTGTCTGTGGTCCACATTGAGCGGACAATCGCTAATTTGTCAACGTTTGCTGCCGTGTGCGGGAACCAGTCGCTGACTTCAATTCCGCTTTCACCATGCTTCTTGAAACCGACTTGGAGTGGAAAGAGTTCATTCCGCTGATTTCCATTTCCGTCGGGCACGACGAGTCGTTCGATTGCCAGCTTCTTCGGGTCTTGAGCATCGGCAAACGGAGTTTCTGCGATGGTTTTTCCGCCATATTTTGTCAGTAGCGGTTTCGGATCGAAACTTTCCATGTGACTGACGCCACCGTTCATGAACAGCCAGATCACGCTCTTCGCCTTCGGAGCGAAGTGGGGTTTTCCATTCGGTGGCGACCATGCCGATTCCTGTGAGGAATAGCCATCTTTGTGCAGCATCGCTGCCAGGGCGAGGCTTGCGAAACTCGTTCCTGAGTGCGTGAGAAACGAACGTCTTGTTTGATTCGATGAACTCATGTTCAACTCCCTCGCTGCTATCTTAATGTGACAAAATCATTGTGGTTAAGAAGTGCCCAAATGAAGTGTGCCCGGGCAGATTCTGGGGTGGCCTCGGGTTGTTTGCTCCAGTCGGAGAGTGCTCGCAGACTCGCTGTGAGTTCTGCCTCAGTTGCGTCGATGCCAAGGATTGCAGCGAAGGCTTCGCGAACAAATTCGGTCTCGCTGAGTTTGTTCTCGTTGTCGATCTGTTTGACAATTTTCGGAGCCGCTTCTAAAACGAGTTTGCTGTTTGATAGCGCTAACGCTTGTTGTGGTACAACGCTTTGTTCACGCTGGTAGCATTCTCGAACGGCAGCTTCGTCAAACATCGTCAGGAAGAGGTTGCGTTCATTATTCGAATGAAAGAAGTAGAGGCTTCTTCGTTTCGAGTCGACTTGCTCAGCGATAGGAATCGTCGGACCACCCATCGTCAGGTCCAACTCACCGCTGAGAGACAAGATTGAATCACGGACGACCTGAGATTCCATTCGAATCGGTGTTCGACGCCATAGCTGACGGTTGTCTTCGTCCAGCGAGAGATTCTGGTCTGCACCTTCGAGCGATGAACCCATTCTGTAGGTTGAGGAATTGACAATCACACGGTGAAGATGTTTCATACTCCAGCCATTGTCAATCAATTCAGATGCCAACCAGTCAAGCAGTTCGGGATGTGTTGGCGAACTTCCATTTCGTCCGAAATCAAAGACACTCGCGACAATCGGACTGCCTAGATGCCGAGCCCAGATGTGATTCGCTGCGACTCTCGCGGTGAGCGGATTTTTGGGGTCGGTAATCCATTTTGCGAGAGCGGTTCTTCGACCGGTACTTGTCGGCTTAAATGTTTCAGGAAGATCATCCTTTGCAGAACTGGCAAATCGCGTTGGTGTCCATTCCGCGCCTCGGAGCGGCTCAAATCCATCCAGTGATTCAATTGGTGAAGCGATCTGCTTTTCAGTCTTTGCAAGCTCTTGATTGGCTTTCTCAATCTGTTTCTCGATTGCAGCTTTTTCTTTTTCGTTTGCTTCTTTGACCTGTTGCTGTTTCTCGAGAAGCGTTCGTTGAGTTTGTAGCAAGCTCACTTGCATTTCAGCACGCAACGCTGCTTCAATTTCTTCTCGTGCCTCACCATTCCAGGTTGCTTGAGTGGCAGCAGCGCGCCTCTCCAATGTTTGATGCTTTGCTTTCGCGATTTCGAGATCCATTTCTGCGAGTTTGACTTGATCACGTGCGATCTCAAGTGAGCTTTCACTTGAGAGGGCAGTGACGCTCACTTCATCAATTTCTGCAGACACGGCATAACTGACGAGTTCCATCGCCCCCGATTTGCGAGGCTGTGGACTGCGCCAGTGAATCACTTTGTTTCCATTGAAGAAAGCGGTGATCAACTCTCCTTTGGCCTGTATTCGAAGGACATAATCCTGCTCTGTGTCGATTGTTTGAATGTGGAGCGCATCTCCGCCGGGATATTGATTTCCACTTCCCGAATCATATGCTGCCTGAACTTTATTACCTCCGCCTGATGCGTACACCAGTTGGGATGTCGTCTCGGTGACATCGAATCCCAAACCAATGCTTTGGTATTTCCCACCAGGGTGAAGGCGAAACTTAATTGTCGCGTCAAAGTCGCGTGGGGCGTGCTCAAGGAAACGGATTGCCCCGCGGCTCTCTGCTTCTGTGTGCAACTTTCCGTCATTGTGAGTCCATTTCCCGGTCAAGCTTCTCCATTTGTTCTGATCAAACGTTGTGAAGTCTTCTTCGATGATCGGTCCCGGTTGTACGGAAGCAGCGGATTCATTGAGTTTCGTTTCAGCTTCCAGGCGGGCGTTTGCCTCATCAAGTGCTTTCTGGACAGGGGGCAAAGTTGCTGCTGATTTGGCGAGCTGATCTTCGATGATCCAGGGACGCCTTACTGGCTGCCATGCTTCAGGCGGGAGTTCAACTTGTTGAATGACAAGATCGCCCTCGCTCACAATGGCTGGGACGCCGGGATTGATGACCTCTGACTTGTCTGGAGTTGCTTCATTTCCTCGCAAGTATAAATAGGTCGGCTTTTCAAGCAGTGAATCGAACGCCCGAGGAATTCCGTTCTTGATGAGGTCAGGCTCACCCGGCACACGATCCATGCGAACATGATACGGCTCAAAGAATGCCCTCATGCTGTAGTATTCTCGATGTGAGATCGGATCAAATTTGTGGTCGTGGCATTTCGCGCAGTTCATGGTTAGCCCGAGGAAACCCTTGCCTACATGTTCAACAATTTCATCCATCCAGGCGTCGCGATTGAAGAGCATCCAGTTCCGCGCCATATATCCCGAAGCTCGCAACTTCTGCAAATCATTCGGGGCGAGCTCATCCGCAGCCAGCATCAAGCGGACCATTTCATCATACGCGAGGTCGTCGTTGAGTGATTCAATAATCCAGTCTCGCCAGTGCCAGATATGCTTCTGGCTATATCGCATTTGCTTTCCCAGTCCCCACCAGTCGCTGTATCGCCAGATGTCCATCCAATGTCGGCCCCAGCGTTCCCCGTAGCGTGGATCCTCGAGGAGTTTATCGACTGTTTGCGCGTACCAGTTGGGAGATTCATTTGCCTTGAGGTCAGCGATCTCTTCAAGGCTGGGAGGAACTCCAACCAAGTCGATGTAGAGGCGGCGTTGGAGCATCAATCGAGACGGTTCCGGAGTGGGCGTCAAACTCTTTTCTTGATGTCGTCGTGCGACGAATGCATCGATTGGATTTCGGACCCATTGTGAATTGAGTTGAGGGACTTCGGGTCGAAGAATCGGTTGAAACGCCCAATGCAGATTGGGATCGGTCTCCGGCTCTTCATTCGTCGGAGCAGGGGCTCCAGCAGCGATCCATTTGCGAATTGCTGCAATCTGTTCCTTGGAGAGTCGTTCGCCTTCTCCGTGCGGCGGCATTACTTCAAACTCTTCGGTGGCGGAGACCCGTTCCAGCAACAGGCTTTTTGCTGGAGTCCCCGGTTGAATGACTGCCCCGGAGTCGCCCCCTTTGATCATCAACTCAACGGTATCAAGGCGAAGTCCGGCTTCTTGTTTTAACGCTCCGTGACAGGCAAAACAGCGTTGACGAAACAGAGCCTTGACGTCCTTCTCATACGAAACCGTCTCCTCTGCAGAAAGGGCAACATTGCTTCCGCCGCAAAACATGGCGAACAGAGCGAAGACCATCAAACAGGATGGTTTGAACCAACAGAAGGAAGTTCTGTCATGGTGACGAGTCCCATGCATGTTTTGTATCCGTGCAGTTAACGATTCACGATATTGCATTTTGCACACATTTTTAAGCGGTCTGGACGATCGCACAGTTGGGAAATTTCTCGTGTTGTCACTTTTTATCACTTCAATGAGTGAGAGCTGAAACCAGTTCACCCTTTGTATCTTAAGCTTTGGTCTTTTGGTCACTTGGCTTTCGGCCAGTTGGTCTCTGTTTGACGACCAGGTTGGTTGCAGAACTGACTGGCCGTGCTATCGACGCTGTCCGTTCGATCTGGCTCAGGATTGGGTGGTTGTTGAGTATGTGATGTGACAATGCCTTGCAGGCTCTCGCCCATTTTTTGTCCAGCAGGGCCGTGATGATCTCGCGATGTTGACGCATTGTTTCAAGTGCGACGTCATTGTCGTGATCTTCCCATTCAAAGAGCAATCGGTAGTATCGTCCCTGTCGGTCGAAGAAGTCCTGAATGTAAGTATTTCCGGAAAGCGAGATGAAATAATCGTGGAGCGATTCATCAACCGTCAGAAACTGTGTTGTGGAATTTCCGGGAGTGTTTGCCTGAAGGATTCGTTGAAGTTCCTTTGTCTCAAATTTCGGTCTTGCCAGCTCAAGGGCCTTCAATTCAAGGACTTCGCGGACCTCAATATATGCCTGTAGATCATCTTGCCGAAATGGTTGTAGGCGCCAACCGCGTCGTGGAATGTGGTTGAGAATTCCTTCTCCAGCGAGTCGATGCAGGATGTTGCGAATCGCTGAACGACTGATGTCGTACTTCTCAGCGGTCGCCTCTTCACGTAAATAAATTGGTTGACCTCGAAGGCTGAGCCGCACGAGATCGCTCGCAATTTTCTGATACGGATCACTTGGCGGTTCGGGCAAGAGTGGCTCTGAATCTCCGGAGTCTCCAGAAGATTGCTGAGGCGTTGCCACTAATCGCTTATTGGGCCCCTTCTCCAGTAGACCTTCGTCGATCAGTTCTGCCACTGCCGCTCGGACCGGGGTAAAGCTGACTTGATAATGCTCGGCCAGTGAACCCAGAGTCAATTGGACGGGAAGCTGACAGCCAGATTGGAGATGGGCTGCGAGATCATCTTTGATGTACATTGCCATAGACATGTTTTGATCGTAGTTGTCATCGGCGACAATATCAAGTACATTGTCGCCAAAATCAAGTTTTAAGAACTGATTCGAATACCTGAATGCCGCCTCTCGGGATCTCATGGGATCTTTTTTCCGTAGGATTTCCGGCAGGTTCTCAACACGAGGTAGAGCATTCCCGCACAATATTCGTAGGGAATGACAACGGAAATCACGCACCGACTTCAAAGAACGCTAACGGAATCGCAGATGAAAATTACCGCAATCGAAACTTTGGTCTGTCACGCCAGGATGAGGAATTGGGTCTTCGTCAAAGTTGTGACTGACCAGCCGGGTCTGTTCGGTTGGGGAGAAGCGACGCTCGAATGGCACACTCGCGGAGTTGTTGGAACGATTGAAGATCTCTCTTCGCTCTTAATCGGAGAGGACCCAACGTGTGTCGAGCATCTTTGGCAAATGATGTGGCGGCAGCATTTCTGGCACGGCAGTGGAGTGACGCGATCAACTGCGATTGCAGGGATCGATCTCGCTTTGTGGGATATTGTCGGAAAAATTCATGGAGTTCCGTGCCATAAGCTTTGGGGCGGACCGGTGCGAGATACGATTCGTTTGTACTGCCATCTTGGTGGCGGGAATCTCGAAAACTTTTACGAAACACCTGTCGACAATGCGAAGCAGTTCGCGGAACTCGCTCAACAGGCAGTGGGAGAAGGATTTTCCGCATTTAAGTCGATGGCGGTCCCACCGACCATGGCTGTGGAAGGTTTAAAGCCGGTTAAAGCTGCGGATGCGTGCGTTGCTGCAATGCGTGAGGCCGTCGGTGAAGAGGTTGATATTATGGTCGACTGCCACGCGAGACCATCCCCAGCAATGGGGATGCAATTTGCGAAAGCTCTCGATCAATACGGTCTCTACTTTTTTGAAGAACCTTGCTGGCCAGAGAATATCGAATCACTCGCTGCCATTAACGCTGCGGTCACAACGCCCATCGCAACCGGCGAACGTCTTACGCATCTGGCCGCCTTCCGAGATCTCTTCGCAGCTCGCGGATGTGAAATCTGTCAGCTTGATCTTACACATTGTGGCGGATTCACAGAGGCTCGGCGGATTGCGGCTCTGGCTGATGCACATCGAATTGCACTTGCTCCTCACAATCCACAAGGACCGGTCAGCACAGCCGCCTCATTGGAATTCGGGTTCTCTCAGCCAAACTATATTATTTGCGAATCGGTTCATAACGATGTGCCGTGGCGAGATGATATCGTTGAGGAAGGGTATACGATCGACAAATCAACCCGAACGGTCACTCGAAACACGCAACCGGGGCTCGGGATCACGATCAATGAGGATGAAGTTCGCAAGCATCCGTTCGAGCAGGAAATCCCTCAGCGTGTCTTCTATCAAGATGGCTCAGTGGGCGATTGGTAAACGCAGTTCGGATGCTGCTGCATTGCTCTTTGACCATGAAGAACGATTTTCACCAGCGAAATACCGTTCGCCATGAGGCAGAACGCGAACACACATTCGAAAATGCTGTAGAAAGGTCCATTCGTGAATCCAGCACAGTCATCGCAGCGAACAACTGCATCAACTCCCGCGCCAGCCCCATTTTCACATCCTTCTTTTCAAGGACTGATCGGGATTGCTCGGGAGGATATTACTCCGCCAGTAGGAATTTATTCACGAAACTGGGGGGCTGCAAAACATGATGTCGCCACTTCAATTCATCGACCACTCACGTTGACGGTGATGACGATCAAGGCGTCAACCAGCGAAGCACCGCTGGTTTTCATTGATGCCGATCTTGGCTGGTGGAAAACTCCGCAGACGTATGAGAGTTTTTCGTCGCGTCTCCTTGATGCGTTGTCGTTGAAAAGCTCTCAGCTGATCTTCGCGTTAAGCCATACCCATGCTGGCCCACCGCTCATGGATGCGGACGAGTCACTCCCCGGCAGCGACTTGCTGAATTCGTGGATGGAAGACCTGTTCGAAAAGACAGTGAAGACCGTTCAGGACTCTTTGAGTTCGCAAGTTGAATCAACTCTTGACTGGCATTCCGGTAGATGTAATCTGGCGACTTATCGAGACCTGCCAGATCCGAATGTTGAGAATGATCGTGTCTTGTGCGGATTTAATCCAAGTGGAACTCCGGACGAGACGCTCATCGTTGGACGCATCACCGATCAGTCCGGTCAGCTGAGAGGCACTATCACGAATTATGCCTGTCACCCAACCACACTGGCCTGGGAGAACGAAGCCATTTCCCCCGACTATCTGGGAGCGATGCGGGAAACCATGCAGCAAGTGACCGGTGCGCCAGCCTTGTTTATGCTGGGAGCCTGTGGAGATTTGGCACCTCGAAATCAATACGTGGGTGATGTCGAAGTTGCTGATCACCATGGACGCCAGCTGGCTTACGCTTCGTTGGCTGTCCTTGAAGATATGGAACCAACTGGGCAGCAACTCGCTTATACGGGGGCAGTCGAATCGGGAGCCCCACTTGCCGTCTGGAAGAATCAACCGGTCGAAATTTCAAGCATCCTGTTTACAGATCAATTGACGGTCGAGTTACCGATCAAAGATTGGCCGACCGCTGAGGAACTTGAAAAGGAGCGGCTGGCCTGTCCTGACCGGGCACTTGAAGAACGGTTGCGACGGAAGCGAGACATCCGACGCGGTATCGGCGACGGCTCAACTTTTCAGCTTCCGATTTCGACATGGCGAATCGGTGACGCTGTTCTCGTCGGTTGCTGCTGTGAGCCGTATTCGGTGCTCCAGCAGGAGCTTCGTCAACGATTTCCCGATGTAACAATTCTATGTATGAACTTGATCAATGGATCGGTGGGTTACCTTCCTCCCGCAGAGTTGTATGACACCGATGTTTATCCCGTCTGGCAAACCCCTTTTGACCGGGGAAGCCTCGAACTCACCTTAGAGATGATGACACAGGCGATTCGCGATGCCCTCAATGATTGACGAACCACTTCACGGTGTGCTGCCTGTTTTGCACACTCCTTTTCACGAAGACCACACGATTGATTTCGAAACGTTACAGCGAGAAATTGACTGGGCTTTCGAGACCGGTGCAGATGGTCTTGTCGTCGCGATGGTGAGTGAAATTCTTCGCTTAACTTCAGAGGAACGAAAGGAGCTGGCAACATTCGTCTGCCAGTCGGCAAAAGGTCGCGGCTACTCCGTCATCAGCGTTGGAGCTGAAACAACACTCGAAGCAATTCAATATGCACGCCATGCAGAGCAAGCCGGGGCGAGTGCTTTGATGGCGATCCCACCCGTCGCTACCTCGCTGGGAAGCAATGCGACATATGAATATTTTGCGGCCATTGCCAAAAATGTTTCCATCCCCTTAGTTGTTCAGGATGCGTCAGGGTATGTCGGCAGCGCGATCGACCTTGGTGTTTATCGAAAACTGTTGGAGGAGTTCGGGGCGGAGCGAATTTTCTTCAAACCCGAGGCGAGTCCGCTCGGACCGAACTTGTCTCTGCTGCGAGATTCAATCACGGAGCCCATCCGTGTTTTCGAAGGTTCCGGCGGTCTCAATCTGGTCGACTGTTATCGTCGTGGAATCGTAGGAACGATGCCGGGGACGGACTTGCTTGATGCCATCGTTGCACTTTGGAGTGCTTTGAAAACGGGCGACGATGACAGAATTTATGAACTCTCGTTTTCAATTTGTGGGATTGTTGTCTTGCAACTTCAGGCTGGTCTGGATGGTTTCCTCGAGATTGAAAAACATCTGTTGAAGAAGCGTGGGATTTTTCTGAACACGCTTCAGCGTCAACCTGTCAGCTGGGAAATCGACCCAGAAACCGTTGAGGAAGTCGATCGTTTATTTGCTCGGTTACAGAATTTGCTCGGTAACAGCGGTGCTTGTAAGTAATGCGTATCGAGCAACCGCGAGCTTCTGAGTTTCGGGCTTCCGGGCAGCGAACAGTTTAAGACCGCGTCACTCATCAAAGCAGTCAGAGAATTCGTATGACAGATCGTCCAACCGCAATTCGCTATCGTACGCTTGCCTGGCTGACAGTGGCCGCCGCGTTAGCGTACCTCTGTCGAAACGCGGTGGGCGTCACTGAGAGTACGATACGTACTGAGCTTGGTCTCACGCACGAACAGTCCGGATGGTTCATGGGCGCATTCTTCTGGACTTACGCTCTCTTTCAGGTTCCCACCGGCTGGTTTTCAGAAAGAGTAGGAACTCGATTGGCCCTGAGCATTTTCGCTTTGTGCTGGTCGTTCGCAACGTTCGGAGTCGGGATCGCGTCTGGATTCTGGTTGCTTATCGTCGCTCAGTTATTGATGGGAATAGCCCAGGCAGGCATTTTTCCGGCATCGTGCAATTCAGTCGGCTACTGGATGCCGCTCTCAGAACGTTCACTCGCATGTGGGATATTGGCAGCGGGGATGCAGGTTGGTGCGATCGCAGCTAGCGGATTCGCAGGCGAGCTGACTGAAGGGTCTGGCTGGCGATGGGTGTTTGTCGGTTTTGCATTTCCGGGAATCCTCTGGACGCTCGGCTTCTACTGGTGGTTCCGTGATCGCCCCAGTCAGCTGAGCACTGTCAACGCCAGCGAACTCGCCTTGATTCAAGCAGGCCGTGTCGAACAAGTTTCGAACGAAGAGCAGAGTACGAGCGAACTGACCGAGCTGTACAACATTGCAGCGAACCCAGTCTTGTGGTTGCTGTGTGGACAACAGATTTGCCGAGCATCTGGATACATGTTTTTTGCCAGCTGGTTTCCCACATTTCTTCAGGAGACACGCGGTGTTTCCGTTTCAGAGTCGGGCTACTTACAAGGTCTGGTGTTAGCGGGAACTTTGGTCGGAAGCATCTTCGGAGGCATGGTCACTGACTGGATTTGGAAACGGACAGGAAGCTTGCGACTCAGTCGCAGCGGAGTCGGTGCAGTCGCTTTGGGGTCTTGTTCACTTCTCATTCTGGCTGCCTGGTTTGTCCAGAGTGTCTCACTCGCCGTCATTTTACTCACATTGGGTTCACTCTCAGCAGCGATTGCAGGGCCATGTGCATTGGCAGCGACAATCGATATTGGAGGCCCTCGTGTCCCTCAGGTCTTCGGAATGATGAACATGACCGGGAATCTTGCCGCAGCGGCATGCCCGGTTCTGGTTGGAATTCTCTTTCAGCGAACCGAGAACTGGAATCTGATCCTCCTGCTCTTCGCAGCCATCTATTTTATCGGGGCAATATTCTGGGTATTGACCAATACCGAAAATCGTATCTCCACCGAGCCAGACGATTCTTGAACTCGAACACCTGATGCAAATCGCTCTTGGGAGAAGCGACCTCCATCATTTGGTAATTCGTCCCACTCGAGCAGAGTTGTCTTTTGAGCAGAGTTGTCTTTACCGACAGATGGACGATCCTTTCACTTTGGATTCTGTGAGAAAATCAATACTGCGTAAGCACCGAATGACAAGGTCGCAGAGGCTGGGTAACCGTCGCGTTCGTTTGGTGCCGCAGTGATATCTTGAACAGGATGATCGGAAAAGTCTTCGCTGTACCCGCTCCAGTCAGAGTTCAATCTGAGTCTCCATGTCCCAGGTCGAGGAAATCCGATCTGATAATCTTCCCACGTCCGATTAGAAAAATTCACCAGAATGACGACATCACTTGGAGGATCTTGTTCTTCCCAGCGATGAAACGCGAGGACTTTGTCACCATCGTTCACATGATGAACATTGATATGTTGACCAATGAGTCCCCGAGAGATTCCATCGCGATTGAGTCGTAGTGAAATCAGGTCGTGATAGAGTCGAGTGATACCACTGAATGTCTCTGCGTCTTCCCAGTCGAGTGGGTCGCCGTCGTCGAACCATCCGCCGGTGAGAAATTCCTGACCCTGCATGAGCATGGGAATCCCGGGGGCTGTCAATGTAAGTGCAGCTGCGATGATCGAGCGTTTTTGTGCAAAAAGACTTTCGGGATCTTCGGGAGAGATCTCCTCAGGAGTTCGTGCTTTCCCGTTGGCAACCTCATCATGTGATTCGCTGTAGACGACACGTTGAAAGGCATCCTGGTTGTAACGATGTGTCAAAGCATTGCTGATTTCCCAGAGATTCCGGTCAGCATCTTCAACTTGTTGGACAACGTTTCGCACCGGATGTACGAAATGGCGATCCCATTGTGAAGAGAAGCCCGCGCCGCTGTCGTTTGCGTCGCGCGTCAGGTATTCGTTTCCTTGCAGGTCCTCTGCGATGAGTAGCTTGCGGGGAAATTTTTCTGCGACATCTCTATTGATCCACTGCATAAGTCCCCAACCTTCCGCGAGATCGGCGTCGCCCATCACATCGACTTTTCGAATGTAGGCAGTCATATCGTATCGCAAGCCATCGACACGATATTCATCGAGCCACATCATTGCATTGTCGTAGAGATACTGCCGAACCTCTCCGCGACCATAGTCGGGCCGCGTATCACCCCATGGAGTTTTCGCTCTCCAGTCGTTGTAAAAATAGATTCCACCGCCACCATTCTCGTTCCAGCCATCAAATTGCCAGAGATCGAGATCACTCGGCCCAAGATGGTTGTAGACGACATCCATCACGACTGCCAAGCCGGTCGCATGGGCAGCTTTAACAAATTCCTTGAACGCTCGCGGGCCACCATATGCCTGTTCGATTGCGAAGATATGCGCAGGGTTGTATCCCCAGGACCAGTCTCCTGCGAATTCCGCAATGGGCATGACTTCAATGACATTCACGCCGAGGTGTTTCAGGTGCTGTAAGCGTTCAGTCGCTTGTTGGAAGTTTCCTGGCTGTGATTCGTCTTTACGATTGAATGTTCCGATGTGCATCTCGTAGATGACGATTTCATTGAAGGTAGGCATTTCAAAATCATCATCTCCCCAATCGAATTGGGGATCATGGACGATCGCATTTCCGACCGAGGTTGTCACTTCACGAGCATAAGGATCAATGCGGGAAAATTCTTGCTCACCATTTTTGATATGAAATTTATATTCGTCGCCGGTCTTGGCTGCTTCAACTTCACAAAACCAATAACCGTTTTCTTCAGGGTGCAACGCGTTCGCGCCCACTCTCCAGTCGTTGAATCCGCCGATGACAGAGACTTGATCAGCATTGGGTGCCCAGACGCGAAATGCGACACCGTGATCGGTCGCGATCGCGCCAAGTCCGTGGACCGATTTCGCAGCGATGGTTTCTGTCATGATCTTTCTTCGATTCAAATTTCAGGGAGTCGAGTGAACTCGTGAAGCCCCAAATTTCATAAGCATCTCAAGGAGTTTACGCTGTATGAAATTTGAGGCTTACGAACTGGTCCGGCAGACTCAGAAGGTGATTATTTGCTGTACTTGTACTGATATGCATGGCGAATATATGGACGGTCATCGTCGTAATTCCCGTCGTAGTCAGCTCGCAATTGTGCATCCAGGTCATCGTTCCAGGTTGCATATTTCGAGTGATAACGTCGTTGGGCAGCGTAACCAAACCTGAAAGCTTGCTCACGGTTTTCAAATGCATCATCCGAACCAGCAGCTTGTTTCAGAGTGTCGTCGACATCCTGATCCATATCGCGAGCAGTGTCCGAGCCGAAATCTGCTTTTGTTTGCTCCCAATCGTTTGCGAACGCTTTCTTCACACGTTCCCAAGTGCTGAGGTCTTCGTCGGTGTAATATTCTGTTTTACTTGTCATTGCATCGATCCAATTAAAGGAAGAGATTTCAACGTTTCCACCAGGAGCAGTGAATTTTGAGTTCATCTTCAAAGTGTCAAATTTCTGTGATGATCACTTTTCTGATTTCTTAAACTGCTCCCCGTGAACTAGAGCATCTTTCGAAATGGTTTGCAGGTTCTGCCTCGTGGCAAACAGCATTTTTACTGGAGAAATGCGTTCTTCACGGGCAAACGGTAGAGCAAACTGCTCTAGAAAGTGGAGGCAAATCCAGGATTTGCTCGACGTTCCAAAAGACAAAGCAGATGATGTGCCGAATCGAAGATTTCTCTCTCTCGATGACTATAGAAAACTCAGCAACGACTCTATGAATCACCTGCTTCTACTCTACTTTCAGGGCGATCCCGTACAGCTTGAATTGAGTCTCTGATCTACCTTCTGAGTGTGCAGATCGATGGAGAATTCCAAACAATGGTTGCTGAACCGATCCTCAATAAGTCAGAAAATGACCACACCTGAAACATTCAGAAAGTACAACAACGGCGACGCGGATGTGGGCCAGGCAGGCAGGGTAGAGTGTTGGAATTATTTCTTCTGAAGAATCATTGAGTACGAGAAACAGTGTCTGTCCTGGTTCGCCGCCGCTCATGATGGCTGGATAACGACCGCTGGCTGCGATGACACCGACTCTATCTTTCTACCGGAATCCTCTTCATGCGTTAGCCCCAAGGGGCGTCAGAGTTTACAAGAGCAAACTCGATATTGGTTCTTACGTTCTGCCTCGTGGCAAGCAGCCTATGAAATTATGAAAGTGATCTTCACGGGCACGGCCGACATTGGAAATGGTCTAGCTTTTTGGGGTGAAACGTTTTCTTCATTGGCGCTGGCGAATTCCTGGGATATCTCACGTAATCTGAGGGGTGATTTCTCGCAGCACCTAAACTGGCCCATGAATTGACTGAAGTAAGCTTTACGAGCAGAATGAGACTTCCCTTGAACAGGTCTCCGAACAGGCCCCCCGCTCGCGGCTGGTGAATGGAATCGGTCTCGTTTCCGTGATCAAGGGACTCCATATCATTTCACAACTTGAAAGAGTCAACGTGATTTCATCTTTTCACAGCACCGCGCTCGCTTGCATCGTTGCAACAATTCCACAACTGATTTGCTTAGCCGTTTTTGCAGCAGCAGAAGAAATTCAGCGACCGAACGTTCTGTTGATAATGACCGATGACCAGGGGTTTGGTGATCTCAGCTCGCATGGGAACCCGTTCATCAACACACCTGTTCAAGATGCGCTGGCGGATTCCGGGGCCAGGTTCGATCGATTCTTCGTGAGCCCCGTTTGCGCTCCGACGCGAGCAAGCCTTCTGACGGGAAGATACCACTTGCGAACCGGTGTCAGTGGAGTGACTCGTGGATACGAAAACATTCGTAGTGAAGAAATCACAATCGCTGAGGTGCTGAAAGAAGCGGGGTATGCGACAGCGTGTTTTGGAAAATGGCACAACGGACGACACATGCCGATGCACCCCAATGGTCAAGGGTTTGAAACATTCTTGGGCTTTTGTGGTGGGCACTGGAATACGTACTTCAATCCTCCACTTGAAGAGAACGGGCTGCCAATCCATGAGGATGGTTACATCGCGGACATCTTTACTGACAAAGCCATCGAGTTCATGCAGACCAGAAAAGACCAGCCGTGGTTTTGCTATGTCGCCTACAATACTCCCCATTCACCTTGGCGCGTTCCGCAAAAGTATTGGGAAAAGTACAACGGAATGGGGCTCGATACTAAAGCACAATGTGCTTATGCGATGGTGGAAAACTTCGATGACAATCTGGGGAGAATTCTTAAACACCTCAAGCAAAGTGGAGCTGAAAACAAAACCATCGTCATCTTTCTGACCGACAACGGTGCCAACTCTCCACGATTCAATGCCGGGATGAAAGGGTACAAAGGGTCGGTCGATGAAGGTGGAACGCGGGTTCCGTTTTTCATTCGTTATCCCGGAGTCATCGAGCCGGGAACAGTGGTCAAGCCAATTGCGTTTCACCTTGATGTCCTGCCAACTCTCGCGGAGTTGTGTCACGTTAAACTGAAACCGGATCACAAAAGCAAACTTGATGGGGTCTCTCTAGTCCCGCTTCTGAAAAAACTCCCTGAAGCAGAAACCTGGCCACAGCGAACTCTCTTTACCGATGGCTATCGCGCTGATCGCGACGTGAAACATCTGCGCGGTGCGGTCCGAAATGATCAATGGCGTGCTGTGCTGATGAATGGAAAGTGGAGTTTGTACGAGATGCAGACAGATTCGGGACAGACAAAGAACGTCGCTGCAAAGTTTCCAGATCGATTGCAGGAAATGTCTCAGGCATTCGAAGACTGGTTCGCATCGATGGATACGGAATCTCTGAAGGAGCGTCAAATTCCAATCGGTCACATGTCACGAGAGTTATTTGAAATCCCAGCCAACGAAGCAGATTTGATTCCTGGATACGGCGATCTCATTAAGTACACCGGAGACACTGCCAGTGGCTTCGCCAATTCCTGGATCACGGAGTGGTCGAGCGAAGAGGCCTACCCAACATGGCCTGTCGATGTTCTCGAGGCGGGAGACTACCAGGTTTCGATTCGCTATGCCTGTGCCCGGGAAAACGTTGGGTGTCAGCTCGAAGTCTCGATTGGCAAGGCGAGTCAGCTTGTCAATGTTCCGGTCGCTCACGACCCACCGTTGCGCTCGAAGCCGGACTATCTTTATTCGAATAACTATCAGGATAAAGAGAGCTGGGCGAACCTCAATGTCGGAGTGTTCAAGCTACAGAAAGGAGAGGCAGACCTTGTGGTCCGTCTGAAGTCACTCACTGGAACAGCGGGCATCGAGCTCAAATCAGTGATCTTGAAGCGAGTCGGTCATTGAAGCTCGCTCCATCAGGGCAAACGCCGCTGCTGTTCGCTCTCGTCTGTGCTGGTGAAGAACTCGCTTCACCAGCGAAATTACTGTTCGTCACGAGGCAGGCTGCGAGCACTCGTTCGAAAAATTCAATAAGATCGCGAATGTGTTTTAAGTTCGGTTAGAATCTTTTTTTGTTCGCAGTACCGAAGCTCTTTGGCTCTTCGAATTTCGCAGACGCAACGAAATCGCAGTCCCGGCAATCAAAGCGATCATGAGAATGATTGCCCAGTTGTGGAAAGGTTCGACGAGGTAGTGAGTCAATGATTCACCACTTTCATCTGCTCCATGTCCAGGATGTGCAAACGCTGAGGATTCAAAAAAGAATGCGACCGCTGAAATTGCGATCATGACTCGCTGAAAAAACATCGTGGTGCTCCGTAACGAATCGAATTTTACGATTCTGTAGTCCCTGCAAAATTACGACTGGCGACAAGGTTGGCAAAGTTTTTTAAGAGTTGCAATCCGATTCGCTGACTTTTCTCAGGATGAAACTGAGTTGCATACACATTGCCGGAAGCAATTGCAGAGACGAACTCTTGGCTTCCATGCGTTGTCGTTGCGGCAATCACGCTTGAGTCTTTCGGTTGAACGAAATATCCATGCACGAAATAAACGTAGTCTCCGCTGGCAAGCCCCGAAAAGAGTGGCGTTTGCTGCTGGATTTCGAGCGAGTTCCAACCCATGTGTGGAATTTTAATTGTTGGTTCGGGCTGAAATCGGACCACGTCTCCCTCAAGAATCCCCAGGCCCTCGTAGGTCCCATCTTCGTAGCTGGTTTCGAAGAGAAGTTGCTGTCCGAGGCAGATCCCTAATAAAGGTTTTTCAGATGCAACTGTTTCTCGGATCGCTTTGACGAAGTCGTGTCGCTGAAGTTCTCCAATGGCATCGCGAAACGCACCGACACCTGGAAGGATGACACCATCAACATCTTTGAGTTCGTTTGGAGAACTGAGAATTTCGGATTGTACATCCAGCCGCTCGAGAGCTTTTTGAACACTTCGAAGATTTCCCATTCCGTAGTCAATGATGCCGATCATGTGATTCCCAAACCAAAGTTGAAGAGCAGCCTGATGCAACAGCGGGCGTTGATGTTAAAGACGTTGCGAGTCGTGATTCTGTTGCGCCTTCAATAATTCCGTGTCAGTAATGCAATCAGGTTAAATAGATAAAAGCCGGACACCCAAAAGATAGAGGGGGACCGGCTTTTCTGGAAAAATTATTCCGAGAGGAAATTACTCTACTTCGATTTCCAGTTCGTCTAGATCATCAATATCGTCACTCTCACCGAGACCAAGAATTCCGGTGTTCACAGGACCGTGATCGTAGCAATCACTATCGTGCCAGAGTGGAACGCCAGCTGAGTATCGAGCTGCCAGCATTTTGACTTTATCATCTGAGCCAGGTTTGGCTCCGGTTGGTGTCAGTGGGTCGTAGCCTGTGAGGTCGAATTCGACACCATCTTCAAAGGTTAATACTTCTTCCGCGACCAGTTCTGTTCCGATGGCAATATCGCTATCCGGATCCACTTCAAAGGAAAACTCCATATACTGTTCTCCCCTCTCTTTTCTGAATTTTGAGCCTGCCTAAGTTGGGAGAGAACGCCAGCGTCTCAGTCCGCAACTTTTCCGCAGAATTTCTATACAGTTAGTCTGTTTTCATGACATTACAAACAGACACCACGCTTTAAGCACACCTTTTACCCAATATCCATAAACCACTACCCATGTTTGACACTACCGCGTCTGAACTGCCCCGACCTTCAGCGACCCACTCTTGAGCGGGATGCACGTCTGGAACTTCGAATCATTCGATTAGCAAATTGACGGCGTCGGAACTTAGCAGGGGGATCAAAGTGAACTTGTACATCGAGATCGATTCTCTCGTATTAGGTCGGAATGTCAACAATTTTTTTTTGTTTGCAGACAGATTTTATGATTTCTTCAAAATCTCGATCTCTAACAACGAAGTGAGTCTTCTTCGATGAACAACGAGTCCAATTGGGTGATCGTTTTTTCGCTTTGTAAGAGCTCTCTTTCGAAAACACTTACAACACAATTATGGCGATCAGTGAGCTTATTACTTCGTTCGCAACTCTGAGTAAATCCAGCGATTCTCTCAGCTATTACGAAAAACATCTCTTCTTTCAGAGCATTCCCAGATTTCGGAATGCCTGGGAGGCTGAACGCATCATCGTCGCTTAATCTGTTGCCGCGCTCGATCCGCTAATGGGCTGAGAGGCTTGATGATTCCATACAGACATTCCATGATTCAATATCAACCGTGGTTAATTCATATCCTGTATCGGGAAAATGTTGATGTTTCGCTCTGGTCTGATGTTTTGCCTGCTGGCATACCTTGCCAACAATTCAGCTCTCTTCGCCCAATCGATCAACGAACCGATCAACTCAGTGGGTATGCTTCCAAAATCAGCTGACGGTCGCGAGCTGAATCTGAACTTTGAAACTGGTGACCTGACAGATTGGACCGCGACCGGCGATGCCTGGAAAGATCAGCCGCACAAAGGGAACATCGATCCCAAACGCCCCTATGGTGCCAATCGAAAAAGCCAACACACTGGTGAGTATTGGCTCGGCGGCTACGAGTTCCATCGCGACACGCCCAAAGGTGTTCTCACATCTTCTCCCTTCAAAGTGACTGCAAACTGGTGCAGCTTTCTACTCGGCGGTGGGAACCACGAATCAACACGTGTTGAACTTGTTCTCAACGACAACAAACAGGTCTTCTTTAAGGTCTCCGGGAAAAATGCAGAAGAAATGTCGCCAGTTGTGGTGAATCTGGCTGCTTATGCTGGCAAGGAAATTTTCATCCGCATCGTCGATCAGCACTCCGGTGGCTGGGGGCACGTCAACTTTGATGACTTCAGGCTGCACGAGAAGCGACCCCGCTTCAAACTGCCGGTCATCACGCCGGTTCCACAAATTCAGCTGGGAGAACTCTACCCATTTGAAAATCTTTCCGGGCAAGAAGCCGCTGAGAAGATGATTGTTCCCGATGGCTTCAAGGTCCAACTTGCTGCGGAGGAGCCGGACGTCATGCAGCCCATTGCAATGGCGATTGATGATCGCGGACGACTCTGGGTTGCGGAAGCGTATGAATATCCGATCCGGGCTAAAGAAGGCAAAGGTCGCGACCGGATCATCATTCTTGAAGACACAACGCTCGACGGAGTCTTCGATTCGCGAAAAGTCTTCATCGAAGGCTTGAACCTCGTCAGCGGGATCGAACTCGGCTTCGGCGGTGTTTTTGTGGGGGCCGCACCGTATTTGATGTTCATCCCGGATCGTGATGGGGATGATGTTCCCGATGGAAATGAACGGGAACAATATCGCGCAGACAACCAAAAGACAGCAGATGCCATCGCAAAGCGAATTTCACAGTATAAACTCAAGACCAAGGATGTGATTATTCATGTAGAAAACGGTGTCATCAAGATCACAGGTGAGTTCTATAAACGGGATGTCATTTTAGAGTTGATTCCAGAACTGTTTTCAGTGCCAAATGTTCATCAATTGCAAATTGATGTGACCATTGGAGAATCTCAAAAGTCTCTTAAGCGAACTTTAGGAATCGACTTCCCCGGCGATATTCCACCGGGTGCAACAGTACTTCTTGACGGATTCGGTTATCAAGATACTCACGAAACGCTCAACGCTTTCATTTGGGGGCCGGATGGGTGGTTGTATGGGTGTCATGGGGTCTTTACACATTCCAAAGTCGGCAAACCGGGGACACCGGACGACCAGCGAATCGGTCTCAATGCCGGTGTCTGGCGATATCACCCGACGAGGCACATCTTCGAAGTTTACGCTGAAGGAACCAGTAATCCCTGGGGGCTCGACTTCAATGAGTCTGGAGACGCATTTATCACGGCCTGTGTGATTCCGCACCTGTTTCACATTATCCCCGGTGCAAGATATCAGCGGCAAGGGGGACAACATTTCAACCCTCATACCTATGACGATATCAAAACCATCGCTAAGCATCGGCACTTTGTTGGCAACCAATGGAACAACAACGATCGCGCCCGATCCGATGACCTCGGCGGCGGACATGCTCACGCTGGGGCGATGATTTACCTCGGTGGTCGCGAAGGCAAAGAAGCTCCTGAATGGGAAATCTTGCGGAAGTACGCCGACAAACCGGGCTGGAGCATTCCGAAAAATACAAAGCAGCAGGGGTGGCCGGAGGAGTACCACGGCAAACTCTTCATGAACAACATCCACGGCAACCGGATCAACGTCGATGAGCTGATTCCTGAAGGCTCTGGATACGTGGGCGTTCGCAATCCCGACTTCCTGCTGACCCGCGACAAATGGTCGCAAATGATCTACATGACCTACGGACCCGATGGGCAAATGTACTGCATCGACTGGTACGACCAGAACCAGTGCCACCGCCGCGAAGAAGGAGCCCACGACCGCAGCAACGGCAGAGTCTTCCGCGTGAGCTATGGGAACTCGCAACCGGTGAAGGTGAATTTGCAAGAGGTGAGTACAGAAGATCTTGTCAGTCTGGCACTCGACAGCGAAAACGAATGGTACGTTCGACATGCAAATCGAATTCTCCAGGAACGTGCATCGAATGAGACTCTGGACTTTAAGAACATCTCAATAGACAGCTTGGTCCCCGATTCCGAGAGCGCGTTTCGTACCTTCCGGATTTCAAATTCACTTCTTGGAGATGAATTCGATGAGGATTTCTCTGAAAACCCTCGGTCTGAGGCTCGCCAAACCTACGAGTCGATAGGCGAAAAAGGAGTTGGCTCGATACTGCGACTGCTCTTCTCTGAACACTTCACGAGTCCGCGCGGAATCCAGTCGCTCTATGCATTGGCTGTTGATCAGCAGTCATCACAACCGATTCGATTGCAAATTGCGTCTTTGTTGCAGAGAACCGATGTCGATCGTCGATGGCAAATTCTCGAGGCTTTGACGTCATACCCCCAAGACGCAACCGACCACAACCTGCCGCTCATGTACTGGTACGCGATGGAGCCGTTGGCAGATGTCGACCCACAGCGAGCATTGGCACTTGCGATGACTGCCGGCGAAAATATTCCGATTCTGCGTGAGTACATGGTCCGTCGACTCGGCAGCGGGAAACCGGAAGAGGCGATCAAACTGCTTGTAGATGGACTTGCAGAAGCCAAAACCGACGACGTTCGCCTGACGTTCCTGAAAGGGATTCGCAGCTCCCTCGCAGGGCAAAAGACGGTCAAAGCTCCCGCGAAGTGGGCGGAAATCTTCGAGAAACTTTCGGAACCGAAGACGACAGCTGCGAATTTTGATGTCTATCTTTACACGCTCGGACTCGGTGCGAAATTCGGGAATCAAGAGGCTCAGCAAAAGCTGGAAGAGATCGTCGTTGATGAAGCGGGAGCGTATGAAGAACGCAAAGTCATCTTTAGTTTCCTCGTTGAGAACGAGTCTGAAAATCTGGCAGAAATTATTTCTCAGCTTCTCACCGGAACAACTCTGAGAGCCGAGGCACTCCGCGCCGCAGCTACGATCAACGATTCTGCCATCGCAAAATCAATCGTTGCGAATTACAAGACACTTAACGCAGGCGAACAGACCGATGCCCGCAACGCGCTCGCCAGCCGGGCGAACTATGCAATCGAGCTGCTCACCGCAGCCGAATCGGGAGCGGTCCCTCGGAAAGACCTTTCAGCCGATTTGATCCGCCAACTTAGAAATCTCGATGACCCTAAAGTTACTGAGTTGCTCAACAAAGTTTGGGGAGTTGTCCGTGAGAGCGATGTCGACCGCAAGAAGCTGATTGAGAAATATCTTGGCTTGATCAATTCTGACTCACACGCCAAACCCGATATTCACTTGGGGCGGGCCATCTTTGCGAAGACCTGTCAGCAGTGCCACACTCTCTACGGAGTCGGCAGCAAAGTGGGGCCGGATATCACCGGAGCGAACCGCAAGGATCACAACTATCTGCTGACGAACATTCTCGATCCATCTGCAGTCATGGCAAAAGAGTATCAGCCTGCGGTCATCGTTACGGACTCGGGCCGCGTCATCACAGGGATCATCAAGGAAGAAACCAGTTCGCTGGTCACCATTCAAACGACCAACGAACTCGTGCAGGTTCCGGTCAACGAAATTGAAGCTCGCAAACAGAGTGAGCAATCAATGATGCCGGACGACCTGCTGAAACCGTTCAGCGATCATGAGGCTCGGTCGCTGATCGCCTATCTCTCCGGGACACGCCAGGTGCCGATGGCAGCTCGCGATGAAAATTTGAATCGATTTTACAATGCCAAAAATCTGGATGGCTGGCGAGCAACTCGGGAAGAAGACCAAAAACTTTGGACTGTCGAGAACGGCGAGATCGTTGGTCGCTCCAAAGGACTCAAGCACAACGCCTTTCTCGTCAGCGAAATGCTCCTGGAGAACTTTGAGTTTTCCTGCGAAGTGAAACTTGAACCCAACAACGGAAACAGTGGGATTCAATTCCGCTCTGTCCCGCTTCCCGATGGAGAGATGCGCGGGTACCAGGCAGATATCGGTCAGGGTTGGTGGGGCAAGCTCTACGAAGAATCTGCCAGAGGGTTACTTGTTAAGAACGACAACTCGAAGCTCGTGAAGGAAGGTGACTGGAACTCCTACCGGATTCGGGCGGTTGGACACCGAGTGCAAATTTTCTTCAACGGCAAACAGGTTGTGGACCTTGTTGACGATGCGGGGCAACTCTCCGGACAAATTGCGGTCCAACTGCATTCCGGCGACCCGATGGAAGTTCGCTTCCGTAATTTAGAGATCAAACTCCTTGATCCACTCCCACCATTTCCCGCCGCTGGTTCACCTGCGAGTGGTTGGCCGAGTTCGGTACCAGTGGAGGAAGGTCAAAAAATCAGTTGGAAGAAAATTCAACTCGATGACGTTTTCCGCAGCGAAGGCTGCGCGATTGCAGATTTCAATAAAGATGGACACATGGATGTCGCAGCCGGGTCGGTTTGGTTCCCGCTACAATCTCCATTCAAAAATCGTAGCAGCCAAGTCGGTGGCAGCGCCGATTCTGAAGAGCAAAAACTCTCTTTGAAAACTGGAAGTGGCCAGTTTGTGCATCCGCAACCGTATTCGATTACTGTCCCTAAGCAGGAATTTGACCCCAAGGGCTACAGTAACACGTTCTGCAACTTTGCGATGGATGTGAACGGCGACGGCTGGCTGGACCTTGTTGTTGTCGATTTTCCGGGAAAGCCGACGTGGTGGTTTGAAAATCCGGGGCAAACCAAAGAGGAGACAGCCTGGAAGCGACATCAGTTGACGCCAGTGACCAACAATGAGAGTCCGCAGCTCTTAGATATCAATGGAGACGGAGTGCGTGAGTTGCTGTGTGGTTTCGATCAAAAGATTATGGGCTTTGCGACTCCGAAGGACTTGCCGACAGCCGAGTGGAAGATCAACGCCATCTCTGGTCCCGGTGCTCCCGGAACCGATCGCTTCTCACACGGAGTCGGAGCTGGTGATATCAACGGTGACGGACTCAATGACATCTTAACCACGACCGGCTGGTGGGAAGCTCCTGAAGATGACTCAGAGGATCAGCCTTGGGAATGGCATCCCGCTCCATTCGGGGAAGCGTGTGCTCAAATGTATGTCTACGACTTCGATGGGGACGGAGACAATGATGTTTTGACTTCGTCCGCTCACCGTTACGGAATTTGGTGGCATGAGCAAAAGGGACAAGGGAGTACGAATGAGGGGCAGCAGAAAGGTGTTGAGTGGGAAACTCATCTCATCTCGAAAGATTTTTCGCAGACACATGCATTGATGCTGGCGGATATCAATGGGGATGGTTTGCCTGATTTCGTGACGGGGAAACGGCACTGGACTCATGGTGGGAAAGACCCGGGCGGAAACGAACCCGCTGTTGTCTTCTGGTATGAACTCAAGCGAGAGAATGGCAAACCGGTTTGGACGAGACACCAGATCGACGATAATTCCGGAATCGGAACTCAGTTCGACGTTGCCGACATCAACGGCGATGGCCTGCTCGACATCGCAACTTCCAACAAAAAAGGAACATTCGTGTTCATCCAGCAACGCGAGTAAAGGCTCGGGATGACCTGCAAAGAGCAGGAGTAGTTCTCTCTTTGAAAAATGTGCGCGTTGCTGTCTCGTGGATGTTTGCGATTTCCCGTATGAAAAGCAGCTTCCATCAGGACCTGAAACACAAAGCTGCTTCAGAGAGAGACGCTGTGATGGGAGGGGATGTCATTCAACCTGCTGGCGATTTTGAAGTTGTCGAGGTTCCCCACGATTTGTGAGGAACTTCGACAGGTTGCATGCTCAGGCGTCTTCAGGTCGCTGCTGTGTGTAGATGAACTGCAGGACATCTTCGACTGATTTGAATTTGCTTTTCTTGGAAGATGAAGCCTTTTCGATTTTTTCTCGGGCATCACTTTGTGAATGTCCAAGTGCCAGAAGAGCTTCGAAAGTTTCGTTGAGCAAATCTCGGTCGCCCCTGGTTTCTCCTGGACCTTCCTGATCGACAAGGAGTGCGAATTTGGCCATCTTGCGGCGCAGTTTCGCGATGATTCTCTCAGCGACTGCAGGTCCTATGCCGGGAAGTGTGCTCAGCTGTTTGGAATCCTGTTCTTCGATTGCGATGGCGACTTCCTGAACCGGTCGGACCATTGCCTGAAGTGCCTTCTTTACACCGACGCCATCAACCTGACAGATCAGTTCGAAGAATTCCCGTTCTGCCTGATGGAGAAAACCGACCAGTCTGGGAGTGAGTCGACCTTTTTGCGGGTTGCCGTCGATGTAATGAATTGTCATCAGCGAGACAACTTCATCCATCTTGCTTTGTAATTGTCTGCGGACAAATTCTGGTATCAGAACTTCGTATTCGAAAGCTCCGACTTCGATCGTGGCTCCCTGATCGCGTAGGTCACATAATTTCCCTGAGATTTTCCGAATCATGGAGGCGTTATCTTCCTTGAATAAATAGAAAAGCGATTCACCCCGCACAGTAAGTACGAGGTGAAAGAGATTTTTGAAACGTCAAGAACGACCGAGGAAATTGAAGCTCTACTGTTTCTGCTTCAATGACTGCAGGTATTCAACGGTATCGACGAGTTCCTGAACTGTGAGCAGTTTTTGAAGGTCGGCGGGCATGAGCGAGATGTCTTGCTTCTTCTTCGCTTCTACTGCTGATGCCTTGATTGTCCGGACGATTCCTTTTTCATCTTTGATTTTGATTTCCTCGTCAGTCTCACTCAACAGCAGTCCACTGAAGCTCAGTCCATCGTCGGTGATGACTAACCAGTTTTCGTAGTTGTGGCTGATCCCGGCTGAGGGGTACAGGATCGATTCAAACATGGCTGGCCGGCTCAGCTTCTTTCCGATCTCTGAAAGGTCCGGGCCAACTTCCTGACCGATTCCATTCACCTTGTGACACTTGTTACATGTTCCGGTGGTGTTGAAAATCACTCGTCCGTTTGGCAAGTTTCCCTTCATTTCAATGAGCTGCGAAATTGCAGGAATCGGTTTGTTTTCTTTCCCTGGAGGAGGGGGGAAGAGTTTCGAGGCAGGCTCGTTAATGATTTTCCACTGTGCACCATTGAGAGTGACGGCGATGGCATCCTTGATTTGAGGTGAGTACTCATTTTTCTGAGCCATTTCCAGAAGAGCCTTGGCTCCTGGGAGTGAAGCTCCGAGTGCTTTCACCGCTCCGCGGCGTGCCCAAATCGGTCGTGAGCCATCTTTGACAACTTCTAACAATGGGCCATTGCTGTGTCCACTGGCAGCTGTCGAAAGAGCTGCAAGTGTGTTCTCGACCACTTCACGATTATCGCTCGCGAGAGATTCTCTGACCAGTTTGTGCTGTTTCTTGTTGTACAGCGTTGTGACTGCTTCGACGGCGATTTGCGAATTCGGATTCGCCAGTGCCATTTTCAGCAGAGCCGGGTAACGGTCTGCAACGTTGAATTTATCGACGAGTTGAATGAATTGCGTCGTTCCTTCGTTGGCGTCCAGCGTAGTCTTCAAGGCTGCCATGTATTTTGGTTTTGATGCCAGATCAAATCCTTTCAGGCGGTTGAGTGCTTCAGCATGGATGAAAGCAACATCTTTCGCGTCGACTCCGGAAATTTCTTTGAATGCAAGGTCTAAAACGACATCTTGTTTCGCATCACTGTTTTGGAAGTCGAGTGATCTGAAGAGCCGTGGCAAATCGCCAGTTGGTGTGTTGGGATTGGTAATAAGATCAGCAAGAAGTTCAGGGGTCCGGCTTGCACGGGATCTCCAGACAATCTCGCGGCCCGCTGGCGAGGTCGGATCGCCTCCCTTGTCGAGCCACTTGGAAAGACATTCGTCCCATTGTCCATTTGCTGCAATACCCAAGGCTTCAAGATACCATCGGTCCTTGCCGTCATATTTCAACGCGAGTTTTGCCCACAGTTCCGCTTCGTCAGGCAACTCAGTGGCCCGCATTGAAATCAAGACTTCACGAGCCAAGGCAGGATTTAGATCATCAATAGTGACTTTCCCGGTATATCGATCGACCGGAATTTCGTTCAGAAGTTGACGTGCCAACCGGGCCGCTGTGATTTGTTGATCCAGATTTTCATTGTCATTCATCGCAGCCAGAATGAAAGCTAAACGCTCATCAGCGTTGATGTTCAGCTTTCCGATTGCCCATAAAGCACGCGCTCTCAGATAGGGTTTGTCTGACTCCAGCATCACCTTCAATGCTGGAATGGCCTCTTGTCCCATTCCCATCAGTGCAGTCCAGCCGAGGTAACGTCGAGACATGTTGGGGGAACTGAGTGCTTCTACGGCACCTTCAGGGGTTGAAAGGTCGAGCTTCGAAGAGGAATATTTGTTCGCGAGCCCTTTTCCTTTGGGGACCACCCGGAAAATTCGGCCACGTTTTGCATCCTGCATCCGGTGTCCACCAACTCCGGGGTCGTACCAGTCTGCGACGAGAATGGAACCATCCGGAGCGACACAGACATCCGAAGGTCGGAACCATTTATTGGAAGCTCCATCGAGGATGTCGACTGCTTCTGCAGTGTATCCGGCTCCATCTCGCTTGGTGATGTATGCTCGGCAAATGTTTGGTCCAGCGTCACAGTGAATCGGTTGACCGTGGAAAATTTCCGGCAGCAATTCTCCTTCGTACAGACAGATTCCTGTCGGTGCACCTTGTCCGGTTTGCAGCAGATTCGGCACAACACCCGGGTCGTTCAAGTGCCAGTGGCGAAGAGGAATTTCCTCTTCCCAGCCAGTACGTGGTTCCTTCCAGCCCGCTCCGGTAAATTCGTCTTTGTATCCGTAATTGCCATATTCCATGACATAGTTGATGCGGACTCCACGGTTGCCGTCGTCGTCGTTATCAGATTGCCACATTGTTCCGAATGAATCGACACAAACTTCCCAGTTGTTTCGGAAGTTCCAACCGAGCGTTTCGAACTCGCTGCCATCAAGATTACAGCGGAAGACCATACCTTCTTGATATGGTTTGCGAGTGTCGTTGACTTCATTCCCAGCCAGGTCGATGATTGGTTTGCCATCTTTGTCTTTGATCTGCTTTCCAGCGTTTCCGAAGTTGAAATAGAGCTTTCCGTCCGGGCCGAAATGAAATGCATGGATTCCGTGGTCATGTTGCGCGCCTGAAATTCCAGTAAAGAGAATTTCCTTGCGGTCCGATTTTAAATCTCCATCGTCATCAATCAGGAAGAAGACGGAGTCCAGCGCAGAGACAAGTGCACGCAGTCCTTTTCCGTTGGGCGTTGGGAGGATCAGAATTCCGTGAGCAGAGTCGACATCGTGGCCTTGATAGAAGACTGTCGATTTATCTGCTTTCGCGTCGCCGTTTGTATCTTCGAGAACCAGGATACGGTCCCCTTCAGGGCGATCTCCAATGATGTCTTTATTGCGAAAAGCACGATAGTTAATCGCCTCGCAAACCCAGACGCGTCCGAGGTGATCGATGTCGATCGATGCCGGGTTCGACATCATTGGCTCTGAGGCAAAGAGGGTTGCTTCCAGCTGATCGTGAACTTTTAATTGTTCGACAGCATCGCCAGATTCGTGATTTGCGGTAGCGAGAGAACTTTCGCCCCCGGAGGCCTGTGCCAGAAAACTCTTGCTCGGTCGTTCGGTGAAGACGTGGAACTGGACGCTCGAACTTGCTCCGCCTGCCTGGTCAGTTCCGCCGTTATCAAGACCGACGCGAGATTTGAATTTTGTGAACTGATGGCCTTCAGGCAGGTTGTATTCGATAATCGAATTCGCATGGACACCGATGCCGGTTGAGACCGCTTTTCCGTTGATCTTGAGAGCGCCACCCTCGGCATTTTTGCCAACTTGGACCTTTCCCCAATCGCTGACTGCTGACTCCCATTTGAGTGTTGTGAGGTCCATCACAACTTCATCATCGATAGCAACTTCAACGTTTTTGTCGCTCTCAGCACGAGCCTGTTTGGACTTGTTCGGATGAGTCAACCGAGGTTCAGCCCAGTCCGCCCAGTCGCAGCTGAAGCCGTTACCGCCATCAGTGACGACCAGGAAAAGTTTTTTGGCTCCGGTGATGTCCGCTTCGATTGACTCAGCATGCCCCGGAGTTTTCGAAGTCACAATCTTCGAAGAGGCGACAGGCTTGGTCCCTGTGCCTTTCAATTTTTCTGCGGGAGCCGGTTTGGCATTATTGCTGTTTGCGGACTTTTTTTTTGCTCCGGGTTGCGGAAAATCCTGGTTGGCTTCCAGTTCTTCTTGTGTTGGTGTTGGCGAGTTGACTCCCTCTTTTGGAACGTCTGCATTGGCCGTCCAGAGGATGGCGTTTAAGACAACCTTTCGGAAGCTGTCGTTCGCCCAGTTTTTATGGAAGTGCCCTCCAGTAAAGCCGAAGCCGCGCCCTTTCCCATCAGGGCGGTCATACGCCCAGGCAACATGTTGAGGCTCTTTACGTTCCATCACAGCTGCCCGGACATGTGGATTTCCGGAGTGATGTCCATCTGGGCGATTCAAACTTTCACGCGGTGGTAAGTCGCTGAGGATGGGAGTGACCCCTTTCATCTCCGGAACGAACCGCATGTGGTAATACCACTCATCTCTGATTTCAAATGGTTCGACACCATTGGTGATCGGGTGGTCCGGAAGATTGTCAAACTTCGCATCCCAGTGTGGATTGACAGACCAGTCGACTTCGAAGAACCCACCGATCCATTTCAGGAAACTGTTTCCGGGATCGCCAGTGACGGTCTCGACTGCATAGTGAAGGCAAACCAGTCCAACACCGCGATCATCAACCAGGCGTTGAAACTGCTCCAGGTTGTTGTTGAGATAATGCCGCCCGCCGCCATCACAGTACGAGACAACAGTATCGGCGTTATCGAAGGCTGTCGGATCTTTCGGCCAGCCATTGGTGTAAACTGCTGAAATGATTTTTTGACCAGATTCAGTCAGCTTTTTCGCGAGTAATTTACAACCGGCGTTGTGTTCGTGTGAGAAGTATCCGTGGCTGGGAGTTCCCGCGACGAAGACAACTTTCTTCCAACCATCTTTCAAGGGGAATCGCTTTAAGCGTATGTTCTTGAATTCGATTTTCATCGGCGGGCCGGTATGCAGTTGCAATGCCAGAATCCCGGAGCGATCCAGTCCATTTGGATCATTGTCAAGAACTTCAGCTGTGACATCGCCATTGATTTTCAATGTGATGTGATTGCCACGTGCGGTGATCGAGTATTCGTTCCAGCCATCGAGGTCAATTTTTTTGAAGAGTTCAGCCGGATCCGCAACTTGCTCTGGTTGCGGTTTTCCATCCTCGCCAATGACCGATTTGTTCCCTCGTTTTGCGAGAGGTCCTCGGCCTGTTGCTTCATCGTACAGTGAGCCGATCCAGGCTCCAGCGATGTCGATGTCGGCCTGATAGCCGATGACGTGACCATCTTCACGTTGAGATCCACGGAACTGAATGCCACTGTTGGCTTTGTCTGACCCGGAAATTCGAAACTGCAACCGGAGTTCGAAGTCATCGACTTCGCCCTGATCCCAAACAAGAAATGTGTTGTGGGCTAGCGGGGTTTCTGGTGTCGTTTCACCGACGATCGCTCCATCCTTGACGACCCATCGACCTTCTTCACCTTTCCAGCCAGCGAGAGATTCTCCATCAAAGATTGGACGGAATCCCTCTTCCTGAGCATGAGTGGTCCCCCATAGGAGACCGGTCATCACCAGCGACAAAAAAAGTGTCCGAATCATCGACAACCTCTTCATTTCAAGTTGCGTCTCAGCAACCTAAGAAAATTGATTGCCGAGGAAATATGTTCAAGTGTTGATTTCAGGTGGGCATTCTAGGAGACCCACTCGCTCTGCGCCTACTCGACAGTCCGAATTGTCAGACGTCTCTAAAGTTCGACGAATATTTCCCGGGGATCAAGCTGGAAGCCCATGAATTCCCAAGGCAACAGCACCAAGCACGCCAGCTTTTTCTTTCAGTAGTGAACGCTCGATGCGGATGTCATCAACGGGGAACAGGCGTCCCACTCGGTCTTCAACATCTTGACGAATCCGATCAAGAAGGAGTGCCCCCAGATTCGCGACACCTCCACCTATGACGATCAGTTCCGGGTGAATTGTCGTGATGATGTTGGCGACACCGATGGCAATGTCGGCTGCGGCGTTGAGGATTGCATCGCGTACGGGATCATCTTGACTTGCAACCTGTCCCATGAGCTCTACAGAAATTTCACCAGGATCGCCATTGACGAGCTCATGCAAATTGGGAGCGAGACCCATCAACATTAAGCGGACACCTTCAGCGGTCAAAGCAGTTCCACTCGCCAGTGTTTCGAGGCACCCATGGTTTCCACATCCACACAACGGACCGGTCCGGTCAATTGTTTGGTGTCCGATTTCTCCTGCTGCTCCCATAGGTCCCAGTCGCAGCTTCCCGTCAATCACAATTCCACCGCCGATGCCGGTTCCGATTGCGATGAACGCCATCGTGTCCACGGACTTTCCTCGCCCGAATGTGAGCTCGCCGAGAGTAGCAGTTCGCACATCGTTTAGCAGACGAACGGGACAATCGACAATCGCTGACAGTTTCGCAGCAGCGGGAACATCTCGCCAATGCGTCGTCATGTTCGGCAGGTATCGCGTAATGCCTTGATGGACATCCACCAGACCGGGCAATCCCATCCCGAGCGCTGTTACGGAATCTCCACCCACTTCGCTCACCAGGGCGTTAATGTGTTCTCCGATGCGGCGTAGAACATCATCCGGACCTTCATGCGAGTCTGTAGGAATCGCTCCTTCTTTGAGGAGCGTCCCGTCACTTGTTCCCAGCGCGCACTTGATCGATGTGCCGCCAACATCGACTCCTGCGTAGAGCTTAACCATAGACTTGTGTCAGTTCGTTGCGTGTCCGTTCAAGAAGTTTTTTGGTTGCTTTGATTCCTGCATACTCATCCAGGGCAGAACCTTCGTACTCGATTCCAACATAACCGCGGTATCCCGCATCGAGAACAATGTCCATCATGCGGTTGTAGTCGGTTCGAGTTTCGTTTCCATTCTCATCGAAATCATGGGACTTGGCACTCACCGCAAAGGCGTACGGCATCAACTCTTTGACCCCTTCGTAACGGTCATACCATGAATTCCCTTTAACTCTGAAGTTACCGAAGTCTGGGAGAGTTCCGCAGTGTGGATGATCGACTCGCCTCATCACTTCGGCAAGCCATGCTCCGTCCGAGGAGTATCCGCCATGGTTTTCAACGATCACTCTTAACTCATGCGTCTCTGCGTATTGAGTCAATTGATTGAGACCGTCGGCAGCCAATTCAATTTGTTCTTCGTAAGTTCCACTACTGGCTGCGTTCACTCGAATTGCATGACATCCCAGTTTCGCTGCTGCTTCGACCCACTTCTTGTGGTTTTCAACTGTTTGAGCACGTTTCTCTTTCTCTCGGGCTCCCAGTTGGCCTTCTCCATCAACCATGATTAACAGGTTTTTCACCCCATGGTCAGCAGCTCGCTTGTTCATTTCAGCGAGATACTTCGTGTCTTTGGCTTTGTCCTTGAAGAACTGATTAACGTATTCGATTGCATCGATGCCAAATTCGTCTTTGGCAATCTGGGCAAAGTCGAGGTTGTCAATCTTCTTGGCAAAGAGCGCCTTATGAAGTGACCACTGCGCGACGGAGATCTTGAAAAGTGGGCTTTTTTCAGCTGCCAACCCGAGAGTTGGCAACAATGCTGATGCCCCGATGGCGGCGGTTGTTTGTAAGAACTGACGTCGATGGAGTGTCGTTGAAGTCATGAGAATCCCAAACGAATTGAACTGATCCAAAAACCTGAAACTGGTTTCGCAAACGTTGAACCTCTCAATGATTTGAGCTCTCAAACGTAGAGATGATTCCACTTCGGAGAGGTGCAAAAGAGTTTGTGAATGTGGGCGAGCTCTTTACAATGAGCATTTACTAACGAATTGTCAAATCTTGCTGTCTCACCCGCGGGAAATTGTCAATGAGAGTCATTTGAACACTTGAAAGTGGTTGTCACTGTTGAACCGGTTTTCTATAGTGACGCAATCGCTGGGAGACGTGTTCGGTGTAGTTGCGCGCAGACTCGACACATCAAGCATGGAGGAATTTCTTAATGAATGGAAGTCTTTCCACCTCTTGGTCAGGATGTATTGTTCTTCTGGATTCCCATAATTGTAAAGCAGCAAATGCGGTTTTCACTGATTGACCAAATTACTGAACTCAAGGCAGGTGAGTCGATCACAGCTGCCAAAAACCTGACTCTGGCTGAGGAATACCTGCAGGATCACTTTCCCGGATTTCCTGTGATGCCAGGGGTTCTTATGGTGGAAGCTCTTGTGCAAACCAGTGCTTGGTTGATGCGGTATTCCGAAGACTTTCGCTACAGTACGGTTTTGTTGGACGAGGCAAAAGCTGTGAAATTCAACAGCTTCGTAAAGCCGGGTGATACGATCACTATTCATAGCAAGCTGCAAAAGAAAAACGACGATTCGACGTGGACGTTCAAAGCGAGCGGAAATGTTGGTGAAACGAACGTTATCACAGCGAAGTTGATTCTGAAGCAGTTCAATTTAGCCGACGAATATCCGAGTATTGCCTCGGGTGATGCAGTGCAAACGGAATCTATGAAAACTCTCTTCAACGTGCTTTATCCACAAGCTGAATCTGTGAAATCTTAGTTTTTAATTTCAGTTAAGATGGCACGAGACTCGAATTATCATTCGATGTTTGTGGAATTGGGAAGATAACTTACGGCGATGGGAGCCATCGCAGAACCTCAAAATATTTGAAAGACTGATATGTTAAATTTAGAGGGGCGCGTTGCTCTGGTCACAGGTGGAAGCCGAGGAATTGGCAAAAGCATCGTCGAAACACTCGCTAAAGCGGGCGCTAAAGTTGCCTTTGTCTATCGTTCCAGTAAAGAATCAGCAGACGCGATGGTCTCCGAACTCTCAGACGCTGGTCTGGAAGTGTTCGCAATTCAAGGTGATGTCGCGAGTAAAGAAGATGCAGAACGCATCGTCGAAGAGGTCGTCAATAAGTGGGAACGGCTCGACATCCTCGTGAACAACGCCGGAATCATCAAGGATGGTCTGCTCGCCATCATGGAAAAAGATGCCTGGCAAAGCGTGATCGACACAAACCTGACCGGGGTTTACAACTTCGCACAATCAGTCATGCGACAAATGATGTCCCAGCGATACGGTCGAATCGTCAGTATTTCGAGCGTAGCTGCCGAGTTTGGAAATCAGGGACAAGTCAACTATGCAGCCAGTAAAGGCGGAATTCAGGGACTGACTCGCTGCCTCGCAACAGAAGTCGGACGTCGAAACGTGACCGTGAACGCAGTTGCTCCCGGATTTATCGAGACTGACATGACAGAAGCGGTCAGAAATGCCGCTGAAGGTGAAATTAAGAAGCGAATCTCGGTTCGCCGTCTTGGTTTGCCGGAAGATATTGCCAATGCAGTCCTCTTCCTGGCCAGCGAAGAAGCCAGTTACATTACCGGGCACGTCTTAACTGTCGATGGTGGCCTGACTTTAGGTGGTTTCTAGAATTAGTCAGAAAAATGCTTCATTAAGACTGATGTTGCAAGCAATACCGGACTTGGCGAAAATTGACCCAATCAAATGCGTCGCTCTCAAAAGTTGTGTTGAGAGGAACCGGTAAAATAGCCGATTGGGAAGAAATTCCGCTTTCGGTTGAGTTCTCTCTCTTGGACTCGACAGTTGCGTAGTCGATACAAGTGTCAGAATCCTTTCAGTTTTCATACAGTTTTCATTCTTCATACAGTGATGAAGTTCGTGACGTTCCTCGCCGTCGTCATCGAATAGACATGGTTGGATTTGTCGGTGAGGAGAGATTCGGAATTGTTTCGAATCAACAGACTTGATTTACGAGAGAACATCGACGTCGATCACCTTGTGGGTAACATCGGTCATCACGTCATGACTGTCTCTCAACAACTTACTATCGGAGCTCGTGGAAATGGCTGATCAAGAAGAAATCTTCGAAAAAATTCAAGAGGTTCTGGAAGACGCACTTGGCGTCGATGACGACGAAGTGACTCCAGAGGCAACTCTCGTCGGTGACCTTGGAGCAGAGTCCATCGACTTTCTGGACATTGTTTTCCGTTTGGAAAAAGCATTCGAACTCAAGATCCCTCGTGCGGAACTTTTCCCAGAAGATCTGATGTCCGCAGATGCCGGATATGTCGAAGACGGCAAGATCAACGCTGAGGGAATCGCCGCGATGCGAACAAAACTTCCTCACGCAGACATCGACAAATTCGCGAAAGATCCAAAAGTCGAAAACGTTCAAAACCTGTATACCGTTGACATGCTTTGCAAGTTCATCGGCAGCAAACTCGACGGTTAAGCTTGTTGGTTGCAAATTGACAATCGAATCCGGTTGCACGATGTTTTGTGCAGTCGGATTTTCGTATATTCGGGGCCTGTGAAAGTTGGCTTCAATCGCTGAAGGAAAATTTAATGCGCTGGTTCTGGATCGACAAATTCATCGAATTCGAAAGTGGAAAACAGGCGAAGTCGGTGAAAAATGTTTCACTTGCTGAAGAGCACTTGCACGACCATTTCCCCGGGTTCCCGGTCATGCCTTGTTCGCTCATTATTGAAGGAATGGCCCAGACCGGAGGAATTTTGTTAGGTGAAAGCCACAAGTTCAAATACCTCGTCTTTCTTGCCAAAGTTCCAAAGTTCAAATCACATCGGCCAGTACGTCCGGGGGACCAATTAATTTATACCGCCACCCTCACTGATGCCCGCGACGAAGGGGGCATGACTTCGGTGACGGCACATTGCCAGGAAGAACTCGTGGCAGAGGCCGAAATCGTCTTTGCTCACCTGAGTCCTGAAGATGCCGGAGTTCCGGGCGGAGTCGATCAAAAGAATGTCGTCGAAATCGGGCTCGCCGGATTATTGGCTGAGACGAATCTCTCTGACTAACTTGAAGGTTCGAGTGGAGAAAGCAAAGCATCTCGCAAGACGAGGATATATGTGCTAACTTGAATGTGTCTCAACTTTGTCAAGCAGCGGTCTGAACACATGATGAATTTGCTGAACCGAAGAAACTGGCTTGCATCCACAGCATGTGGGTTTGGTTCGCTCGCATTTCACGGGCTTGCTTCCGCAGAGTCTGATTCTCAAGCTGTTGCTAGTGAGAACCCGCTGGCGGCCAGGCAACCGATGTTTCCTGCGAAGGCGAAGCGGGTCATCTTTATCTTCATGCAAGGTGGCCCCAGTCAGGTCGACAGCTTTGATTATAAGCCGATTCTGGAAAAGCATCACGGAGAGAAGTTTGAATTTCGGGATGCCAGAAAAATGGCGCGAGGGAATTCGGGCGCTCAAGAAACCTTGATGAAGTCGCAGTGGAAATTTCGTCGATACGGCGAGACGGGACACGCGGTTTCAGACCTGTTTCCACACATTGGACAGCGCGTTGATGATCTCTGTTTTGTGCATAGCATGCATACCAATGGAGTCGCACACGGACCGAGTACGCTGTTTCTGCACACAGGAGCACTCAATCTGATCCGTCCTTCAATGGGGGCGTGGATCAACTATGGCCTCGGCACCGAGAACAACAACCTTCCTGGGTTTGTGACGATATCACCATCGGCAGCCAATGGAGGACCAAGAAATTACGCGAATTCCTTTTTGCCAGCCTGCTATCAAGGAACTGCCATTGGACGAGCGGAACAGCCAAGCCACCAGGTGAAGTTCCGACACATTCAAAACCCATATTTTGAGCAGCCAGTCCAGGAGAAGCAGTTTCAACTTTTGCGAGAATTGAATGCATCGCAACTGGGGGGGCGGCAAGATTCCGAGCTTGAAGCAGTCATCTCTTCTTATGAACTCGCTTGGAGAATGCAGATGCACGCTCCGCAACTTCTCGATTTATCGGAAGAGTCCGAGTCAACGATGAAGCTGTATGGGATCGACCAAAAAGAGACAGAAGACTTCGGGCGGCAATGTTTAATGGCGCGACGCATGGCAGAGAAGGGGGTCCGTTTCGTTCAGGTGAATTACAGCGACAATGGATCGAATCCACGTTGGGATCAGCACAGCAAAATTGAACGTCACGCAATCCATGCGAAAGCAACCGATCAACCCGTTGCAGGATTATTGATCGACTTGAAAAAACGTGGCCTTCTCGAAGATACGCTCGTTTGGTGGGGCGGAGAATTCGGACGAAATCCATTCTCGCAAGGGGCCGATGGCCGCGATCACAATCCGAAAGGGTTTACGCACTTCCTGGCTGGTGGTGGAGTCAAACAGGCATTCAAGTACGGAGCGACCGATGAGTTCGGGCATGAAGCCGTCGAAAACAAAATCCACATGCACGACCTTCACGCCACAATCCTGCATCTGCTGGGGCTCGACCACGAACGGCTGACTTATCGGCACGCCGGTCGAGATTTCCGCCTGACGGATGTCGAAGGACACGTTGCACACGACCTCATCGCGTGAAGTGACCGGAAATGAAAGCTGGTCAGATGCGTGCTATAATCAGCCCCATCATCGATTCTCCCTCTTAGCCATAGACTACGAGCAAACATGACTCATCGAATTCGCTACATTATGGTCGGCGGTTTTTTAGGTGCTGGGAAGACAACCACTCTCGGTCGGTTGGCTGCTCATTACCGTGAAGAAGGATTGAATGTCGGCATCGTGACGAATGATCAGGCAACTGATCTGGTCGACACGAACACGCTTCGCAGCCAGGGGTTCGAAGTGGGTGAGGTTGCAGGGGCCTGCTTCTGTTGTAACTTCAATGAATTGATCGACACGATGGGCAACCTCTCCGCGGAGGAGCGTCCCGACATCATCCTTGCAGAACCGGTCGGTTCTTGCACCGATTTGGTCGCAACAGTCATTCAACCGATCAAACAGCTCTTTGATGCCGAATTCGAAATCGCTCCGTATCCTGTGATCCTCAAGCCCAGCCACGGAGTTCGTATTCTGAAGAATGAACAAGGGCGTGGGTTCTCCCCCAAGGCAGAGTACATTCTCAAAAAACAGCTCGAAGAAGCCGATGTCATTCTGATCAATCGGATTGATGAACTCACCCCGGAAGAAGTCGACGAAATCACATCACTTTGCAAAGAGCAATTCGAAGAGACTCCGTTGATTCGCATGTCCGCAAAAACGGGGGAAGGATTCGATGAGCTGGTGGAATTCCTGACGCAACAAGGTGAATTCGGCCATAAGATTTTAGATATCGATTACGATATTTACGCCGACGGGGAGGCCGAACTCGGCTGGCTTAACAGCAGTCTGACGCTCCGGTCCGACGAATCTTTTGATCTGGATCAAGCACTTCTAGGAGTTGTTCAACACTTGCAGTCACATCTTTTGAGCGCCGAACTCGAACCGGCTCATCTCAAAGTGATTGGTCTTTGGGAAGGATTCTTCGGAGTCGCCAACCTGATCAGCAGCCAGACACAAGCCGAACTTTCTCTCCCGTCCAAATGCAACGTTAAGCAAGCGGAAGTGATCGTCAATGCACGAGTTGCCTGCGATCCTGAATTGCTAGAAGACTTCGTGAACGAGGCCGTGAGCGCGGTCGCAAAAGAATTCAATCTCACTGCGGAGTTCCGTCAAACACAACGTTTCCGCCCAGGGCGACCAGTTCCGACGCATCGGTTCGCAACTCCGGGACGCGAATAGAGATCACAACTTCATGGAGCATTTTAATGTTTGTCATGCACGTGAAGATCACTTTTACGACTTTATAGATTGCTTGCCACGCGGCAGAACATAAAAACCAGCCCTGGATTTGCTTTAGAACGAAACGGCTTGCTTGAAAATGTCTCAGTCATTGCTGATCACGCTTTGTACATATAACGAGCGTGAGAACCTTGAAGAACTCATTCCTGAAATTTTCAAGTATGCTCCCGAAGCATCGATCCTGGTTGTCGATGATAATTCCCCGGATGGGACCGGCGAATATGTTGACTCACTCGCGGCTCAGAATCCGAAAATTCATGTGATCCATCGAGAAGGGAAACTCGGTTTAGGGACCGCGACTGTTCGCGCTTTTCAGTTCGGAATTGAAAGCAATTACGACTTGCTTCTCAATCTTGATGCGGATTTCTCACATCCTCCCCGGTTTATTCCTGCAATGGTTGAGCAGGCAGCGAATTTTGATTGTGTGATTGGGTCCAGGTATGTTGCTGGCGGAGAAATTGTTGGCTGGGGACCGAAGCGGCACTTTATGAGCCGAGGGATCAACTTTTATGCCCGGACTCTTTTGGGGTTAAAAACGAAAGACAATAGCGGCAGCTTTCGTTGTTACAGAGTGAGCAAACTGGCAGAGTTTGACTGGTCGAAGTCTCAAGCCAAGGGGTATGCGTTTCAGGAAGAAATCTTGTACCGGCTCCGCAAAGTGAATGCGACCTTTACCGAAGTTCCGATTAAATTCGAGGAACGACGATTTGGGGTCACCAAAATCAACTGGAAAGAAGCTGTCTCAGCAGGTTGGGTGATCATGAAATTACGTTTGCCGAATCAATCGACCAAGTAGTCTTTGCAGTCTTGTGAAGAGTTGGCGAATTGATTCTGCAAGAACGTCTCTCGAAGTTGTAATCGCGTTTTGCTTCATAACGCATGGTGATTCTACGCGTTAGAGCAGTTTGCTCTACCGTGTGCCCGTGAAGAACGCATTTCTCCAGTAAAAATGCTGTTCGCCACGAGGCAGAACCTGCAAACCAATTCGAAAGATGCTCTAGACGTTCTACACGGGCACAAGGGAGAGCAAACTGCTCTGAGTCGAACGAAGGTTTTGAACCTCAGTTAGGACTATGTTTCGTCCGTGGTCTCTTCAGCTTTCTTGTCGTCATTTTTCTCGCTCTTCGGGGCCTCACGTTCCCATGTTCCGTCGAGAATTTTTTCGATCGTTTGGCGAAGATTCTGCCCGGCATTTTGGCGGTAGCCGATGTGGACTTGTTCGATCGTCTTTCCCGGACTGATTACAACGGTGTGCGGAATTCCGGAGACACGGAACCGGCTCCCGATGGCACCTGATTCGTCCATCGCCACTTGCGGTGAAAGTCCTTTTTCATCCAGGAATTTTCGGACAACCTGCGGAGATTCTTGCAGATTGACAGCCACAAAAATGACTTTTTCGGGATCAAATCCCGATGTCGACTCGATGTAATCGGGCAAGGCTGCAACGCAGGGGCCGCACCAGGAAGCCCAAAAGTCCAGGACAATCACCTTTCCATCGTGATCGCTGAGCTTGAATGTTGTGCCATCCAGACCGGCGAGTTCAAAATCCTCCGCAGTCGTGCCAACAAGCTGATGGGCTGGTCCCGATCCATCACTCTCTGGAATCTCCCAATCTGGTTCGGCAGCGAACTTTGGAATCCATCGTGAATAAGAAACAATTTCAGAAACTGAAGCCGCATCGCCGAGAGTGACTTCCTGAATCGAAGCTGCCGGAATCGAGCATTCCCCCAGGCTTTGAGCGGTGCCTATGAGTTGATCGTCGACCACTTTCTGTGGGTCCATACTGAGCGAATATCCTCGACCGAAACGGAGTTGAATTTCGGGATGAGCTTCTGCGACCTGGGTGTCAGGTTTTTCTTCTTCGCCCTGCTTTGGAGGATGAAGCCAAATGACAGCAGCCACTCGCTCGCGTTCGAAACCGAAATCCTCGAGTTGAGACTCAAACCGAACCTGCTGATCGGTGATGTTCAGAAGTTTCCCACGCAGCACGTCTCCATTGGGAGCCAATAGCACATGAGTCGAAGGATTGTCTCTGCGGAATCTTGGAATGAGTAACGTTCGGTCTCGGGTCTCTTCAAGGATGAACTGCTTGGCTGAGGCGCCATCATGGTTACGGACTTCAAAGTTTTCGACAACGATTCCGCGTGTGAGTGGGTTTTTTCCGTAAGACAGGTTCCGAGTGACGGAGGTAATGTTGGCTTGGAAAACCAGACTGCGGCTTTTCAATCGGCGATTTTTCAACTCGATCGATTTCAGTTGCGTTCCATTAATCACTACGTGGATTTGACCATCCCGAACAGCCAGTGTCACTTCGGCTGTTCCTTCTGGAGAAGTGACCGTTTCAGATTTTTGGGAATCTCCCGGATTGAACCCTCTGCCTAACATACGAGCATTTTGGGCGTTCGCTTCATGTTCTTCGACCCAGATTTTGTCTCCGTTTACGTGAATCGCAACACTGGTCGCCTCTGGATCAATTTCGAGTTTTTTTCCAAAGAGCTGAACTATCAACTGTGAATACTGCTGTGACCCCCAGTTGACCTTAAACTTCACCAGGTCGCCGGTCATAATCGAGGGGTTTCCAAAGGCTCCCGACGTGCGGAACGTTATGGAAGAGTCACTCAGGTTGGGACGACCCGTGACACGTTTCCAGCCTTGATTTGTGAAGTTTGCATGTTTCACACTTCCAGCTGATGTGAGTTCCACGGCTTTAACACGGCTGGTTGGAATTTCTTTGACCTCGGAGAACGGAACCGAAAGTAATATCTTCTCTTCCATTACACTTTTGAGTGAGCAAGGAATCACATCTCCGTTGAGCAGATAGAGGACATCAGGAAATTGATCCGTATTGATGCTGAGTTCCTGCCCCTTTTTCGAACGCACAAATCGAGCTTCTCCTTTTGCGGAGAGCGCACTTGCGTTTAAACCACCGACTGGAGTCCAGCGGATTGGATCTTTTGTTTTTCCATCAACAACAAGTTCCCCGTGCAGCGACCCTCCCTCAAAGAAGAGCTGGTCGGAGTTTTGAGGAGGTTCGGCATTGTTTGGGAAGGAGATCCGCTGAATTCCCGACAACGTTGAAGCAATTGTTCCGTCGGCATACGGAGTTTGAATTTCGATTCGATCCTCATGAATCGACTTAATTTCCCCAGAAAGAAACCCTCCTTCTTTCCAGGCAACGTTCGTCGGGCTCAGCTTGAGTTCCGCAGGTGATCCGTCATTGACAATGATGTTCGAGAGGTTAGAAATTTTGATTTCACGTTTTTCGCTCTCGCTTTGGATCGTGATGACATCTGTCCCGGTCGCGAAGTTGGGAAGTGTTCCGTAGATCACTTTTCCGTCTGTCGTTTGGACACGAGATTGACCAACTTTTAACGGTTTGGGGAGTTCACCATTCCAGCGATCGACTCTCAAATAATTAAGCGTTAAGTCTCCCTCTCGATTCCAAAGCTGAATGCCGGTCGGTTGGAAGAATCCTAGTTTGTCTACGATTTCTGTGAGCTTCTCACCGGAATTGGAGTAGATCGAAAGCCGGTTGTTTGCCTGGTCTAAAAAGAGATTTAAGTGAACTCGTGTTGTTTTCGATTCGAGCGTGTCGACTTCCTGAAACTGAAATCGCGACAGGACGACCAGGACTTCCGCCCAGCTTTCAACACGAACACACGATGTCCGGTTTTGGCCGAGTGCAAAAATGAAGTGTGGCAATTTTGACGATTCGATGATGAGTTCGATCTCTGCCTTCTCCGGGAAGTCAATCTGATGATAGATTCCACGATCTGGTGAGCTTGTTGTCAGGTGGCCATTACTGAGTGCACGCCACGCATTTTGCTCATCGGAATTTTGTGGCTTTTCCCAACCTTCCAGACCACGCGGACCCAGGTAAATTAAGTCGGGGGTGTCGACTCGTTTGATGCTTTCGATTTTGTTTCTTTGCAAACTGAATTCACCGTGCCGGTTGCTATGGAACTGAATCGATTCTTCTGTCGCAGAAATCATCTTTCCAAAGAGGACGTCGCCATTCGACATCGAGATTCGAAATGGCTCCTTCAGTGGAGAGGCCTCTTGACGATCTGGAAAGCGGACTGCAGAGAGTGCGGAGATTTCGATCTTCAATGGATCCACAAAAAGCTCGGAATCCCACGTGATGGCTTCCGGATCGGCAGCGAGAATTTTTCCGGTGAGAGAATCGCCACTTCCCCAGAAGAGCGTTGTCTTCTGAATGACGGGCGTCCCCAGCGCTTCCGGGACGGGAAAAGGTATTCCGTCAGTTATCTTATCAGGCTTTTTCAGGAGTGCTTCCACCTGATTTGCGACGGCCTCAGCCGCTTCAGCCGCAGCAGCCTCGACCTTGGCAGCCTCCGCAGCGGCTTCAGGGGCAGCCTCAGCTTTGGCAGCCGTAGGAGGTTTCTCTGCGGCTGGTTTCTCTTCAGCTTGCCCCAGTCCAAAGGCGGGAAAGGCCAAGACGAGTCCAATTGCGCACAGCGATCGGAGAAGTGCAAGGAGGCGACTGGGCCTGAGCTGTTGTTGAGTCGAGAACAACAGCGAAGCTTGATCTGCACTGGCACACGGCAGAGTAAGCTTCTGTAAAGAAGCATTCATCATTGGATGGGGCCTCATCTATTTCTCAGCAAAGTGAGGACTACCGTTCGTAGATCGGTAGAAATCGGTAATTCAAGGCGAGTGCAAGCATCGACATTGCTGTTCCGTATGCCTCGCCATGTTGGCTACGGAAACTCCCGGAATCACTTTGCATGTCTTGAATCTGACGAATGTTGAGCTGGTTCCACTTTTTCCAGGACTCGAAGTCGGCTTGAAACAGTGCTTGAGCCATATAGTAGCGGAAGTAAAAGGGGTAGCTGTTCCCGGGGTATTCAAGATTATTCGTGATTTGTCTTGTCAGTCCGGCGAACTGGTCGATCTCTTTGCGATGTCCGATCGAAAGGACCAATGTTGAAATCGCTTGCAAATTTCTCGACCCGCCGCCACCAATGCCGGAGTAGCCCACACTCCCTTGTTTCGTCGTCATTTTTGCAAAGTATTCCAGTGCTTTGTCGATCGATTCGTCGGGAACTTTGATCCCGGCATTTCTCGCTGCCAGCAATCCCATGAGGACTGCTCCAGAAACGGAAGTGTCCGCATCGTTCGATTCTGGAGAATATCTCCATGCACCCCATTGATTGTTTTTCTGCGAAGTGACAGCACAGCGAACTGCCAGTTCGAGTGCTTCTCCGATTGTGCGTTTGTTGGTGAGATCGGTTTCTCCCTGCCAGACGAGATCGTCATCAAGCACGCCATACACTTCCGAAAGCCCCAACATTGCGAACCCGTGGTGGTACATGCTTCCCGGAAGGTATCCTGTTTTCGCATCCTGGCTACGAATGAGATTTCGAACAGCTGCACAGATATTTTTCTGATACTTCCCGAAGTTCGGGTCTTCTCCGCTGGCGAGAAACGCCATCACACACATGCCCGTGATCCCGGAATTTCCAGAGCCACCATGACCGATCTGAGATCCGCCCCAAGATCCATTTTCGGATTGATTTTCAACAAGCCAATTCAAGCCCCGCTGATAAACTTCTTCAACTTCCGCTGGAACTTCGTCTCCGTAGCGAAGCTCTGAGTCTTGAGCAGCTGCGAATGTTGGCAGCAGGAATCCAGCAAACAAAACCAGGCAGACAAGGCAAAGCTTGCTCGTGAGGTGTTTGGTCTGAGTGTCGTTGATGGATACATCAGTCATTAATTTTGATTCTCCAAAGCGTTGAAGAACGCATCAAGTCCGTTGCGGAACTCTTCAGGAAGCTTCTCAGAGGCAGTTCCGCTCGATTGGTCAACGGTGCGATCCTTGACTTTGGCATTTGGATCGGAAGTGGCTCCGATTGTTGCCAGCGCGACACGTTGTGTGTCTCCGTCACCACCGCCGCCGGGAGTGGATCCGCCGCCACCACCGCCACCGTTTGGGTTGGCTCGCTTGGATTGGAGCAGAAGTTCAATCGCTTCGGTTTCCGCAGCGATTGCTTCAGGACCGGTGTCTGGACGTTTCAGGATTTGAGTTGCGTCGTTCATTGCGAGTGCGGCTCCTGTGACGATTTGAATTTCCTTCGAGAAGTTCTTCTCACCATCTGGGAGTGCACGTATATCTTTGACGACATCTTCCGTTCGCTTTAGAAGCACAGACTGGGTCGTAGCCTGCATTTTTGCTCGGGTATCATATTGGTCGACTTCCATCGCTGCCCGAGACTGTTCTAGTGAGCGGGTCTCTTCCCGCAGATCCGTTTCGGCTTCGATAATTCGCATCACTTCGAGGACAATTGAAGGTGGCAGACTGACGGAATTTCCACCTTTACATGCTCCGCACTTCGATGGGGAGACCAGTTCTTCGCCCCAGCGGTCGAATGTGTCTGCCCAGAATTCCGCACGGACGATCGCTTCGCCTGAAAGATTTTCCTGGACTCGTTCACTTAGCTCATTGAGTTGAGCGACAGGTTCGAGTTCTTTCATTTCATCCAGGATGCGTTTGAATTTCTCCTCTTTTTTCCGACCGAAATAAGCTTGGAGATCGGATTGGATTTCCCAGACATTTCGACTTTGGGCAACTTCGGATTCTGCAATGTTGGCCAACTGATCGATTTGACGTTGGTCGAGGTCATCCGACGTGACACCAAAGCCTTTAAAGACTGTGCGGTTCAAGCTTTTGGCAATTTCCATTTGTCGCCGAGAGGCAGCTTTGAAGCGTTTGACAAACGTGCTGTTTTCCAGGTCATCCAGGATGGCTTGCAAGTCTTCTCGGATCTTGTTGAAGTCATCAATCAGGCTGGCTTGAAGTTCGACTGCTTCATCGACTTGTTCGTCGGCACCTTCCTCTTCCTCGTCTTCTTTGGGCTCAGGCTTTGGTCCGCCATTGAGCACGGTCGATGGCAATCCCAGTTTTCCGGTGCTTGGTTTTTTCTTTTTCGGTTTGCCAGCCTCTGCTTCATTCGGCTTATTAAATCCAGATTCGACATCGGTGATGCTGGGGGCTTTGGGGACTGCCGGACCTTCTTCTTCATCTTTGGCACCAGGCTTCCCACTCGCTTGGTTTCGATTGTTTCCAGCTTTAGGAGCGGAGTCGGTTTTGCTCGGTTTACCTGCTCCCGGTTTGGGTTTGGCTGTCGATTTTGCTTGAGCAGCATCGTTGAGTAGGTCGGCGACAGAGGGCATGCGATTCTCTGAAATATCACGAAGCTGTTTAAGTGCTTCAGCCCATGTTTCTAAATGGCCCACCAACATTTCGGGGTTGCGAACAGCTTGTTGAATCAGCACTTCTCCCTGAGTTGTGACGGCATCGAGTCGCATGGCGTTGGACTTCTCTGCGGTTGCCTGGCTTTTGAGTTGTTGCTGAACCTGTTTTGATTGAATTTCGTCACTGGACATACGGCGGATTTGTCGATTCGCATCATGCAGGCGAACTTCTTCCTCGTAAACATCGTCCGCTAAGCTGGCCCACCTTCTAAGTTGATTTGAGAGCCAGATTGCGTGGTCTTGTGGAGACATGACATAGAGGACATAAGTCGGCGAGAAGGCTCGGCCTCTTTCGGGATGATAATCTTCTGCGAACGCCTGTATCTTCAATGCTTGCGGGCGAACCTGATCTGCTTCGGCAGAGAAAGAGGCTGTTGCGGAGAGTGTCATCGCTTCCGGTTGGCCGACACTGACCACTTTTTCACCGTTGTCTGGCTCCGGATTGTGAAGGGCGTCTTGAATCCCTTCCCAGCGCAGTCCTACATTCTTCAACCCGAAGTCATCGCTTGCCGAAAGCTCAAACGAGATCGTTTCGGTCGAAAGAACGACTTGCCGAGGATCAACCTGTTGACAGTAGACACTTGGTTCTGCGTCTTCGACGGCGTTGATTTTCAGTTTGAAATCGTCTTTCGGCGTCAGCCCCAATTCGTCTTTCCAGCGCAGAGTCAAGTAACCAGAGTCAGCAACACTGACTTCGGAAATGAAGAGCCGGTCACCGTCGATTTTCGAACTTTCGCCGAGAGCGTCTCCCTCTTTGAGCTTTCGATTGATTGTGGCAGCAAAGTCGACCTCAGCTCCTTTGACGACAGAGATGACTCCTCCTCGAACGTCCGTCTTCAAGTTGCGTGAATACTGGAGATACTTCGGCAGTTGAATCGATGCCTGCATCTCTTTGAGTTCTGGGCGAGTGGCTGTTTGAACCCGGACAGATTCACGAACGTCACCAATCCGGACGTTGACTTGAGATTCACGCGTTTGAGCAGGAATTAAGAATTCATACTCGCCATCTTTGAGGTCAGTGGTAATGGCAGCGCGAGTCGCACTCGATTTCGCGGTCCCTGTTTTCGGAGACCATCGTGTGGCTTGGCCCAGCTTTGCTTTCAGGGAAAATTCTTCGCCATGTGGAACGACGATTTCTGCAGGAAGTTGATCGATTTGCGCGAAGGTGTATCGGTCAACGTTCCTCCAGGGAGTGAGCCAGCGGGTCAATGCGTTTGTTCCGGCGGCGGGCACAATGATGAGGCAGGCCAACATCAGTGCGAGCGGAACGGCAGCGACTTTCAACCAGAACCCATGTTGTGGATCCGGGACGGCATCGAGAAGGTCTTTGTCTTTGACAATTGAATCGACCTGATTGATTGCAGCTTGTGTCAGAGTCGAACTGTCAGTGGTGTTCCGTTCGCTCATCGCCAGTTCAACAACCCCAAGGAGTTGGTCACCCAGGCGGGGAAACTTGATTCGCACTAAACCGGCGACCTGTTCCATTGTTCGTGTGCCCCAAATCCACCGATGGAGTTTCAACGGAAGGAAAAGGCCCATTCCCAGTGCACCAACAATCAGGATTGCAGCACGAAGAAGAGCGGGGGTGTCAAAGAACCGGTCCAAGGCGAAGACCAGCAGGTAAGAAACTGCTAAACCAAATAGTCCAGCGAGTAGTCCTTCTGCGATCTTGATGAATCGGACACGCTTTTGGAACTCTTCCAGTCTCCGCCGTGTTCCTTCTGGCAATTGCCCACGTTGTCCAGACGACTGGGGTAATTCGACTTGTCGATCGTCCATCTGCCGAATCTCCATTGTTCCAAGAGAAATTGAGAGATTAGAGCATTTTCAATGCTTGTCATGCCCGTGAAAATCATTTTCATGACTCCACAGACTGCTCGCCACGAAGGAGAACGTAAAGACAAATTATTGATTTGCTCTTGAAACACACCTTCGCTGTCTTGTCTTCGTTGACTGAACAGTTTGCTAAATCACCGAAAAAGAACTGTTCTTGAAGTTCCCGAAGATGCCGGAAGTCTATACGTGTGAAAATGAGTCTCTGCGGATTGTTTTGTGAAAATTACTGACAACAACCAAGATTCACATCGCTGATCGGCATGGCTGTTCGACTTACTCAATCCTCGGTTTGAAGACAGTCGCTGCAGATCGATTCACAATGTGGAAATATACATTGATCCGTCAAAAACTACCAGAAGAATCCCCAAATTCCGGCCATATCGATCAGTTGCCTGAACTGGCAGTTTCTCTCCTGGCGGGCTTGGCAGTTCGTCGATTCTTACTTCGATCCTTACTCTGAAGTCCGGATCCTGCTCCCCATACCTGGGTTTCATCTACACACCGATGTCGCAAAGCCCGAATCTTCGGAATGATTGAACGATGGAATTTCTCTGTCTCTCAGAATTGTTGACAACGCCTTGAGTTCGCTGGAAAGAGAGCGGTATTGTAGAAAATGTCTTGGAATTGTCTGATTTCTGCATTTTCCCCTGTTCGACGGGGAATGCGAAATCTGATTTTCCTGTGACGATCAATTTTCTTCTGCTTGGTGAAATTTCTCGCTGAGCGTGTTTCAGCGGGATCATCGAAGTGGGCATTTCAAGAATTCTGCTTGTCTCTGGAGCAGCGAACTTCTCAACGCGTGATGTGTGGGAGGGCTATCGAATTGGCCTGAGTCTGATCGGCCTTGATGTTGTTCCTTATCCGACTTTCTCAATGCTGAAGGTGCTCAGCCCAGAATCGGTTTGCTCAGATATTCTTGGAACGGCTCTGGACGTTGATAACCGTATTGACTGCGTGATCTTTGTCGACGGTCTCTATTTTCGTGGGAAACGCTCTCGGATTCCTCTTTCAATTCGTCGAGCAGGGATTCCGACTGTCTTAATCGCGACCGATGACCCTTATGAAGAAATGCCCAACGTTGAGTCCCTATACACTCACCGGTTTACCAATGAGTTAAGTTGCGCGAATGAAGAGACCATCTACCTCCCGACAGCCTCTCTTGAGTTCCCATCGATTCAGCGACACGCGCAACCACGTTACGCCGTCTCCTTTCTAGGGACCGTTTTTGAAGATCGACTTCCTCTGCTTCTGAAAGTCGCACAGCATTGTGAGCAAGAGCAAAAGCGGTTTCTCATTGCGGGCAAAATTCTTGATGGGAGGAAGGAGCTTGGAAAATTTAGAATGACGGACCTCCGCGAGAAGACGATCGACGGACCGGAAAAATGGGAGATCTACTCGAACTCCATCGCGACCCTCAACATCTTTCGAGAATCCGAGGTCGCTGAGTCCGCAAGCCCGCGAGTTTATGAAGTGACTGCTTTTGGCCATGCGTCGCTTGTCACGGGGCCGCCGCGAAAGGAAGTAAGTGAACTCTATGGAGAGAACGTTGTCTATTTCGAAGATGCCGAATCGGTCATTACAGCTCTCGAAGAAGTCTGGTCGGACGAGGAGACTCGAATCAAGAAAAGCGAGCAGGCCCGACAAATTACACTCAATTCTCATCTGTATGAGCATCGCGCGCAGCGGTTGATTTCGCATCTTCGTACAGCTGAGCGGAGATCTTCAGGAATCCAGGTTGCGGAGCACCAGATTGGGTGGATCATCGGATGCGGGCGAACCGGCTCAACATGGCTGGCTGAGATGTTGGGTGATTTCCCAAAAATTCGTAAGTGGCACGAACCATATTTCGGTCGACTGTTCAAGCATCTTCAGGATCGTCCCGATGACTATCAGCGGCCAGCCTCATTCTTTTCGAAGAAGCATCAGAAAGTCTGGCTCGATGGCATTCGTAGAATGTTTTTCGAAATGATCGAAGATCGATATCCGAAGTTTGGTGAACATAGCCTCGCAGTGAAAGAGGTGAACACACCCGAGCTCTACAACTGGTTGGCGATTCTGTTCCCGCAAGGCAGAATGATTCATCTCGTTCGAGATCCTTACGATACGCTCGATTCTTATCTCGATTTACAAAAGCCTGGAAGTTGGAATGATCGCTTCGGCGATCAGACTGATCCTCTAAAGGAACTCAACGTTCGCCGCACCGCAAAACATATTCGCAGTACGATGGAACTCGCATTACAAGCCTATGAGGCCTTTCCTGTCGAGCAAAAGCTGCAACTCTCTTATGAGGACCTCCTCCGCGATCCGGCGCCGCATCTCATCTCTTGTGGAAATTTAATCTCGGCGGAAGTTGATCCGGAACTGGCTGCCAGTATTGCGGAGAAACACCATTTCAAGAAGCATCAGAAAACCGGGACTCTGGAATTTCGCCGGAAAGGACGCTCTGGAGTCTGGAAAGAATCTGAAAATTTCACTTCTGAAGTCCTGAAAATCGCCAACGAACAACTCGGTCCGCTGCGAGCAAAACTTGGCTATCACTAAGCCTTTCAGCATGTTCGTGCCCCCGAATTCATACGATTCGGGCAGGTTTTTAAGTCTGCTCAAGCATTTTCTTGAATGCTGCACACGCTCCGGCTTGTGGTGGACAGTACTTTCCTGATGAAAGCCGTTCTTCACGAGCACAAGAAACACGAATGTATTCTAGCGAGCCAGGGATTGAGACACTATCATCTTCTCGATGCTGGTTCTTGAGCGAGAACTCGTTACCCGGTTCAGGTTGCGTGATTCGTGCAAGACCATTCGGACTCAATTGAATTGCTAGTAGAAATCATAAAGGATCGACGGCCCTGTCATGAAGATTCACGAATATCAGGCGAAAAAATTGTTTGCGGAAATGGATGTTCCAGTTCCGCGTGGGATCGTCGTCAAAACGGCAGAAGAAGCAGGGAAGGCCTATGATGAACTGGGCACAGCTGTTTGTGTTGTGAAATCCCAGATTCATGCTGGAGGACGTGGGAAAGGACGCTTTATCGAACACCCGGAACAAGGTGGCGTCGTTCTTGTGAAATCTCGCGAAGATGCCATCGCTAACGCCGAAAGAATGCTCGGGTCGACACTCGTCACAATTCAAACTGGCGAAGAAGGCAAACAGGTCAACACGCTTTACGTTGAACAAGGTCTCGACATTGCCCGCGAATTGTATTTCGGAGTCGTCGTTGATCGTGAAGTTGGGCTTCCCTGTGTGATTGCATCACAGGAAGGGGGCATGGCGATTGAAGAGATCGCTGAAGAAACCCCAGAGAAAATCATCCGCGTCCATTACGATCCTGCAGAAGGTTTACAACCGTTCCAGGTTCGTAAAATTGCTTACGCACTCGGCCTTGAAGGGGCTGCGATGAAAGCGGCAGGGAAATTCTTCCCACGCATCTGTAAGTTTTTCGCAGTCAACGATTGCAGCTTGCTCGAAATCAATCCACTCGTCGTTACCGGCGATGGTGAACTGCTGGCACTCGATGCCAAAGTTGCATTCGACGAAAACGCGATGTTCCGTCACAAGAATTTCGACGAGTTGCGTGATTTGAGCGAAGAAGAACCCAACGAAGTCCAGGCTCAAGAGGCAGGGCTCAGCTACGTGAAGCTCGATGGAAACATCGGTTGCCTTGTGAATGGGGCCGGACTGGCCATGAGCACAATGGACTTGATCAAGCTGCATGGCGGAGAACCGGCCAACTTCCTCGATGTCGGCGGCGGAGCAAATGTTGATCAGGTCACCGAGGCGTTTCGCATCATCCTCGCTGATGACAACGTCAAAGCGGTCCTCGTGAACATCTTTGGTGGGATCATGAAGTGTGACACCATCGTCGAAGCGTTGCTGACAGCATACGACAAAATCGGCATTACAGTTCCGCTCGTCGTCCGTCTCGAAGGAACGAACGTCGAGAAGGCTCGCGAGATGCTCGCCAACTCCGGCAAGCAAATCACAACCGCGAACGACCTCACCGACGCAGCCCAAAAAGTGGTTGCTACACTCGGTGCTTAAGTCGAGTCGCTTTCGTTTTTCGACCGTTCAGCTGCACGCTTCAAGTGTGCAGCTGAACGGTTTTTCAGAACAGCTTATGCATTCTGCATTGTGGCGAACTGTCTATCAATTCGTGAACTCTACCAAGTCATGAAAGTGAGCTTCGCAGGCACGGCAAGCATTGAAAAGATTTTAAGCGTCGTTCTTTTCAGCTTCAGAATCGGTTTCATTAACCGTTTCGGCCTCCACTTCGGCCCCAGAATTCGGTTCTTTCGAGTCGATTTCTGGTTGAGCCAGTTTCTCAACGTGCTTTAACTCTGCTCTCAGAAAAGCAAACGGCGTTGCATTGACGAGGACTTTCGCTGCTGCCAATGTTTTCAGTCCCGCGTTTCGGTCTCCAAACCGAAACTCATATTCTGCCTTCAGCAGGTTAATGTAGGCATCCCCAGGAGCGAGATACTCCGCTTTTTGAATCTGTTCAAGTGCCGTTTCAGAATCCCCGGTATCCATGGCGACAAGGGACCGAAACGAATGAATCGCTGCCAGGTTGGGGGAGATGGATTCCATCTGGTCTGCAGTTTCCCGAACATCGTCGATTTTTCCTAAGAATCGAGATGCTCGAGCAACAATCCCGAGTCGACCGAGGTCATCTTTCAGGTCGCGTTTGACCTCATCGAGAACATCCAGAGCTGTTTGAAATTCTCCACGATCCAGATGCATCAGCGCTTCCATCACCCATGGATGTTTGAATTTCGGAAAATCTTTTTGAAGTTGCCGCATCGCCTGAATTGCTCGCTCTTCTTCTCCGGTCATCCAGAGTGCGAGTATCAAATCGTTTCGAACCGCAGCGTTCGGCTTTAAGTTTTCCCAATTCACTCGGCCCAATTCAACGGCATCTGCCCATCGCTTTTGGTGAAACGCCAAGCGAATTTGTGCCACGGGAGAACGTGCCGCTTTTCGCTGATTCCAGATGATAAACAGGACTGTCAGCACGACGACGGAAATCCAGAACATGTACGAACTGAAGCCCGTATCATCCTGAACGATATTCTCAACGTCTTGCGAGAGAGACCAACTTATCAAGATGAATAAAAGAACCGCCGCGATCACAGCAATTAGGCTCAGGATCGATTTCTGTCGTACCTGTCGGCGCTTCATTTCTGAGCGGACTTCTTTTCGTATCGCTTTCTGAATCATCAATTGGGGGAGAAAGAAGATCGTCGCAAGAACGAGTCCGCGCACCATCTGCCAATTGTCCGTTTCGGGAACGAAGAAGCAGGTAATTAAAATTCCGACCCAGCAGAGAAAGGCAATTCTGGCTCCCCATCTCCGTTTAATTGCCGTCCTCGGAGACCAGGTGATCTTTGGTTGGTCATCTGCAGGAGCATTCATTGCCAGTGCCGAAAGACGCTCCTCCTGCGAGGGGTGAGTCGCCATTGAGTAAGCCAGGAACGAAGCCCAACCCTGATTGTTGACGGCGGAAGCGATGTGCGTTTTGTCGAGCGCTGTGATCGTCGCGGAAACGCCCGCAACTTGCGCTGCTTTTCGGTCGCTATCGTATTCGAAATATCGGCTGACGATCCTGCTCAACCCAGCAAACACTGCCATTCCGAACATCAAAGATGTCCAGAATCCAAATTGAGCTGAGACCAGGATGGGGCAAGCCCACGCAAGCGCGGCAGAGATAGGAAAGCACCACAAAGATTTGTTTGCAATGTGCCCCAGTTCATGTCCAACGATGGCATCGACTTCATGCTCTTCGAGCCTCATTAAGACTCCGTCACTGAGTGTTAATGAAGGTTGTGGCAGTCCACCCGCGAAGGCTTGTATCATCATTGGCCCTCCGGAGCTGGGAAGCAGCCGAGCCACAGGTGGTCGAATTCCCAATTCAGTGGACATCCGGTTGAGCCGGAGCAGAAACTGTTCGTCATCAACCTTTGTAAGAGGTTCCTTTGAGCCAATCCAACGAATCGCTGGGACAAAATATAAGCTAACCCAAAAGGTGGACAGAATCGTTGTGACGACTGCGACATGGAAAGGTGTGTCGAGTTCGGTCTCCTCGGGAAGCAGCATGAAATACAGTAGAAAAATCTGAAATGGGAGAGACTGGAACAGCGCCATCACTGCAGAGACACCAATGAGTCGTCTCCAGGTTCCCTCACCTTCAATCCGTTGGCGATTCCCTTTCCAAATGTCCCAGATCACAATTAGCAACCAGACTAACGCGCCCCAGAAAATCAGAATCACTGTTTCCCCAGAACTTGTTGATGAGAGTTCTGGGAAGTGTTGACGGAGTCGGTTCTCAATTGTCTCGCGAAGTGGCTGAGAAGGTGAGCTGGGAGCATATTCATAGTCCAGATCCGCATTAGACTCGATCAGCTTCTTCGCTGTGAGACGATCCGCCTTGGCAAGTTCATGCTTTCCAATCTGGTCGTATGAATCGGCTCGATCATTAAGAAAGTCGTACTCGTCGAGTGGATGCAATGGCTGACTCAGTAGGTCCGTGAAAACTTCGATCGCATCTCTCGGACGATCATTGTCGAGATAGATTTGCGCCAGATACCGACGTTCTTCGAGGACCAGAGATGGTGATCTCTGTTTGTTGGCGATGTCGGCCTTGAGCATCTCAATCGCAGCTTCCAGATCGCCTTGCATTTCGAGCTGCGCTACTTCATTGAAAACTTCCCATTCATCTCGGGCCGACGAATACCCTTCTTGCGAAAAACTGTTCGCTGAGAGTCCCAGAAGTATGAGCAGAGAGAGTGCGAGAACTTGCGTTTGAAGACGCTTCATTGCGAGGTTTCTTTCTAAGGATATCTCTCTAGAGCGGTTTTGATAAAGTTGTAGAAGTCCTGTCTCGTTGCACTCAGCCAACACCTGACAAGACGCTCAATTCGCGGACTCAAGAAACACGAAAGTGTTCTGGATATCACTGGCAGTCAGCTGGAGTGGGCCGTTCGATTTTTTTGTTTTTTTAGCCACAGGCATTTTTCGAGCGAAAGCGACGTCTGAACAAGTGCTCTCGGTGAAGGCTTTGTCCAACAGACCGACTTGCTATGATACTCAACATGACTATCAAAAAGACACCTCACAAGCGGGCGGTCATGGCAGTTCTGATGACTGCTGTCATGGCTCAATTCATCCCCCTGAACAACGCTTCAGCTGGCTCTCCAGATCGCCCCAATATTATGGTGATTATGGCAGATGATATGGGGTACGGGGATATCTCCTGTTTCGGCAGTCCGCCATACAAAACGCCGCATTTAGATAAATTGGCTGCAGAGGGAATGAAGTTCACCGATTTTCATTCCAATGGCTCGGTATGCAGTCCGACGCGAGCAGCCTTGCTGACTGGACGATACCAGCAGCGGGCCGGAATTGATGGTGTTGTCAATGCAGATCCAAAGGAGAATCGGCATCACGGCTTGCAGATGTCGGAAATCACCTTTGCGGAGGAGTTAGGCCAGGCTGGCTACATCACAGCGATGTTCGGCAAATGGCATCTCGGCTACGAAGTTCAGTACAACCCGACGAAGTCCGGGTTCGACGAGTTCCGGGGGTATGTGAGTGGCAATATCTGTTATCAGTCACACCTGGACAGAATGGGAATCGAAGACTGGTGGCACAACGATAAACTGACCCCCGAAGAGGGCTACTGCACACACCTCATCACTAAGAATACTGTCGAATTCATCAAACAGAATAAGGACAGGCCGTTCTGCGTTTACGTTGCTCATGAATGTGTTCATTCCCCATTCCAGGGACCAAACGATCCGCCTGTCCGAGAAGCTGGAAAAGTGGGGGACATCCAGTCTGCGAAAGTCAAAGACGTCGCGCAGGCCTACAAAGAGATGATGATTGAAATGGACAACGGCGTCGGAGAAATCGTCTCAACGCTACGCGAACTCGGGATCGACAAAAATACGCTCGTGCTATTTTTCTCAGATAATGGAGCCATGAAATTAGGATCAAATGCCCCCTGGAAAGGATTCAAGGGAAGTCTCTGGGAAGGTGGGCATCGAGTTCCAATGATTGCCTGGCATCCCGATCACATTCCCGCTGGAACCGTCTCCGAGACTCCTTCCATGACCATTGACATCATGCCTACTCTTCTCGATTTGGCAAAAATTTCAGCATCAACAGAGAGACCATTAGACGGCGTCAGTCTGGTTCCCGAGTTGTATGAGGAAAAAACACTCTCACCGCGAACACTCTATTGGAGCTATCGAAACAATTGGGTTGTTCGGGAAGGAGAGTGGAAACTCTTTGTAGAAAAGAAAGGGAAGCGACAGACGGCATACTTTCAACTCTTTAATCTGCAAGATGATCCAGGTGAAGAGATCAACCTCGCAAAGAAGTTTCCGAAGCGTGTGCAAAAAATGATGGAAGCTTATAGCGAATGGATTACAGAGATCGGTCAAACAGCGACGAGACAGCCAGACGCTCCGTAGTTCCCGCCGCTGCTTATCTCTACTGTGATCCCGTGTCCCAATCTGTGCTACCCTCTGTGCCTCACTGTCTGTCCCACTACCTAACTTGCGCAACATCCACAAAACGATCAATGACAAACAATCTTGCAGTCTGCACGTGATGATGGAAAGCCTGTTGTAATCCTTTCACTATAGACCTGCTGTCACTTTGTTGCTCGATGAGATTTTAAACATGATTACAATCAACCCGTTACTCACGCCACAAGATCTTTTGCCCGGCATCCAAAAGATGTGGGAAGCCTCTGCTGACTGCATCAACAACATCGAAAGTTCATGGTCATCGAATCAAGGCACTCCGGTGTTCACAATCGACGGAACATATACTGCGCAGGGCTGGACGGAGTGGACTCAGGGATTTCAGATCGGTTCTGCCATACTCCAGTTTGACGCCACAAACGACGAGCGATTTCTGGAACTTGGTCGAGAGAAAACAATCCAGTTGATGGCCTCACACGTCAGCCACATCGGAGTCCATGACCATGGATTTAACAACATCAGCACTTATGGGGCATTACGCCGTTTGATGCTGGAAGGACGTATCCCGTTCAATCAACGAGAACTCGACGTTTATGAGTTAGCGCTTAAAGTGAGCGGGGCAGTTCAAGCATCTCGCTGGAGTGAAACCTTCGACGGCGACGGTTACATCTATTCATTCAATGGCCCGCAATCACTCTTTTGTGACACTATTCGCTCCCTCCGTTCACTGGCAATGGCACATCAATTGAAGCATTGCCTGATGGGGGAAAACGACGAAGCGATTTCACTTCTCGAACGACTGTTGATGCATGCTCATTGCACTGCCGTTTCCAACATTTTCTATGGAGAAGACCGCGACGCGTACGATGTCCGCGGGCGGGTCGCTCATGAAAGTCTGTTCAACCTGAACGACGGCCGCTATCGCTGTCCGAGTACTCAACAAGGTTACAGCCCATTTACGACTTGGACTCGCGGTGCAGCCTGGATCATCTCTGGCTATCCGGAACAAATCGAATTCCTCGAAACGATCTCCGACGAAGAGCTGGAACTCTTTGGAGGTCGAGAGCAAATCGAATCATTCATGCTCGAAGCTGCAATGGCGGCCTGTGATTATTACTATTCCGAAACTCCGACCGACGGCGTCCCTTATTGGGACACCGGTGCGCCGGGCTTGGCTCAACTAGGCGATTACAAAAACCGTCCTGCCGACCCGTTCAACGATTTCGAGCCGGTAGACAGTTCAGCGGCAGCGATCGCTGCTCAAGGATTTATTCGTTTAGGAAACATTTTGAAATCGCGAGGAAATTCCCAGGGAGAACATTACTTCCAAATCGGACTGACGATTCTCTCGACGTTGCTGCAAGATCCATATTTAAGCTTCGACAGTTCACATCAAGGCTTGCTGCTTCACTCGGTTTACCATCGTCCAAGAGGTTGGGACCACATTCCCGAAGGAAAAAACATCCCTTCTGGAGAAGCTTGCATGTGGGGGGATTACCATCTTCGCGAAGCGGCTTTACTCGTACAACGAATTGCAAACGGCGAACCTTACTACACATTTTTCGGACAAACTGACGGGAAGGAATCTTAAGATGATCGGGCAACATATTACTGAGTTGGACACGCCATCGCTTTGCATCGATCTTGCGATCATGGAAGCGAATTTGAACAGCATGATGAGCTACCTCAAGGAACACGGGAAGAACTGGCGACCTCATGTGAAGTGCCACAAGCTTCCGGTGATCGCTCAAATGCAGCTTGATGCCGGAGCAATCGGTGTCACATCTGCAAAGAGTTCAGAGGCAGAAGTCTTCATAGAAAATGGCATCCCGGACGTGCTGATTGCCAACATGATAATCGGAGAACAAAAACTTCAGCGAATCGCCAAGCTTTGTTCAATCGGTGATCCTGTTGTCGCGTGCGACCACTTTGTTCAAGCGGAGGCGTTGTCTGATGTTTGCCGTCAGAACGGTGTGAAGTGCCGGGTGCTTCTCGAAGTCGATCTCGGGATGCAGCGAGTCGGAATCCGTCCCGGCCCGGACGCACAGCAACTCGCCCGCGGAGTCGACAAGCTTCCCGGAGTCGAACTTGTGGGGATCATGGGATACGAAGGTCACCTGCTTACTGAGACAGACGAAGAGAAAAAACAGAAGCAAATTTTTACGGTTCTCTCATTTCTCGAAGAGCTCCGAGATGTGATGCTCGCAGAAGGAATCTGTTGCGACATCGTCAGTGCTGGCGGAACCGGTTCGTATCAGATCACTGCCAAACATCCCGCTGTGACAGAACTTCAAGCTGGTGGCGGGATTTTCGCCGACCGCTTTTACCTCGAACGTTGCGGCGTGAAAGGATTGACACCATCCCTGACTTTGGTGGCGAGCGTGGTCAGTCGTCCGAGTTTAGAACGTGCAGTACTCGATGTTGGAAGAAAGTCCGTTCATCCGGATATTCATCCGCCGACTGTCCCATCAATGGTCAACGGCAAAGCGCTCAGCGATGCCGAAGTGACTCAACTCAGTGCAGAGCACATGACACTCAAGCTGGGTCCAGAGTCCCAAAACCTGATTGTCGGTGACAAAGTCATCGTTTCACCGGGGTACAGCGACCATACAAGTGTACTGCACAATGAGTTTGTCGGCCTGCGAGACGATCGTGTCGAGTGCATCTGGCCGATTGCAGCTCGGGGGAAACTCAAGTGATGACGAGAACGTTCCGTTCGATTTATTGGTTGTAAATCAAGAGGAAGGTTTTTCTCCGACATAAAGAGTCGCAATCCCAAATGTCAACGGAATAAACGAAGCATTGATCATTCCGCATTCTGTCATGATGTCAACGAGTTCCTGACCGCACGGGAATTCTGTGACCGATTGTGGAAGATAGTTGTATGCCTGTTCCGAGTTTTTCGCAAAGAGTTGACCGAGTCTCGGTAGGACATTTTTGAAGTACCATCGATATCCGCCGGCCAGACCGGGCATCGTCGGATTTGAGAATTCAAGAACAGCCACACGACCGCCCGGTTCGCAAACTCGTAACATTTCCTTCAAACCAGCCCGTGTGTCTGCAACGTTCCGAAGTCCGAATGCGACTGAAACAATCTGAAACATGTTGTCGTCAAACGGAAGTTGTTGCGTATCGGCTTCCTGAAATTGAACTTCTGCCGTTGTTTGTTTTTCCGCAGAACTCAACTTGTCGAATTTGGCCCGTGCGCGTTCGAGCATCTCAGGGGTGAAATCGGTTCCGAAGACCGGAATTTGTTTCTTCCCCGCTTTCCAATACGTCAGCGCGAGGTCACCCGTGCCTGTGCAAACATCCAGGATCGGCGAATCGTTTTGGGGAGCAACCTGCTTTACCGTGAATGATCGCCAGTAGATATCGACTCCACCGGAGAGGAGATGATTCATCAGGTCATAGCGGTCAGCGATCTGCCCGAACATTCGTTGGACACGTTCACCAGATTTGTCGACAGTCATCGTCGCTTCGGACATTCTTGCTCAATACCTGACGCGGCTTGTGCAACCGCGATAAAGATGAAAAGGCTCAATCTGGCCGCCGGTTAAGAGGCCAGTGATTGAAAGTGAAGGGGACATGCTGAAGTTCGACCTTCATTTCGAATCCCCGGGATCCACGAAAAGTGCTCTCCTCTGCGGATCTGCAAAACTCTAGCTGGTCGGGAATTCGATGAGAACCGAAGCGGAAATCGCTTCAGGACTTTTTTGAAGTGAATCAGCTTGACCGAATTTTCTCTGAATACCTAACTCAGAAGACCGGACAAACTTCAAAATCGATCGTCTTCAATTTGTAGTTTAGTCACCTCGGGATGATTTGCGAATGAGAGGCAGCCAAGGCATTCGTTTTGTTCTTGCTGGGGAGACAGTACGGCATTGGCTGAGGGAGACGATCCCGTCTGGGACGGTCAATCCCATGATTACATAGGCAGCTTGCCGAGAGAGAGAAATAACCAATATCAGATTTTCTCCAGCGTACTTGGGGGAACTTTCTTTCCTGCAGAGCGCCTCGTACAATTCTATCAACACTCATTGATCAATTCAGGAGCCACCGTGCCATTCTTCCGCCCCAACTTTGCGACATCCCGCCGCTTCTCCATTCTCGCACTGATAATGTTCGGGAGTGGCCTGATGCTTCATGACTCAGCAGGAGTCGCTGCCGAGCCAGCTACCTTAAGCCCTGAAGCCCTCAAAATTCATAATGAAGGGATGTTGATTGATGGGCACAATGACCTCCCATGGCAAATTCGAAAATTGGCAAGCGGTTCGTTTGAGAAACTCGACATTGCAAAACCACAGCCGGAACTCCACACGGATATCCCGCGACTTGCCAAGTCCGGATTGAAAGCTCAATTCTGGTCCGTCTATGTTTCCGGAGATACGATCGACAGCAACGACTCGCTGTTACGAACTCTCGAGCAGATCGACGTCGTCCACAATATGTACAAAAAATACCCGGATCATTTCGAAGCGGCTTCAACGACCGATGACATTCAGCGGATTATCAAGTCGGGGAAAATTGCGTCGATGATGGGCGTCGAAGGGGGACACTCGATTGAGGGGTCGCTCCAGATGCTCAATAAATTTTATAATGACGGGGTCCGTTACATGACCCTGACGCACAACCGCAGCCTGGAGTGGGCCGGATCGTGCAACGGCGATCCAGACCAGGGGTTGTCTCCATTCGGTGAGGAAGTCGTACGGGAGATGAACCGGCTGGGCATGCTGGTCGATCTGTCGCATGTTTCTATCCAGACGATGCGCGACGCGTTACAAGTGACGAAAGCCCCGGTGATCTTTTCACATTCATCTGCACGTGCAATTTGTGATCATCCACGAAACGTTCCCGATGAAATTTTGAAACTCCTTCCTGAAAATGGTGGAGTAGTGATGATCAACTTTTTCCCAACATTTATTGTCCCGACTGAAGTTCTCAAGAAAGACAAAAACGCTCTCGGCGATATTGGGATCGTCGTCGACCATATCGAGCATGTGATTAAAGTCGCCGGAATCGATCATGTCGGCATTGGGTCGGACTTCGATGGTGTTTCAAAATTACCCGTGGGCCTTGAAGATGTCTCGACCTATCCGGCGATCACAGAAGAACTTCTTAAACGAGGTTATTCAGCGGATGAAATCCATAAAATACTGGGAGAAAATATTTTTCGAGCGTTGAAAGAGGCAGAGGAGGTTGCGAAGAGCCTCAAGAAGAATCAGAACTGATTTTAACTCACAGCAGGTGTCAAATGTCTCAACTCAATTCGCTTTTTCAAACTCTCTGGGATACGTTTCAGGAAATGAATCCGCAGGCCGAAGCGATTCATCAACTCCTCTCTGAGCGTGGCGAGACCGTCATCAATGATCACATTGCGTTCAGAACCTTTGACGATCCACGTGTTGGGATTGAAATTCTGGCAAAGCCATTCTTAGGTGCAGGATACAAAGAGTGCGGGAGCTATGAGTTTCCCGGCAAGCATCTTTTTGCAAAACATTATGAACATCCTGATGAGCAGCTTCCAAAAATCTTTATTAGCGAACTGAAACTCAGTGAAATGTCCGAGGAGTTACAAGCCACTGCTAAAACTCTCGTTGACCAAATTTCATCGCTTGAACTTTCGAGTGGTCAGCTTTGTGCCCAAGGTCGTCTGTGGGACATCGACCATTCCACTTATTCAAGTCTGGTTGAAGAAAGTGAGTACGCTGGCTGGTTGGCTGCATTTGGATTTTGTGCAAACCATTTTACGGTTTCGGTCAACGCGCTGAAGTCGTTTGTGTCTCTTCAAGAACTCAACGAATTCGTTAAGTCAAACGGGTTTCCGTTAAACACGGCGGGGGGAGAGATCAAAGGTTCACCGGAAGAACTTCTTGAGCAATCATCCACATTGGCAGCTCAGATGAAAGTTTCCTTTTCCGACGGTACGTTTACGATCCCGAGCTGCTACTACGAATTCGCCCGTCGATATCAACAGCCTGACGGAAAACTCTTCACCGGTTTTATCGCGAAAAGTGCAGATAAGATTTTCCAAAGCACAGATCGCCGAGAGTAGACCGGTTTCAATGCTTGGCGAGCACAGGAAGCTCACTTTGATAGCTTCATAAACTGCTCCCCAGCGGCTCGCGGTGGCGTAACCGGCTTTCGATTTCGACTTACTTCTGGAATGGATAAATTGCCCCAAGTTCCAGAATCTGCGTGAGTTCATCGAGTGCTGCGCAGCCCTCCCTGTATAGTTCAGGGTCTGCAAGATCTTCAAGCGTGAGTTCTTCACGGTAGTGCTGCTGCACCCAGAATGTGAGCTTTTGATAGGTCGCATCAGTCAGCAAGATCGGTTGATGAATGGCAGCAACTTCATCTTCAGTCAGTACGACTCGCAAGCGTAAACAGGCCGGGCCACCGCCGTTTTGCATACTTTGGCGAACGTCGACAAATTCGACTTCGCTGACCACGTCGACCTCATCCTTCAGCCGATCAAGAACTGATCGAGCAGACGGATTCGTGCGGCACTCTTCCGGTGCGAGAAATAGCATCGTCCCATTCGGCAAGGTGACCAATTGGCTGTTAAAAATATATGACGAAACGGCATCTGCAACCGAGAGTTCGTCGGACGAAACTTGAAAGACTTCTACTGATGGCTGTTGCGTTTTGAGCGTATTCAAGACCGCAGGCTGACTTACAAATGCCTTGGCGTGACACACGAGGACGTTTTCGTTTGCCACTGAAATGACATCATTATGAAAGACGCCGGCATCGATCACATCAG
>NZ_JBLWTN010000006.1:0-61755 GCF_048270125.1 Thalassoglobus sp. | reverse complement strand
AATGATGGCTTCGCAGGCGGTTCGAGATTGTCGAGCTGGATATTTTTGTGGACCTCCACCGTCTCCGTTCCGACCATACACAAAGATCTCTGCCCCCGGTTCGGAGTGAGAACTGCAAATTCGCAAATGGTTAGCTGCGCCTTCATCTGCGAACTCAGCTGTCGCAGGAAGCGGATGATGAATTGTGAAGTAATGCGAATCAGAAAAAATTTTCTTGAAAACTTTTCTGGTGAATTGCGGTTCAATGGATCGATGTCTTTTGCTGATGAGATTTGCAGGTGTAAAATGAACTTTCCCATCCGAAGTTTCGACACTGGGGGAGACCGTCGCGGCGTTGGCGGCCCACATCGATGAGGCGCTCGATGCCGTCGATAGAAGCTCAGGATCATCGCGAAAAACTTTCTGGATGATCTGCTCAGCCTCTCCTGAATAACCTTGACTCCGAAGAAACTCCAGGTCGGGCCGATGATGAGGGGGGAGGACCGCTTGTGAGACTCCACGATCACTGAGCAGCTTCATTTTCGCTAGACCTTCCAGGGCGGCCTGACGAGGAGATGAAATTTGATAGCGAAATCGCTTCGAGGCAACGTTCCCAAAAGAGAGTCCACCATAGTGGTGGGTCGGCCCGATGATGCCATCAAAATTGATTTCAACAGCTTTCATGAAAAGTGAACTCCCGGTAAGAGTTTTTCTGGCACATTCAGTGATTCCCGTTCGATCGAAGCCACCGGCGAGTGGCAACTGTCAATCATGAACGATCCCGCAGGACGATGGTTCCCGCTTTTTCGTACTCCACCAAACGGCAATCGACCGCTGGCCCCGGTAGTGGGAGAATTCCAGTTGATCAGTCCTGCTTCGACCTCCTGAAAGAAACGGTCATAGCTTGAACGATGCTTGGAGAGCAGTCCGGCGGCCAGTCCGTACTGGGTTTGATTTGCAACATGGATCGCTTCTTCGAAGTCTGCCACGCGAATCATTTTTAGAAACGGACCAAAGAGTTCTTCATCAGGGACATTTTTGACGTTTGTGACATCAATGATTCCGGGTGAGACGAAAGCATCTCCCAGGGGAAGCCGCTGAGCTTCAACGAGGATTTTACCACCCGAATTTCGTAATTTATTTTGTTCGTCGATGAGCCGGTCGACAGCTTTGGAATTAATCACCGATCCCATAAACGGTTCTGGTTGAGCATCGGGATAGTCAACACTCAGCTTCTTGACAGCTTCTATCAGTCGCTCGATGTACGCATCATTTCCGTCAGTGACAATAAGTCGGCGAGCGCACGTGCACCTTTGGCCTGATGTCAGAAAGGCAGATTGAATGGTCGAGTAGACCGCAGCGTCGATGTTATCAATTTCATGAATCACCAACGGATTGTTGCCGCCCAACTCAAGAGCAAGAATCGATTCAGGACGCTCGACGAGAGTTTTTGAAATCGCAATACCCGCTTGTAAGCTCCCAGTAAACAGCACGCCACGGTGGTCTGGATGAAAAACGAGACTCGCTCCAGTGTCGCGGCCACCTTGCACTAGATTGATTACGCCCGCTGGCAAACCTGAAGTTTCCCAAAGTTTAATGACAAACTCCGCCACTGCTGGGGTCAATTCGCTTGGCTTCCAAACAACGGTATTGCCCGCCAGCAACGCGGGGATAATATGTCCATTACTGATGTGTCCCGGAAAATTAAATGGTCCTAAAACAGCAACGACGCCGAGTGGTTTGTACCGTGTGAATCCTTTGGCTTCTGCGAGTATGATCTCTTCGTCTGCTGCTCGTTGCCCGAATGCTTCGATGGAAGCGGGGATTTTTCCGATCATTGCCTGCACTTCAGTTCTCGCCTCCCAAACCGGCTTGCCGACCTCTTGAGAAATTAATTTTGCGAGTTCTTCAGACTGATGACTCAACTCTTTCTGAAACGATTCGAGATGTTGAATTCGCTCGCCGACTGAATTCGATCCCCATTTCTTCGAGGCGTTTTTTGCAGATTGGATCGCGTCATCGATATCCTCCTGGCTGGAATGATGACCTTGCCAGATCAAATTTCCATTCGCAGGATTCTCGGAAACAAACTCTGACCCTTGCCCCGAACGCCAGGTTCCGCTGATGTAATTTTGACCTGAAAATTTCATCTTGTATCTCAATTGAATGAAAGAACTATTCGCACAACTGCTGAAACTGTTCTGCTCTGTGACCGGGCCTTTCTGACATTCTGAAAGAGACTTGCACGGGCAGGAGATGTATTGAAAATTCTTTAACCGGATTTGGGTGTGACAAATCGAACTTGATCACCCGTTTTTACTTGCAAGGTCTCTGCTGCTGCACGTTCCAGGTGGACACCCTGCGTTGTCATTTGAAGCTTCGATCGGACGACGCGAAAGTCCTCAGAGGCATTGCTGATAAAATAGGATTCTTCCGAGTCGATTTGTTCGACAATCTCCGCGATTGATTCGCGTCGACTTTCACGGACCGTACGTATCATGGAACGTGGACAGTGTAAAATTGGACCGGCTTCAAAAATGTCGATCATTTGCTGAAAACGAAAACCTTCGGATTCAAGCAACTTCCGAGCAGGGCGGGTTTCCTGATGCACTTCACCGATGACATCCTGAGCACTTTGTGGCAGCAGGGGTAAATAGATCGGATGGACTGGCATCAGGTCGCCGATGAATTCTTTGTTCAGAATGCTCAGGTAGTCGGCTTTTGGGAATTCTAGATCAAAGAAATGCTTGCCAACTGCATCCCAAAACGGACTTTGTCCCTGTTCATTAATGACGCCTCGCATCTCAGCAATGACTTCATCGTCGAAGAGTTTCGGGAACTCAGCCATCATTAAGAAACGAGATAATGAGAGTAATCGCCCATTCCCACCTTGCCGATAGTCGGGATGCAGAAACAAGCTTCCGATTTCGCTGGGACCATCGTGCTCAGCAACAAGATGCAAAATCGGGAGATCTCTGCGGATATTGAGCGTTAACGATTCATGCCGGGACGTCTCAATTCTATAAGCGTAAAATGGTTCGAAACCTCCTACTTTGGAGACGATACCGCATGTCCCGACAATTTTTTGGGTCTCGACTTCCTCCATGACGAGCAAGTAGGCCTGTCCACTCGCTTTCCCTCTGGAGATATTCTGGAACGCCTGAACCGATTCATGGACGCGGGATTCAAGAAGTTCTTTGTCACGGGGGAGAGTCGTTAATCCGAAAGATGTTAGGTCTGCAAGTGCAACAATGTCATCAAGGTCAGTCTCACGTACCGGCCGAATCACAAACATTTCCACACCCTCCAATCAATGCCCTGCGAGCATCGTAATGCTGACAATGCAACAAGAGTTATTGCCATTCAGCTTAAGTTCAATCACGGATTCCGGATCTGCCTGAGTGAATGAACTCTGAATGGCGTTTGACGCATCCACATTATACGCAATTTCGCTGACGTCGTCTTGAGAAGAAATCACGACGCCAGATGGAAACTGAACGGAGTGGGAACTCCATTGGTGATGAGGAGCACTGCGGCCCTCTCCTCATTCACAAAGAAATCTCCGATCCGCAGCGGAGAAGAACCTCGCGCAGTCGGTTTTGAATGTGCGGTCGCTGGGCTATTCAAATAGTCAAGCAGTCACGTTGTCACTGTCTGCCCAGTCAGAGGCACACTCAAATGAGTGCACCCTGACTGAGAGTTTGTGACAGTCAGTTCTTGACAAATAACGGCGCATTCTCTGGAAATTGAGATCGGGCTTCCAGAGCCTTTTTGAAAACGCTGCAGGCGATCAGCCTCGGCCGATCAGTTCAGGGATAGGGCGACCGTGGTTGACGATGGGGGTTGGGCGCCCATTGAAGTCTTTAATGAAGACTTGTGAGGAATCAATACCCAAGTGATGATAGATCGTCGACAGGAAGTCTCCGGGAGTACAGATGCGCTCGATGGAGTCTTCTCCGCGTTTATCGGTCGCTCCGATGACCTGTCCGGGTTCGATCCCACCGCCAGCCCAGATGTTTGAAAATGCGCGCGGCCAGTGGTCGCGTCCCGGTTGTCGTGTTCCCGCTGGGGCGCTGGCGTTTCCTGCACCAGTACTTGGTTGATAGCTAATCTTGGGTGTTCGTCCGAATTCACCAGTCACCACGACCATCACACGTTCATCCAGTCCCCGTTCGTAGATGTCCTCGATGAGTGCTGAGACTGCTTGATCGTAAGCTTGTGCCCGAAACCGAAGCGCATCGAAGACGTGGTGATTGACAGCATGGTCGTCCCAGTTATTCACTCGACCGCATAACGGACCGCGTAAGCTGGAAGTAAGAACTTCGACACCCGCTTCAACAAGTCTGCGGGCCAGCAGGAGTTGCTGCCCCCAGGTATTACGTCCATACCGATCGCGAGTTCGATCATCTTCCTGAGAAAGATCGAATGCGTCTTTTGTTTTCGGATTCGTCAGCAAGGTCATGGCTTGAGTTTCGAACTCATCAAGTGCCTCAAGTTCTCCAGCTTGATCAAATGACCGTTCGAGAGTGTCGAGGCTTTGCCTGAGCGATGATCTGCGACCGAGGTGCTGCACCTCATTCTGATTAGACAAACCGATATTGGGGACGACAAATTTCGGAGAATTTGGATCTCCGGTGACGGAGAACGGAGCGTAAGAATCTCCAAGGTAAGCCGGCCCGTTATACGTCGTCGGAGGATTCACGCCGACATACATTGGCAACGGATTGGTGCGTGGTCCTTCCTGATCACGTAAATAATTTGCGACTGACATCCAATCTGGGTATTTCGGCTTCGGCTTGTCGCGGGTGTCAGAATCTCCGGAAAGCATTTGCATCGAGCCGGCAGGGTGACCGCCTGCTCCTTGTCGCATAGAACGCAGGACAGTGAACTTGTCCGCAATTGCTGCCTGCATTGGCAGCAATTCTGTGAACTGCAGTCCAGGGACTTTGGTGTCGATCAAACTGAATGGACCGCGGTATTCGGTTCCAGCGTTTGGTTTGGGATCGTAAGTGTCAATGTGGGAATTTCCGCCCGGTTGCCAAACCATAATGACAGCTGTTTTCTTGTCCTTCTCTGGAGACGGACTTTCTGCGCGGAGGCGAAGCATGCCGGGCAGGCTCAGCGAGGCAAATCCGGCGATTCCCATTTTCATGAAGCTGCGGCGACTCCCAGGGCCGGGACAATACTGGGGCGCTGACCTGTTTGATGAACGTGTCATTTTTTCTCCGCGGGGTTGACGCGAATTGTGATTGGAGTTGAGACGACAATATCGACAATGTCTTTAGGTTTCGCCTTTGCGGTGGCTGTCTTCACTTGCTGCTCAGCAACTTTCAGAGCAGCTGCATTGGCTTTCTGTTTTTCAGTTACAGACTGGACGGACGCTTCGACATTTGCTTTATCAGCTTCCGTCGCAGTTTTGGCAGATTCAGTGAGAGTTTTCAATTCCGCTGCGATCGCTGTGGACTCTTCCTGAAGCCGCTTGAGTGTTGCTTCCGCGATTGTCACCGCTTCTGGATTGTATCGGTATTTGGCGACCGCACTTCCATAAAAAGCAATTGTATAATCTCCCGGGGGCGTTTTAAGAGTTCCTAAATCGAGAACCGCCTGTGAAGTCTCTTCATTAAGTGGGACATCGAAGGCCGGAGTTCTATCGAATCCTTCTCCGTACGTTTTGAGGCTCATCTTTGTCCCAGAGAAGTCGCTGCGCAATGTTTGCACGAGTGGAATCGTCAGCTTCTCACCTTCAGTCACTTCCAGAACTTTTTGTTCTTTGGCAGAAATAGTGATCGGCGCCTGTTCTGAGTTTGAAACAGAAACCGGGACGTCAACAAGAAGGCGGGGGCTGGGGATTTCGCTCCATGCGTTCGGGACCGGCCATGCCATCGAGGCCATAAAGCATTGACGGGTAACAGGTGCGCCGTTGATGTCTGCGGTTCCGGTCAAGGTAGCACTCGAAAGGCCGCGAGGGACATTCGCTTTCGCAGTGACGAGCATGATTCCTGTTGATTTCCCAGCAGGAATCTTGAGTCCTGTTGCGGTGACTCCTTCTGGAAGTCCAGACATCGTCAGGTTGATTTCTCCGTTAAATCCATCGCGGCGAACGGCGACGATTTCAAGAGGAATTGTTGCTCCTCCACGAAGTGCGATCGGCTTCGAAAGGGCATTACGGTCACCGTTTCTTAAATTCATGTGCAATGCCCAGCCGACAAGTGCGAAGTCTGGTTGCGCTTTGCGAATAATGAGACGGTAAATATTGCGTGGGTCGTTTCGAGTTCCTCCGAAAAGGTCAGTCAATTGAAGACGGTAATTTCCATCTTCCTTGATCTCGACCTTCCCCAGAATATCGGCAGATCCGGGATTGTAAGGAGGTCCATCGTATGAGTAGCCGTTACTTGAAACTTTGATTGGGCTGGAGATGTCGGTCAGTTCAACGACATCGGTCAAGGTTTCATCTTTCCCTTCGCCGGTCACTTTTTGAACTACGATCGACGGATCTGTCGGTAAGCCGAGGCGTTCTGAGGCGACTTCGACCCACCAGACATCTCCTTTTTTGGCTGCGAACTCAAATGTGTCAACGTCGGCTGCGGGGAAAAAACTCCCCGAGATATCGCATGGAAGTGTGATCTTTTGCGGTTGTGTGTGATCGTTGTTTGGTTCAGCTTCTGAAGCAGCAGCGTTTTCTGCCAAGCCTTCTGGCGGCCAGGAAAATGAACTGACGGTATTGGTCGAAGGCAGACGAACGATGGCTTCATCTTTGGAAATGGCTTTCAGTGCCAAACGGTAGAAGTATTCTCCTCCGCCGTTGAATGTCAGATCATGGACTTTGATGATGTACTTTCCATCTGCGGGGACATCGAAGTCGAGCGCTCCACCGCGACGTTCAACCAATAGATCGTTTCCTTTTGCATCGGCAATGACGAGGACGGGATTGAGTTTTGAGTCGATCCCTTTTGCGGCACAGTCCACGACGATTCGCTGGCCTTGCTGAGCGTCAAAAGAATAAAAATCGATTGCCTGTTTGGTCATCGAGGCATTGCAGATCGAATCAACGGCAAGCGGCATCGCTTTTTCAAGTGTTGTGTTCGGTTTAACCTGGTTGATCTCGGAAAGAGAACCAACGTTGAAGACCCGTGACGAGGAAACCCCGAGTCGCGTCATCACGCGGGCTTCGTGAATCCCGACAGGGCAATCCTTTTTGATCGACACGACAAATGTGTTCGGAACCGGAATTCCTTTGTCGTTGACTTTCGGAATCGCGGTGATTCCGGGGTGTGAAAAACTGAGCAGGTCGGCATCTTCGATGTTTTCACCGGTGATGGAAACTTCGACTGTTGAGCCAACCTCTCCTCCCATGGGGAAGGTTGTCAAGAGTCGCGGAGCGGGCAAGCAGACAGCTTGTGCCCACAGGCTGGAGCTCAGCAGTGCCAATGCGGTGACACAATTAAAAAGGCATTGTGCGTGTTTTGAAAATATCACGAACTGGTCCTTTGAAGAACGATATTAAATTGAAGGCAGGAACCGTTTAGGGCATTTTCAATCTTTGCCGTGTCCATGAAGGGCACTTCCATGGCCTCACAGACTGCTCGCCACAAGGCGGAGGGTGAAGGCCAATATTGTATTTGCCCCAGCTGGAAATTAATGATTGAACATGAATTCTTTCGTATTCATTAATGCCCAGATGAGATCCCGTAAGTTTTGTTGATGAGCAGCCGCGTCGGCGACTGGTTTTCCATTTGTATCGAGTGGAATTTCGTTCAGGTAGGCCAAGGCCGTGTTGAGTTCGTCTTCAGTGGGAGGGCGAGAGAAGGCACAGAGGTACAACTCTGAAATTTTCTCTTCGGGGGTGATCTCTTTCTTGGTCAATGTTGCAGCACGTCCGGATCCGGCAGCCAGTTTGGATTTGATTTCGTTGGAATTGATCAAATGCAAACTTTGGGCGAGATTCGAAGACTGACTCCGTTCGCATTCACAGACGCTCAAGTTGTCCGGGCGACCGAAGACTCGCAGGAAGGCGGAAGCTCTGTTGTAGCTGTTGTCCGGAAGGGCGACAGCACGAGTTCCTGGGGGAAGATTGGCGAATGCTGTTTTTGATCCAGTAAGATCGTCGATTGCATCCAAAAGAACTTCAGATTGTAACCGTCGTGGGTAGTATCGCGAATAGTTTTGTCGATCAGCGAGGTTGTGTTCGTTTGGAATCGCGCTCAACTGGTAAGCATTTGAATTCGTAATCAGACGCACCAATTCTTTGAGATCGTAACCACTTTCGATGAAGTGCTTTTCGAGGGCGGCAAGGAGTTCCGGATTGGTGGGAGGATTGGTGTCGCGGATATCATCCTCAGGTTCAATCAGCCCGATCTTGAAGAAGTGTTTCCAGTAGCGATTCACAAGCGCTTTTGCGAAGAAGGGGTTTTCCGGTGAGCTCATCCAGTTTGCTAACCGCAACCGTGGGTCTTCATCAGGAGGAATGTCACCAACTGAATCGCCAAGGGCTGCTGGCTTTAAAGCAACTTCAGTTTTCACATTCTTTGCTGTCGCTATTCCTCGCTTGTGAAAGATGAGATCTTCGCCACGTGTGCCGGTCGGCTTGCGTCCAACTTGGCTGAAGAAGGCTTCGAAGCTGTAGTAGTCGTCTTGTGACCAGCGCTCAAAAGGATGGTGATGGCACTGGGCACACTGCATGCGAACACCCAGGAAAAGTTGAGCGACATCTTCGAGTTGTTGCTTCGTATCTTTGACTCGTTTGTACCAGGCGACTGGAGGGTTTGCGATGACGGTCCCGGTCGCTGCCAGAAGCTCACGAACAATCTGGTCATAAGTGACGTTGGCCAACAAGCTGTCACGAATCCAGGCATGAAACGCAAAGTTTGAAGTAATGTCGCTGGCATCGTCTCGGCGATTTTTGAGAAGAGTCGTCCACTTGTTTGCGAAGAAGTCGGCATAGCCAGGACTCTTCAAGAGTGAATCAATCAGTTGCGCTCGTTTCTCGGGGTCAGAACTTGCCAGGAACTCTTGAGCTTCTTCGTCGGTTGGAAGGCGACCGGCAATGTCGAGAGAAACGCGACGTAAGAATGTGGCGTCATCACAAAGTGGTGATGGAGGAATGCCAATCTCTTTGAGGTTCGCAAAAACGTGGTCGTCAATAAAATTCTTGCTCGGTGGAACGTTCTCCACCGGAATTCCCAAAGGAACGGCTGCCGTGAAAACCGCTGTTTTCCCTTGATAGCGAACCATGATCGCAACTTTACCGGGGATGTCGTTAATACGAACATGGCCCGTTTCAGAAACTTCTGCCATGGCATCGGCATTCGATTCGTACAAAGCAATGTTTGTCACATCACGTGAAGTTCCGTCAGAGTAAGTCGCAATCGATTTGAGTTGCTGATCTTTCCCCATTTCCACGATCCCGCGTTCCGGGTGAACCTCGACCCCAACGAGTGTTGGTTCCGTCTCAGATTGGTATCGTGTTCCCTGCTCGATCCATTTTGTGATCGTTTGATAGCCTTCTGAATCTTTCGTAAGGCGGACACCACCACCGTGCGGGGTTTGGCCAGTAGCCTTCAACAGAATCAGACTCTTGCCGGGTGCTGTTGAGAAGACTCTTCGACCCCGTCCCGACTTCACGAGGCTTTCGTAATCCTCTTCTGGTTCAAAGCCTAACAGCGAAAGTTGAAAACCGTTCTGTCCACCTCCCGCCTTTGCATGACAGACTCCCGTGTTACATCCTGCCTTGGTGATTACCGGCATGACGTCGTTGATAAAGCTGACTGTGCTGCTGGGCTCTTCGCTGCCGGGTTCTCCAGCAGAGCAAACCGAAGCGAGTACCAAAGCGAACATCGAAAGTGATGTCCCAATTCGAGGCAGACAAGCTCCCCTGAGATTCGGGATGGTCATGTCATGACGAGAAAGAGACATGTTGAGACCTTTGTGAGTTTTGGTAGATCAGCAAGGTGGGTAGGGGGGACGATCTAGTGGTGGGCTATTGACAATAACGTTTTTATCGTCATTCATCAATTCTATGTGATGCGATCTTCGTCCGTCCAGATTTTTTCTTTTTAGAATCATCATTGCGCCTGCTTTCACTGAAAGATGATGATATCCCTCACAACCCGATCCCAAAGAGAGGCGATTTTGCCATGCAGATGCGAGTGGCTGAATAGCAGGAATTCGTATTCAGAGGTCAATTCTTGTTGTTCGCTTCGCTGATGGCCCTGAACTTGTCTATTCTTTAGAGCAGTTTGCTCTACCGTATGCCCGTGAAGAAGGCATTTCTTTAATGAACTTTAATGAAAATGCTGTTCGCCACGAGGCAGAACCTGAACACCAATTCGAAAGATGCTCTTGCTGAGTTGCAGATGAACTCAACTCTCGAATCGATGTTTGCAGTAATCGATGTTGCAGTGCCAAGGATCAATGATGACAACGACCGCCCTGACTCTCCTGACAGTTCTCTCTTTTCAACAAGTTGCCGTTGAAAGCAGTCCGAAGGTCAACAACGATCTTCAATCGACGCTACCTCCGGTGATCTATGCCGTCCCCGGAATCGAGACGAATTTCTACTTCGACAACATCATCCTGTCGAAGGCCTCTGATCAATATCAATTCAAAGTCAGTTGCAATGTCGGAGACACGCGAGCGGAGAGATGGACACTTACACCCACCGATGAGAACGTTGGCAAACATCCGCTGAAGGTGGATGTTCTCGACCAGGAAGGGAAAGTGCTGGCTTCACACGCGAGTCAGGTTCTAGTGATTCCGAATGACGCAGGAGCCAAGGCCAAGAAGAAAATACGCTTGCTCATCGTCGGCGATAGTCTGACTCACAATACCACTTACCCAAACGAAGTTGGGCGACTGCTCAGCGAACCGGGAAACCCTGAGTGGGAAATGTTAGGGACTCACAAGCCAAGTTCAGCTGCCGAAGGAATCGCTCACGAAGGTTACGGTGGTTGGACCTGGGCACGCTTTGTGACACATTACGAACCGAACCCGGATGGGACTCATCGCAAAAAGAGCAGCCCTTTTGTTTTTCTGAATGATGATGGTCAACCCGCTCTGGACGTCCCGAGATATTTCGATGAACACTTTGACGGAGCCCGGCCCGATTACATCATCATCATGCTTGGAATCAATGATTGCTTCTCCGCACCAGCAAACGATCCAAAATTGATGGACGAACGGATCGACCTTGTCTTCGGGCATGCCGAGACTCTCCTCACAGCCATGCGGGCAGCAGCTCCGGAATCAGAGATTGGTATCTGTTTGACAACTCCGCCTAACTCCCGCCAATCTGCTTTTGAAGCGAATTACAAAGATCGGTATCCTCGCTGGGGCTGGAAGAAAATTCAGCATCGACTTGTTCAAAGAGAAATGGAATTTGTCGCTCAGAAGAATGATCCGAAAATGAGTTTGATTCCGACTCAACTCAACCTTGATCCTGTTGATGGCTACCCGGAAAACAACGCCGTTCATCCAAACACTCATGGATACCAGCAAGTCGGAACAACAATTTACGCCTGGCTCAAGTGGCAACTTGCCAGAAATCCGTAGAGCTTTATTTTGTTACTGTCCCCGTGAAGCTCATGTTCATGATTTCATGGACTGCTCATCACGAGACAAAATGTAAAGACCAATGTTGGATTTGCTGTGGGATGTCATTCACGAAAAGCTCCGAATATCATTCCAGAAATTTAGCTGAATGAACAATGAAAGAAATTTCCATGAAACGTAGTTCACTCTATTCCTCGATCTCAAAAATCGTTGCAGCCTGCCTTGTTCTGGGGTCATTTGTCCAAGCTGCCGAACCGATCAAGTTGCGAGTGTTGTGCTACAACATTCACTACGGGCAGGGGATGGATGGTGTTTATGATATCGAGCGACTCGCCAAAGTCATCAAGAAGGCCAAGCCAGACCTCGTTGCTTTGCAGGAAGTCGACGTTGGTGTCAAACGCTCGTCGCGAATGCATGAAGCGAGAATGCTCGGCGAAATGACCGGACTCTCTGTTCGCTTCGGTCCCACTCAACATTATGAAGGGGGCCTTTTCGGCAACGCTGTGCTCACACACCTCCCGATTACTGATGTTCACATCCAACCGTTGCCATACACAGAAAGTACCGAAGAGCTGACCACTTACCCCCGCGCTGCAATCGCAACGACTGTCACGCTTCCCAACGGGTCTTCATTGAAGTTCATCAGCACGCACTTCCAGCACAACGTCCCCGAAGACCGCGTTGCAGAGGCGAAAGCCATCAACCAATACTTCGTTGATGATACAATGCCCACCATTCTCGCCGGGGATATGAACGCTCAGCCAGGCTCGGAACCGATCAACATTTTGGAAAAGCACTGGAAGAATGCGATCGATGCCGATGCGACATTCACAGCACCTGCCAACAAACCGAGAGTTCGAATTGACTATGTCTTCTCACGCGGAAGCCAACTGAAGATGCTCTCTTCGGAAGTCCTCGATGAGCCGGTCGCTTCTGATCATCGTCCCGTGCTGGTCGTGTTCGAAGTCAAGAAGTAGTTCGGTCGAGTCTTCACGAACACAGGTTAAAGCAAGCGGTACTAAAGAAACTGCAAACCGAACACGAAGACTCAGTACCTGCACCTGTACCTGTAGCACGGGACCATTGTCCCGTCTGCCTCGTCCGGGACAAAGGTTCCGGGCTACGATTGGACGACATCTCACTGGTGAAATACGTTCTTATCGGACACAGGTTAACGCAAACGACTTCAAGTCAGTCGCGAAAATCCGGTGTGCTTGATTGGACCGCCGATTCGCTTTTCGATTGTATTGGTAGAGATGGCTTCTGCGAGAGTTGCAAAGACTTCATCCAGAGCGTCCAGGTAGCTTTCAACGTGACGTGTTTCGTGAGCGAGCATCGCGTTGAAAGCGCCACCAGCAAGGAAGCCTTTTTTGAGCATCTCAGCGGTCATTAACGTCGTGATAGCTGCCGCCTGAGGGTGGGTGAATGTCAGTAAGGCTCCTTCCGGGCGACCAGCTGGCTTGACAGGGAGTCGATGCTTCCTGCCGAGTTCCTCCCACCCGTTCATGACCAAGGAGCCGATCTTGCGAAGATGCTCGGGGACATTGCACTCTTGCATCTTCTGAACACAGGCCAGAGCAGCCGCTGGGCCGACACCCTCAGTCCAGAATGTGCTGGAGATAAACGAGTTTTGAGCAGCCTGCATTGTCTCTTTTGTTCCGATAACAGCTCCGATGGGAAAGCCGTTTCCGAGTGCTTTCGCAAACACAGCAAGGTCCGGTTCGACTCCAAACTTTAAGTGAGCTCCACCTAGGCACAATCTCCAGCCGATAGAAATTTCATCGAAGACCAGTCGAGCACCATTGCGATTGCACCGCTCTCGGACTCCTTCCAGAAAACCGGGATCGGGATCAGTTTGACGCGTTGGTTCCATGACAATCGCTGCCAGCTTGTCGCCATGTTTTTTTATAATGGCGTCCAGCTCATCAAGCCGGTTGTAGTGAAATGTGTGAGCAGTTCCGGCAAGCCCGGCAGGAACTCCCCGAGGCTCAAGACCTGGGAGGAGATGCCCATCGAGTTGGGATGCACTTCCATCTGTTGTTGGCTCTGCCAGGTTCGCTGAGAGATACCAGTCATGCCAGCCATGATACCCGCAAATCGCGACATGGTCTCGTTGAGTTGAAGCTCGTGCGATACGAACCGCAACCGCCATCGTCTCTCCGCCAGAACGAGTGAATCGAGCATTTTGCGCCCATGGATGAATATCGAGTAGCCGCTGCGCGAGTTTGACTTCGTCGTCAGTCTGAAGCGTCGACATCGACCCCAAACTAACTCGCCGGATGACCGCTGCATTCACGTCAGGATCACTATAGCCCAGGATTGTGGAGAGAATTCCTCCGAGGCTCATATCGATAAAGCGATTCCCCTCGATGTCAATCACTTCGCAGCCGTGAGCCTCTCGATAATAAGCCGGCCATTGGTCAGGCGCAAACATTTCCGGGCGTTTGCTGAGCAGCTGAGTTCCTCCCGGAATGATCTCCTTCGCCTGTTTGTAAGCTTCCTGAACATTGGGGAGTTCTTTGGTCAAGGGGATGTCGAGTAGACGCCGTGCGGCATGGCAGAAAACTTGTTCCACATCTTCGTCGTTGAGGAATTGATTTCGACAAGCCTGTTTAAGTGCCAGGAGTGATTCCAGCCCGAGCAGCGTTGGTTTTGCAAACCGTGATCGCTCAAAGTTTGGGCGAATTTCATCCAGCCACAAAAAACCATCAGCGAGATTCACGCAGCGGCTCCGCATTTCGGTGACACAAAAATCGGCACCGAAGAGAAGTCGAGTCGGGCCGAATGTTTTCAAGATTGCCTCGAATGCTTCAGGTTCACAGACAGCAGACGTGTCAAAGTAGACATTGTCCAGTCCTCGCAGCGACGCAATTCCTTCAACAGTGTGGCGTCCGCAAAAACCTCTCGCAGCATGGGCGAGAATCAACCTGGCATTGGGATACTTTTCGCAATGCTCACGAATGTAAACCTGATTCTCCAGTTCTGCTAAGGCTTTCGGCAAAACCATGTGCAGCATGATCACGAGACCATGTTTCTCAGCGAGTTCCCATCCCCATTCTGGAATGTACTCTTCACATTGTGCGAAGAGTGTCTCTTCTCGTTCTGCAAACAGGTGATAAACCTTAAAGCCAACAAAGTGATCGTCCAGCACTTGCTGTTCAACCTGTTCACGATTTTGTGTGGGCGTCAAAATCATTAATCCGCGCGAATTCGGGTCCCCTTGCATTTGCTCCGCCATGAAACGATTGGCGGAATCGACATCAAGCTTTCGTGTTGGAAACGGGAAGAACAATCCACCACTCGGGCAACGATCGGGCATCCACTGCGAGAGTCGATCGTCATAGACCGCACGTGTCACTTCGGCGGGACCGGCAGCTGCCAGTGACGGAGTTGGTGTTCCCAGGTCGGCGACTTGCCATAAGTGAGCATGTGCATCAAAAGAGTTTTGCGGAACAAAATCTTTCAAGTGCTTGTCGAAGAGTTCAAGGTCCGCTTCGCCAATCGTGGCCCAAACATACGGATTGTTTTCCTGTTCAGTCAAATTCAGTGATGAAGTCATATTGTGAAAGCAATACTTTTAGTCGGACACTTCAAGTGTTCGGACGCCTGAATAGAAATAAAGAATGGGACATCTGCACGCTTTGGATCAAGTCGCTGTCAGTTCTGCATGCTGAGCTCGTGCAGATTCCTGATAGCGATTAAAGGCAGCTTCGTCCCGCTCACAGGAGACACCTTGGTAGACCATTGCAAATGAGCGACGGTGGCGAGTTGTCGACATGTTGGCATCGGCACGGTGGATCGTCATTCCGTGGTGTGCAACCAGGTCGCCCGGTTGCAGAGGGATTGCGACTTCCGATGTGAAATCTTCCGGGGAATAGTTCGTGATCCCTTGTGAGAACCCGAGGATTTTAGATTTTGCATGTGGCCGAAACCCACCCTGATGCGATCCGCGAACATATCTTAAGCATCCGTTTTCAGCATCGACCTCGTCAAGCGCCAGCCAGAGTGTCACGACGTTCGCGGGTTTCAGGCAGAAGTAGTAATTATCCTGATGCGGAGGTGTGACATGATTTGTGCTGGGCGGTTTGTTGAACCATTCAGGTTGCTTAGAAGTTGCTTCTTCGCCAACTAAAGCCTTTGCAAGACCTTTCCACTTCTGACGGTTCACATAGTCCAGAAAGAAGGGGTCAACTCCCATTCGCTGGAGTTGCTTGAGTGTTTCTGGTCGCGAGGCATCTTCATAGAACGCATCTGTTGAGGGGAGCGTCGGAACCACTTCATGAACATACCTCTCTAGGTTGTTTTGAAGTTCTTCGAGTTCAGGTTTATCCAAGAACTTGTGAATGACAACAAAACCATCTTTGTCGTAAGACTCTTTTTCGAATTCAAACACTGTCGAACCTCACATCTGGATTGGATTTGGCTCACCACATTTTCAACGTCGCATTTTCATTACTGTGAACAATACTGTGAAAGAGTATGATCGCTCATCGCCTGCTGTACAATCTCCAGTTTTGATTCACTGACTCGAAAAGAGCAACTCTTTTCACTCTCGACTTCAGAAGATGGCTGGAGCAAGAGCTTTGAAAATTCAAGGGCATTGATACAGAAGCGGTTGCTCCGGTATCTTCAGAACACCTGGTTTGCAATAACGAGTCGACTGTAGGACGATCTCAACACAATTTTCGATTGACGGAGACTTCCTGCATCGTTTCTTTTCAACGCTTGTCGTCCCCGTGAAGGGCACTTTTATGACGTCATAGAGTGCTCGCTACGAGACTGAACGTAAAGACCAATATTGAATTTGATTTAGAACGAGTCCGTAAACTTCTGGAACCGACGCTTTTCTCAACGTTCGAGAGAGGGAATTCAAGTTTCGGGATCAGTTCAAAAATTTTAACTGAGGAACACTGATGCATCGCTCCTTGAGATTTCTTTCCTGCTATGCGTTGATGCTAACGGGCCTTTCAGTGGCTGCTGAAGAGACGCAGATGGATTTGGTCATCGTTGCAGGGCAGTCGAATGCTGTGGGGTACGATGCGAAGCCGAGTGAACTCCCTGCGAGTGAAGTCGATAAGGAGATACGATTCTGGTGGCGAACTGGTGATCCGCCGCCGGATGAACACGACTCCGTAAGCAGCCAAAAGTGGACGCACCTGCAACCGCAGCCACTTGGGAATCCAAAGCTTCCGAAAGAAGGGCGACAGTACGGAAACTTTGCTCAGGCTGAAGGAGGCTTCGGTCCAGAAATTGGACTTGCGAGAACAATCTATCAGCAGGAGAAAAAAACGTTTGCGGTCATCAAGGTCGCGTTCAGCGGAACCAACCTGCAAAGAGACTGGAGCCACACCGACCCCGGGGACCATGGTCAATGTTATCAGGCGTTGATCTCAGAAACTCAGGCAGCCATCGCAGCAGCGAAAGAGCAGGGAATCACCCTTCGTCCGCGAGCCTTCGCCTGGATTCAGGGGGAAAGTGATGCGAATGCCAATGACGCACCGAAGTATGCTCGCACGCTTGGCGAGATGGTTCAGTCGCTGCGAGCTGAATTGAACGCGCCACAGCTCATAGCGTTGGTGGCGGTCAATACAAAGTTCGGCAACGGAACAAAAGAATTTATGCCAGAAATTGTTGCACAGCAACAGAGTATGGCTGCCGCCGATCCCCGTGCGGTGTACGTTGACACCTCTCGTGCAACCATCGCAAACAGTGCTCATTTCGATTCCAAAGGGACGCTCGAAGTCGGACGGTTGATGGCTGAGGCACTCTTCACGGTGGAGTCAAAACTCTCTCCAGAGCAGCCCGTTGTACGGATCGTGACTTTGGGAGATTCAATCACCAAAGGAGTTCGTAGCGGAGTCACAGCGGAGCAGACATTTGCATCTCTCTTGGAATCGAAATTGAACACAGAGGGAACTCCAGCCAAGGTGTTCAACGTTGGTATCGGCGGTGAACGAACGGATCAAGCCTTGAAGCGGCTGGATAATGTCATCGACTTGAAGCCAGATTACGTTACCGTGATGTATGGCACGAACGATAGTTATGTGGATAAGGGAAAAACGGAAAGCCGGATTTCAGTCGAAGCATACAGCGAAAACCTGAATCAAATCGTCTCCAGGCTGCTTGAACGAGGGATCACTCCCGTGTTGATGACCGAACCGCGATGGGCAGACGGTTCCTACGCGAACGGTGTCGGAGAACATCCAAATGTCAGACTGACTCCATACATGCAGGCTTGCCGAGAAGTCGCTCAGGCGTGGCGCGTTCCTCTTGTTGATCACTTTCAAGCGTGGACGGTCGCGAAAGAGAAGGGGGCTCAGCTGAAAGACTGGACAACCGATGGGTGCCATCCAAATCCGATGGGGCATGCAGAAATTGCACAGGAAGCACTTCCAGTTCTTCGGCAAGCATTTGGACCGGTGGTCAAGACACGCAAGAAAATCCTCAGCGGCGAACCGGTTCGAGTCATTTGCTTTGGCGACAGTGTAACCGGTGTGTATTACCACACGGGAAGCCGCCGAGCCTATACCGACATGTTGGGGATCGCTTTGAACCGAATCTCTCCTGACTCAAATGTTGAGATGATCAACGCCGGGATCAGTGGGCATACGACCGTCAATGCTCTCGCAAGGATTGATCGCGATGTTCTCAGCCACAAGCCTGATCTTGTCACAGTGATGTTCGGACTCAATGACATGACTCGCGTTCCGCTGCAGGAGTATGAAGCAAATCTTAAAGAGATTGTTAAGAAGTGCCGAGAGGTAGGAGCTGAAGTCATTTTGGCGACTCCCAATGCTGTCACAGATTCCGCTGGGAGACCCACTGACAAACTCATTCAGTATTGCGATGTTGTTCGGGCAGTTGCCAAAGAACTCAACGTTCCACTTGCTGATTGCTATCGAGAACTTGCAGCATTGCGAAGGAATTCTGACTTCGGCTGGCAGATGCTGATGAGTGATGCGATCCACCCGAATATGGCAGGTCACAAAAAAATGGCAACTGCTTTGACTCAATCGATAACTGGACTCCGAGTTTCTCTCGATGATGTCCCACCACCGACTGCACCGCTGAGGCATACAGTTGAGCGACTCAAGACAAAGCAGCCGATTCGAGTCCTTGCAATGGCTCCGGTTGCTGAGTTGATCGGTCCGGCTCTGAATGAAATTGCTGCTGGAACTGACGTTGAGATAGAGACCTGGGAGGTCGACGGGATGACGCTCGCTGAGATCGAAAACGATGCGCGAGGTCGGGTTCGAAAAATGAAGCCTGACCTCGTTGTGATTGCGGTCCCAAAATCAGCATCCGCTGAGTCTGACGAAGCCTTTATTAACTCGTATGCCTGGATCATGAATCTGTCACTGAATTTCGGGCCGCCGACCTGGGACTGTGTTGTCGTTCATCCTGCAGTCCTCGATCCAGACGCAGCAGACAGCGATCAAGATCTTCTCGTCCGCCAACTTGTTCAAGCACAAGACCTGAGTCTCATTGATCGTGGCGCCGGCGAGAAAGAAGAAGCTGCCAGCTTGATTCGAAACTGGATTCAAGCTGCTGCAAAGTCGAAGTGAAAATGATTTCGGCAAATGTTCGCAACAGCTTTACATTGAGTCACCTCGGCATAACGTCGAGGTTCATGTTGGGCGTGTTCTCAAACGCGATCTGATGCAGTTAATGATGTTGATGTTCAAAGATCTCGCTCAGAGAGATGTTCTGTGGGACTGGAGGATGGTCACCGACTGCGAGACAAGCTCTGACAGTCTGCCAGCGAGTCTGCCGGCGAGTCTGTCAGAGCATTTCTGCTTGCAGAAGCGCAACTTCTCTTGTCATGGATTACACTTGAAGCTTGAAGTCAATGTGTATCATTGCTTGCTTCGGTCAATCTGCAATTTCCACCAAACCTACCAATCCTAAGGAGGGATCTGTGAATCTTCATCGTTATTACTTCGTCATATTGGCGTTCACATCATGCTCAATCGTTCACGCTGATGAGTACCTTAACGGGATCACTTGGGAAGAACCCAAACGTGTCACTCTTGATGAGAATGGAGTTCCGTCTGACGCCGTCGTGTTATTCAACGGGAAAGATGTTTCTGCCTGGGACAATGCCGAAAATTGGAAAATTGTTGACGGAGCGATGGTCTCCGGAAAAGGCAACATTGTCAGTAAGGAATCATTCGGAGATTGCCAGCTTCACATCGAGTGGTCGGCTCCAACGCCTGCGAAAGGAACCGGTCAAGGTCGTGGAAATAGTGGAGTGTTCTTTATGGACACTTATGAAATTCAGATTCTCGATTCCTTTGAGAACAAAACCTACTTTGATGGTCAAGCTGGAGCAATTTACAAGCAGACTCCTCCACAAGTGAACGCAACCGTCGCGCCTGGGGAATGGAACGTTTATGATATTATCTGGACGGCCCCCAGATTTAATGATGATGGTTCGTTGAAATCTCCGGCTTACATCACTGCGTTGCACAATGGTGTGTTAATTCTCAATCATTTTGAACTGAAAGGAGACACTCCTTTTAATCGTCCACCTTCATACAACAAACATGCGGAACGACTTCCGTTTCGAATTCAGGACCACGGAAATCCTGTCCGTTTCCGAAACATCTGGGTGCGAGAAATCAAAGATGCCCAAGGCGAGCAGACACGGGAGCCGTTCATTCGTAACCAGAAAACCGGAGAAGAGAAACCCGTGAAATAGAGTACCTATGTCCTTTCACGCCCGTGAAGAATCGGGACATAGAAGATTACTGATTCACGACGCAGTTCTCGGATATTCTTTTTGAAAAACTCAATTCTGTAGCGAAATTGATTAACGATCAGTGAAGGCCCGCCTGTTTCATAGTGAATCGGCGGGCCTTTTTTCTTAGAGGCGCTCGGCGACACCTTGTCCGGAGCGATTTGTCCAGAGGTGCTTTCCATGGAAGGAAGCGGACAATTTACGCGGCAGTATGCGTCTCTCTTGTTTCACCACCGCATTTTTCAAGGTGGTGGTCATGTTCTGCCTCTTGACGACGAGCAATATTCGTCGTCAAGCGCATTCTGCACGTACACAGGGTGGGGAGCCTGCTCGATTCAATGGAGGAAATTTCAAAGTCGGGCCTCCTGAGCTGCCTTGTTGAGGTCGGACTAAGAAGCCATTAACGTGATTTTTCGGCCACGATAAGAGTTTGAAATGGCTCAAGAGCACGTAGAAAACGCTTCGCATCAGCAGAATATAGAGCATCTTTCGAATTGGTTTGCAGGTTCTGCCTCGTGGAGAACAGCATTCTAGCTAGAACCAGTCCGAAAACCTCTGGAATAGCCACTTTCCTCAACGTTTGAGAGAGCAATTTCAAGTTTCAGGATCAGTTCTAGAGAAATAAGTTCTTCACGGGCAAACGGTAGAGCAAACTGCTCTAGGGGCTGCTCGGTCTTCTTTCTTGATCTCTCACGAACTTACTACGGTGAGGAAAATCATGCGGTTTTCGATGATTTCTCTCCGCTGTCGCACCTCCCAGGTTCGTTTGGTGCAAAAAAAAATAGAAATTTATTTAAGTAAAATTTGCGTGCCCGGTTTTCTGACCTAGGTTTGGTTGTCTTCGGGATTGATAAAGTCAGTTTTATCAACGTCATATGTCTCTCCCGAGGCAATTAACAAGGGAAATTGGATTTGCTGACAGACCCTCGGGAGTTCGAGGTCGGGCGGATCCTGCCAATATCGACCGAACGTGAGAGCTCGGTCGAAACCACTGAGAGAGGACAAAAGATGACTAACTTGGCTCAAAGCGTGAAGACATTCTTGGTTTCAGAAGACGGCCCAACTGCAGTTGAATATGCAGTCATGCTTGCTCTGATCGTGATTGTCTGTCTAACAGCAATCCGTGCCGTCGGTACAAACGCATCGGCAAAATTCAACCAAATCAAGGATCAACTCACATAAAAGAGTTGATGATCGCTTGATCATCAGATTGATACAGGGTTGGCCGCCCGGTCGGAACTGCATCTGGCCGGGCGGTTACCTGTCTATCCTCTACGCACTGAACGTACTTGAAATTTCTCTGAAAACCGACAGGCTGAAAAACTTACTCCAGTAAGAGAGACAGATTTCAGGTTTTCGGATTACTTAAACAGACAACATCTCGTCGACTGACTCCCACTGGATTGGATCATGATTCCCATTTGGATTGATTTCGGAACTCTTCCGCTCTTCGAATTCCTTCCCGTGATTGTAATGGGCATGGTGACCTTTCTTATTCAGACGATTGGACTTGGCGGAAGAACCTAAGTTCCGATTTGACAGCAGCTGCGATGAACGGTTTTCTCAGCAATTGAGCCGCCTCATTCAGCCTTTCAGATCAGTTCTCGTTAAGACAGCATCACTTTTCGCAGTGATTCGACTGTAAAACATTTGGAAAATGGATTGCGACTGGCACGGTTTCGACATGCCTGATTGTGTTGCGATTACAGCGAATTCTGCCTGCAAAAATATTTATTTCACCCATTCACACAAAGTGGCGCTGTCCAGCTATACACCCCTCAAACTCGTGAAAGGCCAGCAATAATGGACTGGGAAACAATTCTTCTTGATAATTGGCACGTCAAATTCGTTTGTATTGTATTGATCGTTGCCGCGTACATTGACGGCAAGGAACTTCGAGTTCCGAACTGGATAACCTTCCCGATGGTTCTTTCTGGTCTCGTCTACAGCACTTGGGTCGGTGGACTCCAAGGTTTAGGCGATGGTCTTTGGGGAATGACTGTTGGGCTTCTGACCCTTCTGCCTCTTTATGCAGTTGGAGGAATGGGAGCCGGTGATGTCAAACTGATGGCTGGAATCGGAGCCTGGCTGGGCGCCGCCGTCACTTGGTGGGCATTTGTCGCGACAGTGGTTGTTGGGGCTGTCATGGCAATCATCATGGTTCTTTCCCGAAAAGCTTGGGACAAGCATTATGGTCAGTTTCTTCTGATCGCTGCGGAATGGATGACAATTAAAGATCCTCGAAAACTCTCCGCAATCGCTGCTGAGCGAAAACCGCGGATGTTTCTCCTGCCGTACGGAATCCCGATCTGCATCGGTTCAATTGGTTACTTCCTCTACGCTGGAATGATTTACTAGGAACACGTTTGAAAGGCCAACTCTTGTTTGTTGGCCTTTTTGCCGTCCTGGAATGGAAGTCTGGGAGAGATGGGGTGACTTTGCATGGCGATATGCAAATCCCTACTACCAAATCAAACCTTATAACCCTCATAGATTGAAGCAGACTGTCATCATCAGCCGATTCACACAATGACGTGCGGACTCCGGTTGTGGGATACCTGCCCCAAATCGGAGATCTCCGAAATGAAACCCAAGACCCTCATACTACTCGTTGTTGCAGGAGGCTGTGGATTGGTCGCCATGCTTGGTGTCCAACAAGCCATGAAAAGTCGTAAGGCCATTGTAGCGGTTGAAACGAAAAAAGTTTTAGTTGCAATGGAGAACATTGAAACAGGCTCGGTACTCACGCCTGAAAGAGTCACTTTTCGTGACATCCCAGTTGAGAATCTTCCTGCCGAGGAAGAATTGATTTTGACAGAAGAGCAATATGCCGACCGTGGAGCGAGAGTTCCACTCTTTGCAGGGGACTTGATCACTTTTTCCAAATTGACTGAACCTGGCGGAACCGGGAACTCTGTCAAAATCACAAAAGGAATGCGAGTGATCACGATTCCTGTTACGGAAACAAATACACAAAGTAATTTGGTCTCCCCTGGAGACCGTGTGGATGTGCTGGTCACTTATCAGTCCCGAACAGGACTTCGTGGCAGCTCAACCAAAACGAAAACACTCCTGGAGTATGTTGAAGTCTTTGCGACAAACGCAACAACTTCAGACAGAATTAACAGTGAAGACAAAACCGGACGTACGAGTTTCGTATCATTGTTGTTGATGCCTGAACAAGTGAACTACGTCAAACTGGCAGAGAGCAAGGGAAATCTCAGCTTATCCTGGCGGCACAAACTTGATGACGAGCTAGTACAAATTAGAGATATTGATGAGGAATTGCTTGAAGAGTTGGAAGGCACAATTGGAATTAATGATCGCCAACCACTCTACAGCCAACGGTTTGACAGTGAATTTCGAGACATGGACGAGCCAGAGACTAAGCTGACGACTCCAGAACCTGAAACTGCCATTGCATTAGTTCAGCAAGCAGCAGTTCCAGAACCAGAACCAGTTGCGATTGAACCAGTACAGGAGGTTGTGGAAGCTGAGAAACCGCAGTGGACACTTCATGTTTACAACGGGAACTCACCGACTCCTCACTCGTTTGAAATAGAAGAAGAAGCGATCAAAGAAGAGACCGCACAGAAAGATGGGAAAAATCCTATCGCCGATACTGTGCGATCACTCCTCGGAGGTGGCTAAAGACTGTTCCGAAAACTTGATCTTCAGAGTCTCTCAAACATTGAGAGACTCTCGGTCATGTCGGTTTTCGGAGACGTCATGAAGATCGGGCAACCGACATTTCGTAATTTGAGAACACTACTCTGTTTATGGAGTTGATGGCTCTCTCGATTTGTGAGGGGATTGCTCTTTATTGGAGTGAATTCACAAATCCACAGTGAGCGTGAACTCCCCTTACCGGACATTGATGTCCACGTTTCGTCAGCGAATTCTCGCTTGCGGGACTCAACTTGGATGAATATTGCCGAACATGGCGAAGTAGTTCATTGAGGAACTGCTTCGACATTTGTCCGGCTCAGATCCTGAGGTGCAAGGATGCCCAATCTCGTCAAACGTCGCGGTCACATGAATCGTCTCTGCGCAACGCTCGTTGCCTGCATTCTGATGACTACACCATTGTCTGCTCAGCCCGAAGAAACGGCTACCGAGTCGGTGAAACCTGGGGAAAAGATTTTCCAAGTTCTCACGCCGGAGACCACGATCAAGATGGTAAATCTTGATTCGCGAGTCCTGGAAATGGCAAATCGGATAAAAATTGTTGATGGGTTTAACTCTCAAACAATCTCTGTCAATGCACTCTCGCCATATCGTATTCGGGTTCATGCTGATAGCCCGGGTGTGACATCTCTGAAAATGATCGACGAGTTCGATTCGGTCTATACCGTCGAATTCTTTGTCGAACCAGATACACGCGAACTCCAGGCCTACCTGGAACGTCTTTTTCCTGGAACAGCAATTGATGTTGTTGGACTTCGTGATGGAGTCGTCCTGCGAGGCTGGGTAACTGACCCAACGCAGATTCCACAAATCATTGATGTTGCTGAACAGTTCTACCCGAGTGTTCATAGCCAGATGAATGTTGGCGGAGTCAGTCAGGTTCAGTTGCAAGTCAAAATCATGGAAGTCCAACGCTCGAAGATTCGTGAGCTTGGATTTAACTTTCTTGCTCTTGGACAAAATTATGCAGTTGTGAGTACTCCTGGTGGAGTTGCTCCACTCGCAAGTCTAACGACACCTTTTTCAGGTGGAGGACCGCCAGATGCTGCATTGACACCGAAAGGGTCTGAACTCGCCTTCGCAATCACTGGGAACAGAGATCTCTTCACTGGTTTCTTGAAAGCACTCCAATCTGAAGCATTGGCGAAAGTCCTGGCGGAACCTGTTTTAGTAACAACCAGCGGACGCCCCGCTTCAATGCTTTCCGGGGGTGAATTCCCAGTACTTGTCCCACAAGGTGTCGGAGCCACAAGTATTGAGTGGAGAGAGTTCGGTGTTCGCATGGAAGCTGTCCCGATCGTTTTGGGGAATGGACGCTTGAGGCTCGACATTGCTCCTGAAGTGAGTGCCCGAGACGTTAGTAACGCTGTGAGCGTCGATGGATTCGTTGTTCCCGGTATCACTGTCCGACGTGTCAATACGCAAGTTGAGATGCGGTTTGGTGAAACATTAATGATCGGTGGTTTGATCTCCACAGTTCGAACTGGCGACACACAGAAAATTCCGTTCCTCGGTGAACTCCCATGGATCGGTGCAGCCTTTAGTCGTAAGACCTTCACTGAGGGTGAAACTGAACTCTTGATTCTAGTCACTCCACAGATGGTCGCTCCGATGTCTCCAGAACAGGTCCCTTCTGGTGGTCCTGGATTGCATACTGATACTCCTGTCGACAGAGAGCTGTACATCGATGGTCTTCTTGAAGTTCCACTTTACGGACCTGAGTGTGAGCCTTTCGGACCTTGTCAGGATCAACTGATTCATCCTGGCTATCCATCACAACTTCCGCCACAATTGCCTCCAAACGCGATCATTGAATCTGCTCAGAACGGGAATCGTTCCAGCCAGGTTCAAACGGTCAGTGGCAACGATGGTCAAAAACAGGCAGTGAAACCAGCGGAGTACAACTTTTCAACAAAGGTTGATCGAACAAGTGATCAACAAGGAGCACTCCCTGAGGACCAAGTGAAAGCTGAGGAGGCATCAACCTCATCAGCGAACCAGCTTGGGTTGATAGAACCGTCGATGTCCAAAGGTAATCAGGAAGCGACTTCTCCTAAGAAGTCAACTCGCTCCGGTTCCTGGTTCGGAAAGTAGAATTCCAACTGTGGGCAGAAAATCAGATCCACTCAGGTCAGTCGCTGATTGGCTGACCTGAGTGTCTCATGAAACGGTGAGTCTGTTATATCTTGTGAAGCGACCTCTAAAATCACAGGACCCGCTTTGACAAGCACGGCGAACATGAAAATGTTCCAGGGAGTTCGATAATGAACAATGTTGTTAGATTGGCGATGGTCGATCCGCAAGATCAGTCGCGGAATTCGATCAAGAACCTTCTACTTGGGATTGATTCCGTATGGCTCGAAGCTGAATGTGCGCGGTATGAGTTTTTCACTGACATCATCACGCAAACGCAACCCGATATCGCCTTGATTACTCTCGACGGAGATCAGCAGCGCGGGTTGGCAGTTATCGCAGAAGTGCATCGTGAATCGCCGGAGTGTCAAATCCTGGTCGTGAGTAAATCTCAGGAGGGGGCGCTCATTTTGCAGGCGATGCGGAATGGTGCAAAAGAATTTCTGAGTGCTCCATTGAACCTCGATGACTTCATGGCCGCTCTGGATCGAATTCGAAACATCAGTGGCGGAAAAGACGGGAAGTCAAAAAGCTCGACGGTGATGACACTCATTGGAGCCAGCGGAGGGGTTGGCTGTACGTCGCTGGGGGTGAATCTCGGATGTGCGCTGGCTGCCAACGAGTCCAACAGTGTGGCCATCATGGATCTCGATTTGTCGTTGGGCGACGCTGATGTTTGGCTGGACATCATTCCTGACTACACGATCCAGGACGTGGCTGAAAATGTGAACCGACTCGATTACTCGATGTTGAAACGTTCGCTGACTCAGCACGCAAGTGGAGCATTTTTACTTCCGCGTCCAGTTCACATGGAAGAAACCGCTCCGATGACCCCGGAAGAGCTTCAGCGTGTGATTGCATTGCTGAAAGCGACATTTACACATTTGATTATCGACCTCACGAAATCGTTTACACCGCTTGATCTTGCAGCGTTGGAGGTCTCTGACCAAATTCTGTTTGTGACACAACTCGACCTTCCCTGTTTGCGGAATGTCGTTCGGATCAATCAGTTTTTGGAAGAGCGTGAACTCAACGACAAAGTGAAGGTCATAGTGAATCGAGTCGGTCTCGGAGATGCTCAAATCTCGTTGAATAAGGCACTCGATACCATCGGACGCGAGGTCTTCTGGCAAATTCCCAACGAATACTCGCCAGTGATCGAATCTCGAAATAATGGAGTTCCGTTAGTGACAGAATTCCCGAAAGCAAAAATCACACGCGCCATTCAGCAGTTAGCTCTGAAAATTGATGCATCAAACGCAAATGGCGGGGAAGTTCCCAAGTCGGAAACGAAAAAGAGTGGGCTCTTCAGCTTCTTAAAGTAGCCATTCTTAATTTGAGTCTGATACAATGGCTATCCCGTTGACCGTTCATCAACAGCGAGTGTTCTCACTCGCTGTTTTTCATTTCAAAGGACAAAGCAATATCGATGTCTGAAGCGAGCAAGTACAAACGTGTGATTCTGAAACTCAGTGGTGAGAGCTTCTGCCGTGAACGCGAAAGCGGTATCAGCATGACAGAAGTCGCGCAGATTTCACAGCAGATCAAAGACATTGTCGAGACAGGTGTTGAACTCGCCATTGTGTGCGGCGGGGGGAACATCTTGCGCGGGAAACAGTTTTCCGCAGTCAGTGCAGCGATTCACCCCTCGACAGCCCACTATATGGGCATGTTGGCAACTGTGATTAATGCGCTAGCTTTGCAGGATGCACTCGAAAACGAAGGTGTCCCGACGCGTGTACAATCTGCCATCCGCATGGAAGGAGTCGCCGAGCCGTTCATCCGTAGACGTTGTATTCGTCACCTGGAAAAAGGACGCGTGGTCATTCTCGCAGCCGGGACGGGAAGCCCATTCGTGACGACCGACACAGCCGCAGCCCTGCGTGCTCGCGAACTTGGCGCAGATGTTTTATTGAAAGCTACGAAAGTTGATGGTGTCTACTCTGAAGATCCAGAGAAGAATTCACATGCCGTCCGGTACACCGATATCTCTTTTCAGGACGTTCTGAAACAAAATCTGCAAGTGATGGACGCACAGGCAATTCATCATTGCATGGAGCATAAAATTCCAATTCATGTCTTCAACTTCGGTGTTCCAGGAAATATCCTGCGGGCAATCAAAGGGAAGAAAATCGGAACGATTGTGCATGCGTAAGAGGAAATTGTTGTCCGGAGAGTTGTCTTGAGGTCGGTCTGTCGGGGCACAATTCATCGCTCTACAAGCTTCCTCATTCCACTACGTCACCCACAAAATTAAAGCTTTATTCGAAGGCGTGAACGTGATCTGCCCGAGCTGAACCGGCAACGGAATTGTAAAAATGATCAGCCCAGGCACGAAAAAGTTAATGAATACCAGTGAATCTGCTTTCCCGTTTGATATCGGAACTCAACTTTGAAGCTGAATGAGTTCACCAAATTGATTCTGACGGCAAGCATTGAACTTCCACATTGGAGGGATTGCTCAAGTCACCGGATCAACTGGTGGTAGATGATTGGAACCTGAGTTCAATCAAGGGAAGCAACTGAGGAATCGGTGGACGGACGATCAGTTATTGGCTACAGTTGCGCCATCTGCATGATGGAGGGAGCCAGATGGCGAGAGAGACAACTTTCTTTGACAACGATGACAGCGACGACAACGATCACGACCAGAGCAGCAACGGCGATCAAGGTGACAACGACGATTTGTCTTTAAATCACGGTGAGTTCGATCCGAATTCCCGGGAAATTGATGAGCGTCTTCGCCCTCAAAGCCTGAGTGATGTCATTGGGCAATCGAAAGTTGTCGAGCGCGTCCGTGTCATGCTCGATGCGACAAAAAAACGCAACGATACTCTTGGGCATATCCTCTTTGACGGTCCTCCCGGAATCGGAAAAACAACTTTAGCAACAGTCATACCCAGGGAGCTCGGTGTCGATTATCAAATCGCTGCCGGGCCGTCTCTGGATGCACCTAAGGATTTACTTCCTTATCTAACAAATGCTGGGCATGGTTCCGTTCTCTTTATTGATGAGATCCACCGCTTACGACCAGCGGTCGAGGAATTTCTTTATCCAGCGATGGAGGATTTCCGGATCGACATCGCTTTAGGCGAAGGGCTCAACGCACGCACCATTAATATGCAGTTGAAGCCATTCACTGTGATCGGGGCGACAACACGAGCCGGAATGCTGACCGCTCCCATGCGAGACAGGTTTGTGTACCGAGAGCATCTCGACTTCTACGAACCAGAAGATTTGATCGAAATCGTCAAGCGAAACGCGATCAAGCTGAAAACGTCTCTCACAGATGAAGCTGCTGGAGAAGTTGCGAGGCGAAGCCAGGGAACACCTCGTAAGGCCAACAACATCTTGTTGAGGACCAGAGACTTTGCGACATTGAAAGATCCCAGCGGTCAGATCACCACAGCGATTGCACATCACGCAATGGAGATGCTGGAGATTGATTCACTCGGCCTTGAACGTCAGGACCGGCGCTACTTGGAGACAGTTGTATCGGTGTTCCAGGGAGGTCCAGCAGGGCTTTCGGCAATTGCTCATAGCATGTCGATCCCCACAGATACATTGGAAGATGATATCGAACCGTTTTTATTACGGTCTGGCTTGATCCAACGAACTCCGCGTGGGAGGATTGTGACCGGTCGTGGGTATGAGCACTTGGGGCTTAAACCCGGTTTGAGCCCATTCATGTGATCGACCCGCATTTCATCTTCGACAACTTCACTTGAAAAGTCAGGAGCGACAATGGCTGTTCAACCGATTCCCGATGGTTACCATTCTGTGACTCCTTATCTGATCATCAGCGGAGCCAGTGAAGCCATCGACTGGTACCAAAAAACGTTCGAAGCGACTGAGCATCTTCGTCTCGAAGGACCAGGCGGAAGTGTTGCCCATGCGGAGATCAAGATCGGGAACTCAGTTGTGATGCTCGCAGATGAACATCCAGAGATGGGAGCTCATGGACCAAATCATTTCGGCGGATCACCAACGCACCTGATGGTTTATGTTGAAAACGTCGATGAGGTGTTCAACCGCGCGGTCGCAGCAGGAGCCGAAGTTGTGCGCCCTTTGCAGGATCAGTTTTACGGAGACCGCTCCGGGACACTCAAAGATCCATTCGGTCACCAATGGTCTATTTCAACGCACATTGAAGATCTGACCCAAGAAGAAGTCGATCGGCGTTTCGCTGAAATGATGAAAGGATAGATCATCTTTCAAATTGCAGTACAGGTTCTGCCTCGTGGCGAACAGCAAAGAATTGAAGAAACGTGTTCTTTACGGGCAGGTCAAGCATTGAAAGTGGCCTGATCAGTTCTTGCTCAGCTCTCAAAAAGATGCGACGATCTGACCGATCGCTTCGAGAGTGATGTCGACTTGTTCAGGCGTGTTGAATGCTCCGAAGCTGAAGCGAGTCGTTCCACCTCTTGTTAGTGTCCCGATTTCAGCATGAGCACGAGGAGCACAATGGAGACCAGACCGGGTTTCAATGCCGAAGTGTTCATCGAGCAGAGAGCATAAAACCTGCGGCTCTAATTTGTCTGCATTCAAGCTGACGAGACTGACTCGGTTGGGAGACCTGTCAGTGAAGTAGGTTTCAATCGAAGGCAGCGCTCGCAACCCCTCAATGAAATGCTTCGTTAATTCCAGCCCTTGCTGGTGAATTTTTTCGACTGTTTCGTTTTCCAGCCAGGCCAGCGCAGCTTCAAGACCGAAAAGACCTGGAGCGTTATGGTTGCCGGATTCATATTTCTCGGGCAGCGATTCCGGCTGCGATTCGGATTCGCTCGTCGTTCCTGTTCCCCCTTGTCGATAGGAAGGCAATTCCACTTCGAGCCCGGGACGAATTGCGAGAAGCCCAGTTCCGAGTGGCCCAAGTAAGCCCTTGTGCCCCGGACAAGCCAGAAAATCAACGTTGAGTTCCTGCATTGAAACGGGAAGGTGCCCAACTGTTTGTGCGGCATCCAACAACACGTAAGCTCCCGCAGCATGGGCAAGTTCAACAACCTGTTTGACTGGTTGGATGATCCCGGTCACATTGGAGGCGTGAGTGATGCAGACAAGCTTTGTTTTCTTCGCGAGAGCAGCTTCCAGCTGTTTCAAATCGATCTGACCCAACTCGTTCCCACCGAGAAAAGTCGTTGCGATTTTTCGTGATGAAGATAGCTCATGCAGCGGTCTCAAAACAGAATTGTGTTCCCAGCAACTCGTGACAACATGATCCCCCGGAGTCAGAATTCCGTGTAGCGCAAGATTGAGGGAATCCGTTCCGTTGAACGTGAAAAACAGATGTTGTTGGCTGGCAACATCGAGCAGTTTTGCGAGTCGGTTTCGGCAGCGGTCAACTCGGCTTTGGATGCGAGCCCCGACTTGAGTGGCCCCACGGCCCACGGCTCCCCCAAGTTCAGTCTGGTACTCGTTGACCGCATCGTAAACAGGGGATGGTTTCGGAAAACTCGTCGCTGCGTTGTCGAGGTAAATTCGCTGGCGCTGCTCCGTCATTCCGGGAGTCCCTCAACCAGAAAGACGTTTAATGTGCGTGCCCCATGTGCCCCTTTTACCAAGGCTTGCTCAATGTCCGCTGTTTTCGATGGACCGGAGATGAATGTTCCAAACGTTCGAAGCGTGGGATCAATTTGCTCGTACGCCTCGTGCATGTTATGGACTATCGCACTCTTCGGAACGACAAGAGCCAAATGCTGCGAAAGAAAGAAGAGAATTCGCAACGGGACATTCTCGTCCGTGACCCAAATAGAACCGTTCTCAGCGACCATCAACTGGCCGGGGAGAATCGCAAAGTCAACTGACTTGAGATCGTGTGGATCCGAAATTGTGCTGAGGTCCATTCGACCATCAAAAACTCCGGGAACACAAGAGACCACGAGATCATCGTCAGAAATGGAATCTCCCAGGATCGTTGGGATTTCGTCCAGGCTGGCGATGACATGCCCTTTTCCACCAACGGATTCCAGCGTTGCAATAAATTGCGAGACTGGATCTTCGTACTGAATCCAGTCACCTTGGTGGTCAGGCAGCGGAACCGCCTGAGGAAGGTTCTTCTTAATCTTGTTGAGAATCTGGTCACGCGAGGACATGGTCAGGCCTGACTCTGGTGGATGAAGCGGATTTCAGGAGATCAAAACAGGTTCGCCAACGGACCAGTTCATTCCGTCTCGATGCACTCGTCGATAGAGAGTGTCTCGCTCAACTGGCTCACAACCAGCTTCCCGAATTAATTCATGAAGCTGACTGACTGTTAAACCTTCGGGGGTTTCAGCACCGGCATCGTGATAAATCAGCTCATGAACCACTGTTCCGTCCAGATCGTCCGCGCCAAAGCCCAAAGCGATCTGTGCTGTCTGTTCGCCTAACATGATCCAATACGCTTTGATGTGATCGAAGTTATCGAGCATCAATCTCGAAATAGCGATCGTCCGTAGATCCATGTTCCCAGAAGGCTTAATGATGTTGTCCATGCGGGTATTTTCCGGATGGAAAGCCAATGGGATGAACGTTTGGAACCCGCCGGTGAGATCTTGAAGATCTCTCAATCGACAGAGGTGGTCAATGCGGTGTCGTGCCTCTTCAACATGTCCGTAGAGCATTGTCGCGTTCGATCGCAAACCGAGTTCATGTGCGGTTCGATGAATATCAATCCAGCTTTGAGAATCGGCTTTGTGTTCACAAATTTGAGAACGAACCCCCTCATCAAAAATTTCAGCTCCTCCCCCAGGCAAGCTTCCCAGGCCGGCATCAATGAGTTGCTCAAGAATCCAGCGATACGGTTTCTTGGTCAGGTGGGCAAACCAGTTGATCTCCACGCCCGTCCAGGCCTTGATGTGAATCTCTGGCCAGGTTTCGTGAATCACGCGAACGACATCGACGTACCAGTCAAATTTTTTCTGGTGATGCAATCCGCCCACGACATGGATTTCAGTAGCTCCGGCCGCTTTGGCTTCCAGGACTCGCTCTTGAATCATCGGTTCGTCAAAGACGTAGGACTTCTCGTCTTTCAGATCCGATCGGAACGCACAGAACTTGCAGCGATAAACACAAACGTTGGTTGGATTCAGGTGGATGTTGGTATTGTAATACGCAACGTTTCCGTGCATGCGCGTACGGACTTGGTGTGCCAATTGTCCGAGGGTGAGCAGGTCGACATGTTCTTCCAGGAACATTCCGTCCTCAAAGGTGAGGCGTTCCGCGTTGGAGACTTTGTCTCGAATTAGCTCAAGCGTCGATGCGTTACTCATGTGCTCACGCAGTTCTAGTTGTTTGGCTATCGCTGAATTGAAAATTCGCCACGTTTGGTAAGCAAGTCAACGAGCCTGCCGGATGTTTCGAGAAACGTGTCAATTCAGGTCCAACAGAATGCCAGTCGTAGATTCTTAATAGTTTGAGAGAAACGTTGATTTCGAGGCACGCAGACAAGTGAAACAATCAATCAGCTGGACTGACCTGTTCAGGATGAGAACGTTGCCTCCGGTCGTCACTCTCACCGTAAGTTACCGAAATCATTAACTAAAAACGGGGCCATTTCGGCCCCGTTTTCAATTTTATGACCTTAGTCGTTTCGAAGCTTCAGGTTCATTTCTGAAAGCTTGTTTCGAATCTCGTTCAGGGATGTTACCCCGAAGTTCTTGGCTGAAAGTAGCTCATCCGGCGTACGGATCAGAACTTCGCCAATCGTGGTGATTCCCAAACGAGCCATACACTTCCGGCTTCGAACCGAGAGATTCAAATCACTGATCGGAAGCTGAACTGCAGCTTGCTCTTCTGCTGTGAGCTCACGGTTGTCGAATGATGGTTCCCGTTGTTTTTCGTGAAGATATTCACCAATCGACAGGCCGTGAATCTCCATGAGTTCACGAACTTCGATCAATGAAGTTTCACCAAAATTCTTTCCGGAGAGCAATTCCTGTTCGCTGATTTCCGTCAGTTGGCCGAGCGTATCGATCCCCATGGTCGCCAGGCAGTTGCGGCTTCTCACTGAGAGTTCGAAATCGGTGACAGGTCGAGCCAGTAGCTGCTCAAGTCGTTGTTGTTCTTTCAGCGACTCTTCGTCGTAGTACATGTCGCTCGTGGCTTCGATGTCCTTCAAGTACAGAACAGCTCGCTCGTTGCCCGGATCGTACTTGAGAACTCGTTCGAAGCAGTATTGTGCCGCCGAATAATTTTCTTTGTCTTCGTAGAGAAGTCCCAGATTCAGCAATGCTCCACGCAGGTATGGTGGGCGAGAGAGGCAGCGTTCATAGAGTTGAATCGCTTCTTCATCATCGCCGTGGCGGCTGTTCTGGACAGCCAGTGCAAACAGAGCTCGTTGGTGATGCGGGTCCATGTCGACGGCGCGTTCGAAATATTCGATCGCTCCGAACGTGTCTCCACGATCTGACAGGATACACCCCATTTGATAGGAGTATTCTGCGAGTCGCGCACCATCTGCTCCGGTGCTGCGGATCAGTTCTTCAGCATCTTCGAGTCGTCCTGCGCGTCGGATGGCACCTGAACGGCGGAGTGTGCTCTCTGTTGGTTTGTAGCCAAGCTTTCCAGCTTGCTCGAATTCTTTCGCAGCTTCTTCGTACCGTTCCTGAGAAAGAAGAGCCTGTCCCAGATAGTAGCGACCAATCCCGTCGTTAGTTCCGGTTAACAGCTCTTCCGCAATGGTGGCGTTTCCGATGTAAAACTGACCGATTCCGGCACGAACAATCAGACCCGGATTGGACTTGGCCTCTTCGGTGATTTGTTCTACTGCTTTTCGAAAATCAATCGCCCCTGCTCCGATGGCAGCAGAGAGCATGCGTTGCAACTCTTCACGACCAAGAGTTGCCGAATCTCGTAGAACTCCGACAAAATCAAAGCTCGGCACCGTTGGCTGAGCAGGCGGCTGCGGTGCCGGTTGTTCAGGCAACTGCGGTGAAGAAAGGTGCGATGCGGAATGATCTTGTGGCTGTTCAGGGGGAACAATCGCTGAAAATGGCGTTGGTTCCGACTCTGGTGATGATGGTGTAAACAACGGACTCGCACTCCTTGATTCTTAAAAATCGTCGCGAAGATGATCGAATCTTCTATTGTAGCAAGCAAATACGTGGAATCAATCGCGTTCAAACTTCCAGGTAGCCTGTGGGAATTTTGCAGCTGTACATGGTCCGATCACTGGGAATCAATTTATTTTGAAAATATTGCGACCTCGCAAGAGAAACCTGCCATGGGATGGGATTTACTTGATGGTCCTCTGAGGGAGGCGAGATTTTTTTAATAATTTTTTTGCTCAGATAGCGGATTTTTGATTTAAGTGTTATAAAGAGATTGTGAAACGTTGGCCCGTTGTATGGTACTAGGCAGCGTTTCGCTTCACATGTTCGACATTAGTAAATGCCGAAGCAACCTGAAGGTTGATCCATGTCACTCATCTCTCAAAGGCAAATTTCTCTTTGTATTTTATCGTTGTTTTTGGTGTCATCGAATCTCGAAGCGTCGATGGTTACTGTTACAACAGACACTGGGGCCAACGGAGCTGATGCTAGGATTCGGCTATCGCAAGCCAATACCAATTATGGATCTTCTGAATTCGTTTCCATGCAGAATGACACAACGACATCGCGAAAAACATATTTGCGATTCGATTTGTCCAGTATTTCCAGCGTAACGAATGCGACTCTGTTTCTGACTCCGACGGATAACTTTGCAGGATCAGTTACATTCAATTTATACGGATTGAACGACCTTGATGTTGGTGAGGGCTGGGGCGAGTCAACCATCACTTGGAATAATGCACCAGCTAATCTTGTAGGGAGTCCTAGTGCGGTGGACACCTTACGAGCTCCACTGCTTGGCTCGTTCATGTTTGCGGGACTGTCTGATGGGGTCAGTATTGCCTTCACAAACACAGCAATTCGAGATTTCGTGAATTCAGATTCCAATAATTTTCTGACATTCATCTTGACCCGCAGCAACACGGGGTCCTCGAATTTGACATTTGCATCGAAAGAAACTCTCGATGCCGTACCGTTTCCAACACTTCAGGTTGAAACTGTCCCTGAGCCGTCTAGTTTTCTGTTGTTGCTTTCTGGACTGTTTGCGTTAGCGTTTGCCTGTCGCTTGCGATCCAAGCCCATTGTCTACTCAAGCTGAAAAATTGCTTGTTTAAGCACAAGAATGCAATTCAACGACAGGGGTTCGAGTTGCTGTATTTCAAACTTGAGAGCTCCTGTTCCAATAAAAAAGCCCTGATGCAATGTCAGGGCTTTCGTTGTTTTTAAGAGTTTGGACAGTTGTTCAGGCGATTGATTCGACCTGATCGCCTGGGATGGTGGTCTCAGGCGGCTTGTTCTGCGGGCGGCTTGTTCTGCGATAGTGGACTACTCTCCGTCGCCCAGGTACTTCAACTGAATCTCAGTCTTCGGAAGTTCCTTCTTGAGCTTCTCGACCCCTTCTTCAGTCACAGCTGTTCTGGTGATTTTAAGATCCTTTAGTGATTTCAGGCCAGCTAATTCGGGGAGCCCGTCATTGGTGATGGCGGTCGAGCCGAGGTGCAGGAAGGTCAATTGGTTCATTCCCTTGAGATAGACAAGACCTGCGTCGCTCAGCTGGGTGTTGTCCAGATTGAGCCAGTTGAGATTTGTCAGCTTCTGAAGATGGGCGACACCGTCGTTTGTTAAGGCGACGCGCCACAAGTTCAAGCGTTTGAGAGTGGTCATGTTTGCGATGGGGGCCAAGTCTGCGTCAAAGAGTGAGCTATCCTCGCTCAGATCGAGATCTTCAAGCTTCGAGAGTTGGCTGACATGTTCCAGCCCGGCTCCAGTGACTTGTGAAAGCTTCGAAAGCCGAAGTTTTTTGAGATTCGGGAACAGGCTCATCTGTGCTAAGTCCTCGTCACCGACAAGGGTTCCTGCCAGATAGAGTTCTTCAAGATTTTTGAGCTCACCAAGCTGAGAGAGTCCCTCGCCGCTGACCCACAGGAAGTCGAGCAGTAAGGCTTTCATGCTAGTCAGCTTGCCGACATGAACCATTCCGTCGTCATCGACATCGGTAACTCCACTTTTTCCAGAAAGTCTGAGTGCCCGCAATCCGTCGAGATTGACGAGATGTGCCAGCCCCTCGTTGCTGATCGGGCAGTCACGAAGGTCCAGATTTCGAAGAGTTTTGATCTTGCCGATCTGTTTGAGTCCGTTGTCAGAGATCTTGGCCTCATTTAACAGGATCGATTGCAGTTTCGTCAGTTTTGTCAGTGTTTCGAGGTCATCGTCGCTGACTGACGACCCACGGTAATTGACTTCTGTAACGTATCCGTTCGAGTCTTTTTTGATAGATGTTGCAACACGCTCGATCGAAGCGACAACTTCAGGGTCTTCAGCAGGTGTGGCTTCGACTGGTTCTGCAGGCTCCGGAGCCTCTGAGGTTTCGGAGGGCGTTTGGCTCGCTGATGGAGCTGGAGTTTCGGTCGCTGGTTTCTGGCAACCGGAGATGATGAGTGCGGTTGCAACACATGCGATGGTTTTCAGGTTCAAATTCGGCATTGAGAATATTCTTCGTTGATGTGTTTTGCGTCGAGGATTCTACGCTGAGGTTTGAAAAGCGGGCGTATTCGTAAGTCGCTCGATCTTCTTGATTCAACAGATTCTATGGACCTCTTCCGAGTTGATCCACCTGCCGCAATCTTTCGTGAAAAAAAGATGAGAAATAAAAAAGGATTGGAATTCAAAACGGCCACAGGCGAGCAGGGAAGTTCGATCCCTGCTCGAAGTGACTCATCTGAATAGCAATCCCTGAGTGTAAAGGCTTCTCTCGCTACTCTCACCAAACCTGAAACCGAGGACGTGTTGATAACCAGTGTGGTTGTCAGAACGCTCCTCGTTTCAGTGTTTTTGTGAGTAAATATTAGCCAAGTCCGCTGACATTCCAGCCTTCTCGGTAGGTGCGTTTAATGAACTGATCCGCAGACGGTTCGCCTGTCGCCTTCATGTTTTCGCTGTCCCACTGAATTTTCTTTCCGGAGCGGTACGCGACATTCCCCAGAAGAACTGTTTCGGTGAGCGGTCCGGAGTAGTCGAACGGGCAGGAGGTCTTTCCGTTGGTTGCGACTGCGTTGGTCCATTCCTGGTAGTGATTGTGGTCGGCGAACTCCGGCCATTTATAGTCTTCGAATTTCTCTTTTGGAAACAGCTCCGGCATTTCCGGGAATCCAAGGAAGAGATTTCCTTTTTCACCGATGTAAAGAACTCCGTTCTTTGATCCTGCCCAGTCTTCAGGAGCTTGGAAGAGTTTGCGATCTGGCTGTAAACCGGCCTCGTACCAATGCACGTCAACCGTTTTTTCAGTCTGTTTCGTTCCCGGGAAGGTGTAATGCACGATGCACCACTCCGGACCACTTTCTGAGGTTGGCGGTGGACCTTCTGCGGTGATCGTTTTGGGTGGCCCGAGTTCAAGGGCGTCGATCACTGGGTCCATGAGATGGCAGCCCATGTCTCCCAGTGCTCCGGTTCCGAAATCCCACCAGCCGCGCCAATGGAACGGATGGTACATTCCGGTGACGAATGGCCGCTCTGGGGCGGTTCCCAACCAGTCATTCCAGTGGACCTGAGCCGGAACCGGATCTTTCTTCGTAGGGCGTTCGAGTCCCTGCTTCCAGAATGTTCCAGGTCGGTCGGTCCAAACGTGAGCCTCTTTGACTTTCCCGATGGCTCCGCTTTGAATTGCGTGGACGCCCAGTTTGAGTCGTGCCGTCGCATGGTGCTGAATCCCCATTTGGGTGATCAACTTTTTCTCTTTGGCAAACTCGGTCAACTGTCGGGATTCAAATACATCATGTGTTAACGGCTTTTGCGTATAGACATGCTTTCCCAACTCCATCGCTGACATTGTGGCAGGAGCGTGCGTATGGTCTGGCGTCGAAATCGTGACGGCATCAATATCTTTTTGCTCGAGAAGCTTCTGCCAGCTTGTGTACTTCTTCGCTTTTGGGAATTTGTCAGCAGCTTTGGCAAGACGTCCCTCGTCGATGTCGCAAATGGCGACAATATTATGTCCGACCGAGACTTCAAGCATGTCGGACCAACCTTTTCCGCCCACCCCGATACAAGCGATATTCACTTTGGCAGCTGGCTTGGATTGGGCTTGAACGACCATCGGGCCTAAGACCGCAGTCGACGCAACGCCTTGTAAAAAGTGGCGACGAGACAGATTTTGTGCAGACATCAGCTCTCCTTTTGAGTTTGGATTCATGACGGCATCATAGAGAATGAATGTTCATCCGTCGATTCTTTGGGTGTGCGATCTTCCACAGGGGGAAGCGAGGATTTGTCGTATTGAATATACCTACTCTGCGGGCTGTCGACAGGCTATTTGATGAACTCATGTCGACAAAATGTGTCGGAAGAGTCAGCTCCGCAGGCAGTCTTTGTTTTTCCTCTATGATTTTCAACGGAATTCGAAATGCAGGGCAAGTCTTGATCGGAAAAATAAGCGTGTTGAACATCATCATCTCTGCATGAAAGCAATGGCCTCGGCGCAGCTATGTCATTTCCGGGTGACAAAACTCTGAGAATTGACCAGAAATTAAGGTTTCAACCCGGGGCAGACAAAGGAGAGGCGTCTCGACTGGCTTAAGTGGGCTGGGTCGACTTTTCCGGTTACCGGAATCCTCAGGAATAGTCGGCTGGTGAAGACTGGACCCAGTTCGTTGTCAACATTGCGATATGAATGGACGAGTCTTTTGGGGCTGAAAGTCACTGTATGCCGATTTAGGAATTGTCGTACTGTAATTATGGCTTCAATCAAAACCTTTCAGTTTTATATCAGAGTTTCAAATTGTGATTTTGAATCGTATGAATCAATGGTCGATTGAAGTTTGATCTTTTGGAAAGAGCGTCCCCAAGCGTATGAGCCACCACTCTGAGCTTTGCCCGGAAATGCCTGCACCCCCTCGGCGAATCTTCGCCTTCGCGGTGAGTGCTCTCCTTCTAGGAATTGCCGCTGCAGTTTGGCTGGAGCTGCCTAGTGGTCCGTTGTGCCACGCAATTCTCACAGCTCGGACGACTCATGTCACTGCGACTAGCGCCGGGAGAATTGCGGAAGTGACTGTTGAAGAAGGTTCAGAAGTCCGCATCGGCGATCCAATCATGCGGATTCATGATGAGTCTCTCGGTCGCTCGATCCTTGCCAAAAAACGTGAAATTGCATCGCTTGAATCAAAGTTGCAACAGTCGTTGGCTTCAGCGGAGTTGGAATTGAATTGGCGATTGAGGACTCTTGAGTCCGAAATTTGTGACATTCAATTACGATCAGCTTCCTTCTTAAAAGAGAAGTATAACTTCGAATTGCAGCGAAGCATGCTCAGCGATGTTCTGGCAGGGCGCGACTTCGCGATGATCGACGATGGCAACTCGCTGTTCGATTCAATGGTCGTCAACAACAAAATCAATTCCTCACAGCGGATGGCTACCGTACTAGAGATGGAACTGGTTTCAAACGCTGCTGAAGTCTCTTCGGCCCAGGTTGAGATTTGCGAACTTCGCCAGAAACAACTCCTTGATCTTAAGGAATCGCTACCGCTGCATATTCGTAAAACTCAAGGAGTCGATGTCGCTGAGGCGGAACTTGCACGAGCTGAGGCGGAACTTGACCAGCTTCTCGCTCAAGAGACGGAGTTGACAATTGTTTCGCCAGCGATTGGTCGAGTTGGCGTTTTCAAGTGCCGTTCGGGCGATCAAGTCGAGCCAGGAACTGCGCTCGTCGAGCTCCTAGATGATTCAAAACGGTATCTCGTGGTTTACGTCCCTTCGAAGAACATTCCCTCCTTTGAGTTGGGAACGAAAGTCGAACTGACGTTCCCGGGGAATGATTTCTATTCGGGCGTCGTCTCCTCAGTCGCCCCACAAGCCAAGCCGTGTCTCATCGCTGAAAATTCGACTGAAGACACAACGGTTCTGGTTCAAGTTGAACAGACAGGCCACGTTTGGCCGAGCGTACCGATCGGTTCTCAGGTGATGGTTCGTGTGAGCGAGAAACAGTAATCGTCTTAATCATTCATTGACTTGGATGACATTCTGAGGCGAAGATTCTTATACTCCAATCAAGTTGTCTGCAATTTCATCTTGATTGAGTTTTGTGATCGTGTTTCACTTTCTTGAAAATTTGGACCGTCGCTGGATATTTCTATTGATGGCGATTTCTGTCGCTGTCCCGATTCTGTTCGAGCTACAGTTTCCGGAAAAACCAAGTGAACTGGCCCAGAATGTTTTCGACGAGATCGAGAATTTGAACGAAGGGGACAAAGTCTTAATGGCTTGGGACTTCGATCCGTCAACAGAAGGTGAACTTGGTCCCATGGCAACAGCCCTGGCGCTTCACTGTTGCGAGAAAAAACTGAAGATGTATTTCATTACTCTTCTGCCTGTCGGCCCGCAGATGATCGACAAGACCGTCACTGATGTTCTTAAAGCCGACTTTCCTGAGCTGACTTACGGAGAAGACTACGTCAATCTCGGCTACAAGTCAGGCTATGAGGGAGTTATCAAAGTTATCGTGACCGACCTGCGCGGACTCTATACCACCGATGCTAGGGGGACAAATATCGATCAAATTCCGATGTGTCGCGACATTGAAAATGTCCAGCAGATGGACTTAATCATCAATGTCAGTGGAGCTTACCCCGGCACAAAAGAGTGGGTGCAGTACGCTGCAACTCCGTATCCAAATCAAATCAAAATGGTCGCCGGCTGCACCGGTGTTCAGGCTCCGCTGCTTTACCCTTACATCCCGGAGCAGCTTAGAGGGTTGCTCGGTGCAATTAAGGGAGCCGCAGAATACGAGTCACTCGTTGTCGATCATTATCTGAAGAAAGACGGGAAAGAGCCGGACAAAAAGTATCTGGAAGGCAAACGCCGCATGGGCCCGCAACTCGTCGCACACTTATTGATGATCGGCTTAATCATCGTCGGCAACATCGTGTTCTTCAAACAGCAACGCAGCTAGAGCATTTTCAATGCTGTCGTGCCCGTGAAGTTAGCATCCACGACTTTCATAGCCTGCTCGCCACGAGGCAGAACCCGTACGTCTATTCGAAAAATGCGGTAGAATGTATTCGCGTTTGTCGAGTCCATGAAGAGTGCTTTTCATCTATTGCATCACTCAAATTGACGAGACCGATCAGGGATATCTTTTTCAAAATCGCTCTGATTTTCGAAGTCTTCCGATTCAGAAAAGTTTGCCGAGTTCTCGAAGTTCAGGACGGTTCGATCGTCAATTGAACAATTGTTAAGAGTCATTTAAGGAGCTGATGGCGTTTTTTGAACTGGGTAGGCAGGCCAGTACCAGGGCAACGTTTGACCTCCGTATTGGTTTGCTTGATTCGGTTGGAAGTCCAGGTTCCAGTTTCCATCGTCCCATTCAAGTTTTGCGGGAGTCCAGAAGCCTCCTTTCTTGGTGGGATGAGATGAATAGTAAGCAGCTTGGTGCGCGGCTGTATGCGGAGGAGAAGCAGCCTGAAGCGTCTGACCCGTTTCAGCTTCAATATTACTGATGAGTTCTTCTTCTTCCTCTTGGATGATAATTCTCGGGGTGACCATCAGGAAAAATTGGGGCGCAACTGTGGGGCCAAGCTCAACGCCTTGTTCGGTGAGCTTGCGGTGGTCAAGTAACTTCGAGGGAGCCCCACTTGTTTTGATGAAGTAAACCCCAGTTTTCCCATCTGGGATGAGATCCGAGGTTTCGAAAATCCAATGAGGGCGAACTTCTTCAACATCGCGGCTGAGTCTGGTCTCGATCGCGATGGCTCGTCGATCTTCAGAGATTCGGCCGTGAAGTTCGAGATGAGCGAAATCTGTTTCTAAGTAAACGGTTGCGTCATTAAAAGCTGTGACTTTATGAAGACTGTTAGTTCGAGCAGCGTCCTCGTTGGCTGTTAACTTTTGAAGCCGTGCTTGCAATTGCTCCTTTGTCAGAATCTCCTTCGAAGCGAAAATGTCCCCGTTTTCTGCTGGAATAGTCAGCATTTTAACTTCATAAGTGACCTGAATATCTTGAATCCTGCGTATCTGCCCCAAGATTTTTTTGATTTGCCGATGCCGCTTTGGTGTTGTTCGAACAATGAGCGATAAATTTTGCGGGAGATAGATGAGTTCCGAATTGACTTCTGTAGTCGATTCGGATTTCAAGGCATTTTGGAGTAACTCGAATAGAGCCGTAGCATTTCTTTTGGACTCTTCCTTTTTTGTTCCTTGTAAGACAGGAGGAATCAAGAGATCTGCGACTTGATAGAGATGAGTAGTGACGAGTGTTTCGTCTTGCTCTTCTGCTGCTTGCCGGTTTTTGCGATTCAGACGAAGTTCATTCCAATTTGAAATGCCGGTTCTATTCTGAACTTTACTCCAGTGGTCAGAAACTAATTTTGTCAACGGATCTTCAGGAAATCGTTTTTGGAGATCTTGGACAACTCCCTCAGCGGCGTCGTAGTTCTGCGATTGATATGCCGAATAATAATTGCGAGCGAGATCGGATTCCTTTAGAGATTGTTTCGATTCCGCCACAAGAGTCGACACACAGCCAGTCATCAAACAAAATGTGAGTAGCACTCGCAACGTCGCACCTCCCTGTTTCTTCGCCTATTGAAAAACTCTCGTGCTTATCCGACCACGGAGACTATAGTATCCTACGACCTCCCCCTCTCATTCACCAATGCCAATATCATCGACATGCCAACCAACCATCAGTTTCCCAAGACAATTGAAATCGTACGTGAGGGGATCGCGAACAAGCTTCACCTCGGTATGCAAGTTTATGTTTCTCAGGCAGGAAATGTGATTGGAGACTTTGCGATCGGGATGAATCGAGAAGATGAAGTGCTCACTCCAGAGACGCTTTGCTCTTGGCTCTCCAGCGGAAAGCCAATCACTGCAGCTGCTGTTTTTCAATTCATTGAAAACGGAAAACTGTCAGTGAATGATCGAGTGTCATCGATCATTCCTGAATTCGCAGCACGTGGAAAAGAAGAAGTGACCGTTGCTCATTTGTTGACGCATACAGGTGGCCTGCGACCGGTCAGTTCTGGCTGGCCTCACAGATCGTGGGATGAAATTGTTGCGAAAACGAGCAATACGCCACTTCGTAAAGATTGGACGCCGGGTGAGAATGCCGCGTACGATCCTGCTCTTTCATGGTTCATCTTGGGAGAGATCCTTCAGCGGCTCGAAGGGAAACCGATTGATCAAATTGTGCGTCAAAACATTCTTGAGCCACTCGATATGGTTGATTGCTGGATGGTGGTCCCGAAACATCTCTATCTGGCATACGGCGACCGAATTGGTGTGCTTCACACAATCGTCGATCAGGAATTTCGCCCCACTCAAGGACATGAAGAAGTTGCCTGCCGATCAGCATCTCCCGGCGGAAGTATGAGAGGGCCAATTTCGCAACTTGGCAACTTCTACGAAATGATGCTTCAGGGGGGAGTCAGTCGATCAGGGCGGCAAATCCTTTCCCCCGAAAGTATTTCTCAAATGACGTCGAGACAACGCGTCGGGATGTTTGATTTGACATTTCAACACAAACTCGATTTCGGCTATGGGGTGATTGTGAACTCAAACCGCTATGGAGCTGAAACCGTTCCATATGGGTTTGGTCGCTACGCTTCCGATGATTCTTTCGGTCATGGCGGAGCTCAATCATCGATCGGATTTGCAGACCCTGAACATCAACTCGTTGTCGCAGCTGTCGCGAATGGTTGCCCCGGCGAAAAACTCCATAACGAGCGATTCCGTGAACTCAATTCTGCCATTTACGAAGACCTCGGTCTTTCCGACTCGAATAGTGAAGGTTGATTTCTGAATTGATGTGGGATCAAGAGATCGCTCTCGGAATCACAACACTCTCTTTGCGAGAGTTCACGATCGCTTGCGCGGTGGTTTTCGGGGTTCTGACTTTTGTCGGAACGAAAAAATCGTTGATCGATTGTGAACTGGAACCTAAAAGTTGGCCGCTGCTGTTCGGGATCTCAGGGGCGATACTTTCCGCGTTGTTTGTGATCTGTGTGATTGCATATCAATGCCAACATACGCCTGTTGTTCGACCAGAAGAACACTGGCGGAACCTTCGTGTGATCTATCATCTCTGCCTGTTATCATTATTGCTCATGATCACAGCGACAGACCTCAGGAACTACTACATTTTAGAGTGGACCTGCTGGTTAGGAATCGTGATTGGAATTGGCGGAGCGGTGGCCTCTGGAGAATTCCAACTTGTGCATGTTTGGATCGATTGGAATCAGGAACAGCCACAACTTCGCGGTCCCTATTTCCCCCCCTGGTTGGCATCTCATCAGCATTTACACGGTTTAGTATGGAGTCTATGCGGAATCTTTGCAGGCGTTTCACTGGCAACACTGACGAAGTTCATCTCCTCGTTTATCCTGCGAATGCCGACGTTAGGAACGGGAGATATTTATTTGATGGCCATGATCGGCGCGTTTCTCGGTTGGCAGCCGACGATCATTGCGTTTGCGATTGCACCATTGTTTGCATTAATTGTCGGCGGTTGCGTTCGAGCTGTCAGCAATCGACCAGCCCTTCCATACGGACCATTTCTGGCATTGGGAGCGACGGCAACTTTGTTTACCTGGAAATGGATTTGGATGCTCGAAGTCCCACTGGCTGAGAACCCTGATCGAGACTCAATTTTCGCGGTCCGCCGTTTCTTCGGCGACTGGCTTTCGATGACAGTGACGATCGGCCTGTCCGTGACCTTGTTCGTTCTCCTGCTGGGCCTGTTGCGATTCTATAAGTCTCTGGATTTGAAGAGATAGCAGGCGTAGGCTTTGCGTCCCACAAGTGACTTTATCAACACGGCGTCTCAGGCTGAGGATAAGGTGAAATTCATTTTTGCCCCGACTCACTATCGATAGTCTTCACGCACAGGATGAAAGGCATCCATGATTCGGCAATCGGTGAGCGCCTTGCCCCAGTGCTTTGCATTGCCCGGGATCACTGCGACAGTATTCGCTGTGAGCAAGCGGGTTTCACCGTCAACGGAAAGTTCGAACTCACCTTCAAATGTATGGGCGACTTGCTCGTGTTGATGTGAATGTTCTGGAAGGATCGCTCCCGCTTCAATTCTCCAGTAGACGAAAGTCATCGTCGCTGAGTGAACCAATCTCCCATGAAAACCGGGGATCAATTCGCGCTCTTCCAATTCGCTGAGTTCTGAGATGTCCATAGTTTGTTACCTGGCATGCCGTGAAAAAATGATTTCGGAGTCTGTCTCTGAAAGAGTTGGGAAGCAGCAGTTGAGGAAATAGACCACTGACATTACATGCCGCGTCCGCTTGTTCGGCCCAGCATACGATCCATCGAGTCAGAGGTTTGGTAGATCAAGGCTTCAGGGTAATGCAGCCAAGGGTGGAAATATTCAAACGTCAAATATCCATCGTATTCCGTTTGGTCAAAAGCTTCGATGACAGCAGGCCAATCGGTCGTGCCATCGAGTAAAGGTCTGAAGGTTTCCAGAGAGTAGTCGGTTCCGTTTTTGGTGAATTCTTTCAAATGCACATTGCGGATGCGTTTTCCAAGATAGTTGACCCAATGCTCGGGGAACTGGAACATCATGATGTTACCCGTGTCGAAATGGACATTCACAAACTCACTGTCGAAGTGATCTACAAAGTCAGCCATCTCCATGGGCGTCATGATGTATCCATTGAAGAAAATGTTTTCAATGTTCATGCTCACGCCGAGCTTTTCCGCAGTCGGGAGAAGTTTTGCAACAGCGGCTTTCGCACGCTCATCACAGACATCGTTCGCAACAGGGGGATAGTCATCTCGCCAGGGGATGTGAACTGAGCCGGGGACAACCAGAAGATTCTCCGTTCCGAGGTCGTGAGCTGCGTGGGTCATTTTGGTTGCCAATTCCATGCCACGTGACCGGCGCTCCACTTCATTGGCAGTGAGCGGGTATGGCCAGAACAGGAACGAGCAAAGCCCGCTGATCTCAATTCCGATCTCTTCTGCCATACGGCGAATCGCCGTCAGTTCTTTAGGCCCTGATTTCGGAGAAAGATCGCTCTCGAGATCGTAGTTCAACTCGATCCCATCGAATCCGGCATCCTTAGCCAGTTGCATACACTCTTTGAGTGACATCCGATCTGGGTACGGAAAGGCCCAAAGGTTGATCGATTTCTTCATCTTGTACGATTTCGGAGACCGCTTCCGATCATCGTTCGATGGCACCTCCGCTGCGTCACTTTGTCCTTCAGCGAGAAACGTTGCTGCGGCTGCCGTCATGGTCGACAACATGGCTTGCCGACGATTCAGGCTCACCGACTTCTGAAACGGATAAGGACCACTCATGATCAACTCCCAGAGAGAAATGATTCAGCGAGAAATGATTCAGCGAGAGCAGTTTGCTCTACGGTGTCCCCGTGAAGAATGCGTTTCTCTAATGAGATTGCTGTTCACCACGAGGCAGAACCAGAACACCAATTCGAAAGATGCTCTAGACTTCAGAGACTCTATCAGAGTTGATTTCCGATCGCACACGTAGGGACGTCAAGTTCGTTTCCAATGCATCCTTTTTGCCTGATGTCTACGGCAAGTTTCACATGTCCCAGATTTCGAGGAGAGTCGCGATCTTGAGTCATTGATTCCCGATGCGGTTCGTTGCTATCTTGAGAATCCACCGCCACTCACAATCGGAACATTGATGTTTGAACCAACAGTCACGCTTCAGCAAATTCATGAATACTGGATGATGCACGCCATTGATCAAGCGCAGCGAGCATTCGAGCAGGACGAAGTTCCGGTCGGAGCAGTTGTCGTTCATGAAAATCGCGTGATTGGCGAAGGCTACAACCAGCGAGAAACGCTCAACGATCCGACTGCCCATGCGGAAATGATTGCGATTACACAGGCAGCGGAGGAGCTGAAGTCTTGGAGGCTTTTGAATTGTACGCTCTACGTTACCCTTGAACCTTGTCCGATGTGCGCCGGGGCGATTGTGCAGTCTCGCATCCCAAGACTCGTTTACGGAACAATGGACCCGAAAGGTGGGGCGTGCAACTCGCTGTACCAGATTACAGATGATGCGAGATTAAACCATCGCGTCAATGTGACAGCTGATGTGCACCAACTGGAGTGTCAGACTTTGCTGAAAGAGTTTTTCGCGATCCAGCGAGCCAAGGGAAAGAAATAACGTCTCTGGGGGTCAGTCAAATCAGCTTGAAGAAACGGATCTGCGAAGAGTGTGAGGCTTGGCGCGACGCAATGTCTTCAATTATCCAATCGCACTGAACATGACGTTCGCCAGTTCATCAGCGGAGCCTTGATCGACGAAGACGAGGTAGGTGAGCGCGCCGTCTGTCGATTTCCATTCGAGAATCTGCATTCCAGAAGACGATTCAGGTTCGGTTTGCTTTGGTGTTTCAGAGAACTGTGCAGTTGGTAAAACAACGAGTGTTCCGGACCACTTCGGACCATCTTGAATTTGATAGGAAAACTGATACGCCGCAGCATCGTGAGCGGCACTTTTCCCAAGATCGATTCCCACCGGTTCGGACAAGGTCCAGCGACGGAGTGGTCGATCGAGATGATTGATTTGAAACTCTTGCTGATCAAAAGCAGCGAGCCGGTTCCAATGGGATGCCTCGATCTTCGAGAAGGTTCTCTGCAGAGTTGACTTCGCGTCCGCGTAATTCAACGTGGAGGTCGGCTCTGGCTGAGTCCAAATCAAGGAGATCGCCACAATCAGAACAGCTGCAACGGTTCCGATGAAACTTCGTTTAAGGATTGTCCACCGCTGCAGTCGATGACTTTGAACTGGCAGTTTGAGGATGTTGGCCTGTTCACTTTGTTCGGCAGGCTCGAACTGCGAAAGTGATGAAAGTAGACGTTCCTGGAGTCCGTCAGGGACGGGAACAGCTTGCAGAAGTGACGAAACTTTGTGGTCAAAGAGTTCCAGTTGTTGTGCGAAAAGCTGACAGTCCGCACAACTCTCCAAGTGAGATGCAACCTCCCCGTTGACAGCCCGTTCCTGAGCAGTCATTGAGTCCAGATATTCACGGGTGGTTTGGCAATCAATCATGGGAGTGTTCCGTCATCCTTGCAGAGACTGCTTCTGAATCTTGGCAGTCTGTTTCGACAAATCCGTTCTGTCGAGCTGTTTTTATTGGTTCAGTTTGTTTGTTGGCTTATGGTGATTCAGGTGAAAGTTTAGATCGAAGAAACTGCTTCCCTCGAGAGAGTCGGCTCATCACCGTCCCGATGGGAACTTGCAGCATTTCAGCGATCTCTTTGTATCCGATTTCCTCAAAATAGTAGAGAAGAACCGGAGTCCGGTAAGTCTCTGGCATTTCTCCCAGAGCCATTCCTAACGCTTCCTCATCAAACTCAAGGTTGAGAACCGTGGGATCGTCAACAGCGACGATCATGTCCTCAAATGTGGAGAGCTCTATTTCAGGATGTCGTTGTGTTTTCAGGAATGCATTTCGGACAATCGTAAACAGCCAGGAGCGACTTTTTGATAAGTCCTTAATCTGATGTAGTTTACGACAAGCCGTTAAGAACGTCTGTTGAGTCAGGTCTTCGGCATCTGCCTGGTTGCCAGACAATCGATACGCAAACCGGTAGACGTCTGAATAGAACGAATTGACCAGTTCTTGGATCGAGATGCCTACAGAATTTGACTGTGATGATCGTTCTGTATTCATTCCCTTGCCAAACTGATCTGATTCGGTGCCCATTTATTCCACGAAAATCCTGATTTCATCGAATGTTAAGAGAATTCGATCAAGATGAAGATTGCTCAACTCCCATTGCTGAGCGGCGGCACGCGCGGCACTCACCATGAAATGACAGTAGTCGGGGGATTCCAAATCTTTGATAGACAACTTTCGATTCAGTTTGTCAAGTTTGGCTTCTCAGCTGGGGAAGGTTGATCAAGTCGGCGTTTCTTCTGGGAGTCGAAGGTCAGAGTCTTGTCTGTGAAATGAATCTGCGACGGAGACTCGGCAGCCCGGAAATCTGAGATTGAAAATAAGAAAACAACGGGAAGAACTTTCCCGATCAAGAGTCGTTTAGAAATGTAATTCGTTTTCCAGCAACGGTTCTTCAGGAAGCGTCGCTGGCGAAGTTATTCGGGTTTCTAAAACTCTTCCTCGTCGTCTTCGTCGAATTCAAACTCGTCGTCTGTTGCGAATTCATCATCGTCGTCGTCTGCTTCAAAACTCTCGTCAGAGAGTTCGTCGCCATCATCGATGTCACCGAGCTCATCGTCGAAGCTTCCTTCGAGGTCGTCATCGTCGGTTGAAGAGGGGACTGCTGAGGTTTCCGAACTCGGTTCGGTCGCCGCCTTCCCTCCTCCGAAGTAAATCAGAATGTACACGGGGAGGAGAATCACCACTGCAGCCATAATTAGTAACATGATGGCTGCGACTTTCAGAACCGTCGGCATCCCCTCCATGTTGTTCATGACCGCCATGAGCATGATATATCCAAGAATCCCAGCCGGGATTGCAGCGACCAGCGATGTTCCTGCCAAGCTCATTTTATTCACGGGAAAATCACCTCAGTTGTGTAGTTTAAACAATGCGTTGAACAGGTTTATTGTCGTCATGTTCTGTATTGGGCAATTTGCCCCTGAAGTTGGTTTCTGTCAAAACCGACTCATTCAATACAACTTTACTACCAGACAACGACCGTACGCAACGAAATGAAGAGAAACGTCACGTTCTCTTTCAGGAATCGAGAGAATTATGGCGATTTCGCAAGCTAATACCGGCTGAACAGTGAGAATTGAACAACAAACATGCCAAAAGCGTGACAACTGATGCAACCGTATGCATCGAGAGCGTTATGCCATCGCAATTGGAGCTAAAACATCTTTCAAATTGGTTTGCAGGTTCTGCCTCGTGGCAAACAGCATTTTTAGAGAAATGCGTTCTTCACGGGCAAACGGTAGAGCAAACTGCTCTAAATTCAGGAAGACTCTTCGGTTTTGTCGATGCCAAGCTGCCCATCGTTGAGGTTCTCTCATTGCTTAAGACTTTGAAGAGAGAGCAAAATTTGCTGCAAATTCGGACGATACCGACGTGAGCAATGATAAGTTCGACAGCACCGCTTCATAGACTGCTCGCAACGAGGCAGGACAATGACCAAATATCAAATCTCATTCGCGATCTGTCACGTAGATACACTCGATCTCATTGACGAAACCGGTTGTTCACGGCCAAACTGTGAAGGAGTTTGTGATATTCGCCACATGGCAGAGGTGTTCTATTATTCGTTCTCGATGGCTTGAATTCAACTTTGGAGGGGCATGTCAGCGTCAGCACTCTTCGCTGAAACAGGCAGTACGAACGTGTTTGGTTACGAATTATCAACATTGTAAGCGTGAGATGCTCAATCAAACCTCGCCCGAGTTGCTGCGGACTCTCGGATCGATTGCACTACCTGATGAAGACGAGGCGAGCCTGGAATGAATCCCCAACCCTATCAAACTCCACCGAACTGGTGGCCGTCTCGACTGAGTCCAAGGTTTGTACGTGCGACGCGCTTTTGGAGGAAAGGAGACCTGGCGAAGTTAGGGATTCACGAAATTGAAGTTCGGCATGGCGAACGGATTTCCGAGTCACTCAGGAGTGGGGCAGGCGTCCTCATCTTGCCGAATCACTCTTTCCATTATGATTCTCATGTGATGATCGAAGCCGGAATTCGTAGCGGTTGGCATACACATTTCATGTCCGCATGGCAGGTCTTTCAGCTCGCTGGAACATTCGGTCGGCATATGCTTCAGCGACACGGAGCCTTCAGCATCAACCGCGAAGGGACCGACACGAAGGCATATCGTCAGGCACTTTCTATCCTTAGTTCTGATCCGCACGCTCTCGTCATTTTCCCCGAGGGAGACCTGTATCATTCGAACGATCGAGTCATGCCCTTCCGCGAAGGTGCCGCTGCCATTGCTTTAAGCGCGATGAAGAAATCAGACCGACCGATTCATGTCTATCCAGCCGTCATGAAATGTTTTTATACGAAGGATCCAACACCGGAATTGATCGAGATGATGAACCAGCTTGAGTACCGTATTCGCTGGCGACCTCGTCCAGATTTACCGTTGATTGAACGTATTTATCGATTTGGAGAAGGATTTTTGGCATCGAAAGAGATCGAATACACCGGCTCCACACATCCGGGGGAACTCCCTGAGCGCCTTAGGAATCTGGCAGATTTTGTTGTGCAAAAAGTACGTGAACAGCTCGACTTAAAGTTCCGAGGGGGTGATATCGTTGATCAAATTCGAACCGTGCGCGGGGTTTTGATTCGTCTGACAGAAAAAGCTCAGGCTGAAATTCAAGAGAATGTTTCCAATCCCGAATTAGAAGCGAGACTCGAATTGTTGAAGCAACAGATGGACGACATGTTCTTCGTCACTCAGCTTTCAAGTTACCGAGGCAACTACACTGTCGAAAATCCGACCATCGAACGGATCGCGGAAACGATTGATAAATTCGAGGAAGATCTCTTTGAGCTTCACTACCCGACACCTCGTGGAGAAAGAAAGGTCGTTGTCCAGTTTGGGGACCGAGTCGACCTTTCCTCACACAAGTATACAGCAGCCGAACTAACTCAACTGGCAGAATCCCGAGTCCAGGCACTAATGGACGAAGTGAACCGCGAACGAGCCGAAGCTGTTCGCTGAATTCTCGTCGTTGAACTACTTTTGTCGCGGCGACAGTGACACTATGAGCCTGATGAGGGCACAATGATGTGTTCGAAAACCTAAAGCATCTTTCGAATTGGTTTGCAGGATCTGCCTCGTGGCGAACTGCGTTTTTACTATAGAAATGCGTTCTTCACGGGCACGCGGTAGAGCAAACTGCTCTAGATTTTGTCTTCATCTTTTTGCTTCTTTCGACGTTTTTTACGGGGATCTTCCTCGGACTCTTTTTCTTTCTCTCTCTCCATGAGTTCTTTTTGCAGCTGTTGCAATTTTTTCTCTGCTTCTTTCTTCTCTTTCAAATAGCTCTTCTCGAGCTCATTGATTGATTTCTTGACATCAGGCTGTGTGTAAGCTGATCCGGCACTCCAGTCACCGTCGATTTCGACTTTACTGATAGAGTAGCTTTGATCCAGATGTCGAATCGCTGAGGCGAATTCGAAGAGTTCGGCATTTACCGATTTTGAAGCTGCATTGAGTCCGACAGAGACACCAATGACGGCAATCGTCCCAATAACCACTGCTTCCGCAGAGAGTATTGCGCCAAATTCGTCTTGGAGAAGTTGTTTGAAAATCCGCATCGCACAATCCTCATGAGTTGAGGTTCCGAGCGACTGCAACGCTCAAAATGCGTGTGTGGCGACACATGATTCTCTGCAGGGCAAAATAAGCTGGAGCTGGGAGGAGAGTCAACCAGAAATATCCGCTTTTTTGAAAAATGTGCTCTCCCAACCTCGGGACTCTCCGATTCTTGATTTTCGACACCCGAGAATTGGCTCGACTTTCTTCGCCAGTTTCATAACAATTGCCCTTGGCACACCAAACCAAACACATCAATACTCGCTAGAGAGCGAATTATGTCTGAGCAGACCATTTCTGAATCTGAAGAACTCTTCGCCCCCGAAGAGATCAAACAATTTGATGCTGACGACGCGGAAGCGGGTGAGAACATCGGAAAGATGCTCTCTGTGTTCTTTCTTTATACTGTGATCGCGATGACTTCGATGACAGTTTTAACTTACTACTGGATCGCAACATCGAACGTGTCGTAAGAATTCGTGCCTCATTAATCATCACATTGCTGAAACGCTTTTGATGAGATTCTCGCCAATCCCTTAGAACCAGTCCGAAAACCTCTGGAATAGCCGCTTCTCTCAACGTTTGAGAGAGCAATTTCAAGTTTCAGGATCAGTTCTAGTTAAAGGGGGCTCGCTCATCTCATTGTCGGCTGTGAATTCCAACTATTGGAGCAACCAAACCGTTAATCTGTCTCTTCTAGAGCATCTTTCGAATTGGTTTGCAGGTTCTGCCTCGTGGCGAACAGCATTTTTTCTAGAGAAATGCGTTCTTCACGGGCAAACGGTAGAGCAAACTGCTCTAACCGGGTGGCCAATCGAGTGGACGCTGACCGAGCAGGTGGAAGTGCAGATGGTCGACTGTTTGACCGCCATCTTTTCCGATATTTGCAACGGTTCGAAATCCCTCTGAGAGTTTCAGGTCTTCAGCCAATTTTCGGATCACAAGTAATAAATGTCCTAGCAGAGCCTGGTCCTCAGCTTCAATCGTAGCCAGCGAGCGAATTTCTTTTTTGGGGATCACCAAAACGTGTACAGGTGCTTGAGGATTCAAATCCTTGAACGCCAAGCAGAGATCGTCTTCGTAAATGATGTCTGCTGGGATTTCTTTGTCGATGATTTTCTTAAAGATCGTCTTTTCCGCCATAACACCTGTCCTGTCCCAAAAATATCAAACTGTCGAGTCAATCCTAACGTACCGAATGTCGCTCGCGCTTTCGATCTTATCGTGAAATTTCTCGGGACCGACAGGGATGAATCGTTTCGTTTTCCATCTGGTGAGTGGTGATGCTTTCTTGACGGGGAATGCGATGTTCGTCGTCTCTCTTTTGGGGCTCGCATCAGGCCGCATGGTCGTCCAGCGGTTGGCGGGTCTGTGTGGCATTTTCGGCCTGCTTTTGATGATCATGACCGCGGTCCCTGGCAACGGTCTCTACTATTTCGCTGGGGCTGGACTGGGGATCAGTTGGATGATTTGGCGATTTCACTTTCGGTCGAACCGACGCTTCGGAACGATTTTCATCGTCGTTGTGATTGCGTTTGTCAGTATCTCGCTTGCTAATGAGCTAAGCTGGCGACGTCAACCACATTTCGAGGAGCCGTCTCCGCGCACACTTGTGATTTTTGCAGATTCCCTGACTGCCGGGATCGGTGAAAACGAAGCGACAACATGGCCGAATCTGCTGAGCAGGGAACATGGCATTCGGGTGGTCGACCATTCCAGGATGGGTGCGACCGTCGGTTCGGAATTGAAACGGCTGAATGAACTCGCCCTCGTCGAGGGAGTCATTCTGATCGAACTTGGTGGGAACGATGTACTCGGATCGACAACTGTTTCAGATTTTGAAAATGAGTTGAACCAATTCCTCAGCCAGGTGACAGCAAGCGGTCAATCGGTGATCATGTTCGAATTGCCTGTCCCGCCGTTGTTCAATCGGTTTGGTTCAGTGCAAAGACGGCTCGCGAAACGCTATTCTGTACAATTGATTCCAAAACGTGAACTCGCAAAAATTCTTGCCAGTCCTGAAAACACCCTCGACACCATTCACCTATCACAACTTGGTCACGAACAGATGGCTCGCTCTGTTTGGGACCAGATTTCAAATGCATTTGAACTCGTTCCGTAAGTCTGTTCAAGTTCTTTGAGCAGATTTGACTACAATAGAAAGACGACAGTTCCCCAAAAACACCTCGAAAACCAGCACCATCAGTGCAATTTCGTTGCTTGTCGTGTCTATGAAAGTCACTTGTATGACTTGATGGACTGCTCGCCACGAGGCACTGCAGGATGAAGTTTTTACTGGTTAAGAGGTCAAAGATGCCTCTTCTGATCAATCCTCAATCCGATTCTGGTTGCGAGAAATTTCTCGCAAGTCGATGGCGATCGTGATACAGATAGAGGGTGGGACTGAATGGAAATAAATTCCTGTGTTTGAACGAGTCGCCAAGAAAGAATTGAATCGTTGATGTTGAGTCAAACTGTTGAATATGCACTCCGTGCTGTCGTTCATTTGGCGTCGGTTTGCCCCGATGCTCAAACGACCGTTGAAATTGCGACCGCAACACAAGTTCCGACTGCGTATCTATCTAAGGTGCTGCAAGGTCTGCGAAACGAAGGCATATTGCGTTCGCAACGTGGTGTCGGGGGTGGAATTTCTCTGGTGGCTTCCCCGAGCGAGCTCACGATTCTTGATGTCGTCAACGCGGTGGAGCCACTTGGGAGAATTACGACTTGCCCGCTCGGTCTTGAAGCCCATGGAGAGTATTTATGCCCGCTCCACAAACGTATGGATGATGCAATTCAAGTGATGGAAGAGGCATTCCAGTCAACAACGGTCGCTGAGGTTCTCTCGGATCCCAACCCGAGTATCCCCTTGGCAAACATCGGCCCTCCACTTTGTCGACCGCAAGCTAAAGTCAAGCAGAAACCCAAGACGAAAACAAAAACAAAAGCGAAGCGAAAACCAAAATCAAAATCAAAGCCGAAGTGAGAGTGCAGGGAAGCGTGGTCTTACCTCAGGTAAAACGCTCCATTGATCGCTGGCGGCGTGACAATCATTTCGTTGGACGCTGCGTGATCCTCGGTGAGTGCTAAACAGGCGACACCCAGCGCGAAGGCGCGATCATCGTGATGTTGCCCGTCTTGAATATGATCAATACGGACACGTCCGCTACTCGAGTGCCTCAGTAACAGCGACGAAAGTTCGGTTTCAAGATCATCACGATGAATCCCGGGGACAGTACCGCATCCGGGGTACCATTGAAGCTTTCGATGCAAGAGAAGTTGCCGCAGTTGCACCGCCAGCTTTTGGTTTCCTTGGCCGGACTGAAATGCAAATCGCTCGATCGGATAACGATTTTCCAGTTGCTGAATCGTACTCACTAACTGATATTCATCGACGACAAAACGGACGCGATGAAACCGGCTGGCGATGTCTTCGATCCAGTCTTCCACCCAGCTGATTTGTGTAGGCTGCGAGTTGGTCGGCTTCACAACATCCATGCGGTCAACAATCACTGTCTCACCTTCACGGTGACAAACGCAACCAACGGTGAAGTCTCGTTTCTCCGCGTAGTCGATTGTTGCGACGTAGTACTGACTTGGTTGTCCGTCGATTTGATAACTCAGTTCTTCATTTCGACATGCTTCTGCTTCAGCTAGCGTGACAAAATTTCCATCGGAGTGTTGCCAGCGGTTCATCCAGAGACGTTCGAAGACCGGTTCGGGGAGCAATGCTTTTTGCTCAGCGAGCCAGTCATCCGTAATCCAGGGAGCGTGCGGACCATCGAGCGATGAAAAGTACCACGATGAATCCTGCCGGGCATGCTCCCGGATCTCCCATTGCCAGCCACGTCCAACTCCTGCGTTCGTGAGAATTGTGAGGACGCAGTTTGGCTTCTTGGCAGCCGATGAGAGTAAGGAGTACCACATGTCTGGTTTTTCCCAGTGGCTGAGTTCGTCACAGACCACAAAGTCTGGCAACGCTCCGTAAGAACTTTTGACGTCGGAGGAAATGACTTCTAACCGGCTGCCTGAAAGTGGATTTCGCACTTCGTGCTGGACAAACTTCAGGGCTTGCATGAGCTCTGGATTGGCTTTTGCCAAACGAAGTAATGAGTCGTGAATGAAGTTCGCCTGGTCCCGATCTGCGGCGGCAGCGAGGCCGATCACAGGGCGTTTAGATGCCAGAAGTATCCAGGCAATTTGTAACGCCATATCGGAAGTCTTGGAATGTCCACGGGGGCGCTCGACGTAAGCTCGTCGGATGGTTTTCTTTCCGCGTCGTCGATGTCCAGCCAGTTCTTCCCAGGCCTTGTCGAGAGCCGCCAGGTCGTTCTCTTGCCAGGGGAGTCTTTCATCTTGAAATGACACCCCTTGTTCAACGGGAAGGAGGACTTGATTTCGAAATTCACACGGCGGGATCTTTCGAGACTTCAAGCGAGCGGTCTGAATTAAGTTCAGCAAGGAAAGCTGTTGCTTCTTGCTTGAGGTACTCGGTAAGTTCTTCATCTGTCATCTCGGGTTCGGGGTCTTTTCCTGAACCTTCGATGGTTGCGCTACACCCAGGTGGGGGGTAAGCTTTCAAATAGTTTTGTTGAGCAGTAACGCTCCCTTCCATCGCAGAGCGGTACAAAGCTGCTGCAACGTTTTGGCTAAGAAGCTCCTGAACACGATTCATCATCGACTGGAAACCGGAGTCGTGTTCCATGGTCCAGATGACATCAGCTAACAAGATTCCAAGTTGGGAACACGCCGCTGCCGGTGAAGCTCCGCGGGAAAGCAAAGTCATGTAGGAGTATTGAATATCCTCTGAAAGAAGCGTCGGGCTGTCCGATTTCTTTAGAAAGGTAGCTGCTGCAAGCGGTGCTGCTGCGGGAGGCTCTCGCGAATCTTGATGGACTGGCTTCTTAGCTGCCTTTTTTTGCGTTGTTCGCTTGGCTGCCCGTTTTGTTGCAGTTTTTGCGGTTGTCGAAGATGTAGTAGACGGGGTTGGAGTAACGGCTTTTGTTGAACGTTTCTTGAGTGATGAGGCCTTTTTCTTCGGCATAGTTCTGTCGATTTCCGTAAAGTTTGGAGTGTGCGTTTCGAGATCGTTGCTGAGCTTGCGAGACTCCCACACGTTGAAATCCGGCACGCTCAAAAAATGGATTGATATGCCCCATTTGGGCAAGTGTTTCAATCCATGGGTAGCCGCTGAGTTCGCAAACGCGTCTCACAAACTGGCTCGCGATGCCAGCACCTCGAAACGTGGGGTGAATTACCACGCGGGAAAGAAGGAGGAGTTGAGTATTGAGCGTCCGCATTGAAGTCCTCTCCCATCTCCCCGAGCGACCAAAGAAGCGATTGCGCATCGCGAGAGTTTTGGGAGGTGAGTTCAAAATACAGATTCCAATGGGAATTTCCTCGTACCACAGCAGCATGATTTTTCGAATCAATCCGAGTTCGTGACTGCGGTAATGCCACCGTGCGAAATACGACCAGTCGGCTTTGGTACCTGATGAAATCCAGAAGCTATCAGCGATTGAGAGTCTTTTTTTTTACTCCCTTTGCTCTCGTGAACATGCACATTAATGGTTCCATTGAGCTGACAATGGACATGCAGGTCAGGTGAGAGATCGTCGATGATGTCGTTGTGAGTTGTTGCCAGGAGAAATCCGGAACCAGAACGGTCAGCGGTTTTTCGCAAGTTAAAAGAGACGACTTTGGCAAGTGTTCGGTCAAGCGTTGCTGTGTATTCATCAGCGATGATCCAGTCCGCCCGACTCGATAAAGCCTTGGCAAGTCGAAATCGATATCGTTGTCCATCTGAGAGTTCAAGTGGAGTTCGTAACAGCAGATGTGCTTCTCCCAAACCGCAGGCTGAGAGAAGTTGTAAGGCCTCTTCAAATGGCAGATCGAGCCCATCGACGAGGATTTCGGTACCAAGATCGAGTTCATCGAGGGAGACGATTGTTTGATGATTTCTCTCAAGTTCGGTACGCAGCGATTTCATCAGCGACGATTTTCCAGAGCCGCTCTCACCAGTGAAAATGACGATTTGCCCCGACTGAACAGGCAAGTCGAGTCCGTCAGCGATGACATGCAGACCCTGTTCAAAGTTAATCCCGAAGTTGTCCATCACCATTGATGAGCGTGTCGAATTCTTCTTGGGAAGGAATTGATGTTGTGCTGAGATTTTCATGCTCTACCTGGTGCATCGGTATTGTTGGTATGGCAAGTCTTGGTTTGCTCTTGAGTCCGAGGTTGCTTCCATGACTTCAAAGGCTGCATTCACTGCTCGCCACAAGGCAGGTCTTCAAAGCTGAAGTTTAATTTGCTTTACAGCAGTTTTGAAAAATGTGCGAGAACTGTCTCGTGGCGATGGGTGGTTCACCAAATGAAAAGGACTCTTTACGGACACTGAAATACGAGTCTATTTAGGTTCCGACGTGCAGCCGAACTTGGGGATGCTGGCTCAGAATTTCATCGAACTCCTTGCGGATTTGCTCCCACAATTCGTTCGGAATTTCAAATGTCACGCGAGTCAATGATTCGTTGAACTCTTCAACCCTCTCGGCCTCTTCGGTCAGGCATGGAGTGAGGACGAGATCTTTTAATTGTTGTTCGTCGAATCCTGTTAGTGTCGCGTCGAAATCAGGAAGTGATTGAAGTTCGCTGACGAGATCGACGAGTTTTCCGGCATCCCAGTCGCTTCCGACCGACTGGTTATTGAGTGTGACGTTGAGAGCTTTTTCTTTTTCAATGGAAAGGTCGACGACAGCACACTCGACAGTTTCGTGACCGCGATGTTTGAGTACTGCCAGGCGTTGGTGTCCTGAGACAATGTGTCCGGTTTGTCGATTCCAGACGATCGGTTGAACCAGATCGAATTCATCGAGTGACCGTTCCAGTTTTTCCCAAGCTGCATCACCCGGTTTAAGTCTGAGACGAGGGTTGTAAGGGGCCGGCTTGAGGTCATTGACCGATAGAGATTCAATGTTCATGGGGAGTACCATTTGATGAGAAGAGGCGAGCTTCATAGAGATTCGGAGTCGAGATCGAGGAACTCTGGTGAAGACGCAAATCTTTCTCGCAGGTCCTTCTTTATCTTCGTCAAGCAACGAGTGACATGACCTTTCGGGTGTCCAAAGACATTTCCAATTCGATCAAGCGGCCAGCCAGCATTTTCCCGCAAGGCGAGCATGGCGAGATACTTCCATTTACGTTCATCTTCACCAGCGAAATTTTCGTGAATCAGTTTCCAAAATTCATCAGCACCAGTTCGTGGAAGGAGAATTTTCGTTCCATTACGTCGCGTTACAGACATCCTGTCTCCGTAGTTCAAGTCGAAAGATTTCAGACGATGAATCAGGATCGCTGAGTTTTGCAAGAATCTCACAGCGATCTGTTACCTCACCGCGAGAAAGTTGCGCAGCTCCAGTGTCGAGCCACAATTTGTCCCGCAGAAGCAGACAGCTACTGTTACGGAGCGAAAGCCGAATTCTTTCAGAGAAAATTGAGAAGCAGCGGTGAGCAGGTAGCGATCTCTGTCGATGCCATTTCGGTTTGAAAGAAATTTAAAAGAAGGCGCGGAGTAGTGGGGTGAACTGAGAAAGCATCCCAATTCACCTCACTGTCTGCCTCTTTTGTATGTTAGCTCATGGGCGAAATTCATGTCTGTTCAGAGTTGCTCAACGGACATGACTCTTGTCGAGCAGGGACTATTTCTTTGTTCCCTGACGAGAGAGTTTCCGCTTGAAGGCTTCGTCCTCTGCTCGATACTCCGGGATGACTGGGCGATTCGCGCCTCCAAATCCCTCAGCTGCCTGACGCTCATGGTCACCGCCATCACGACGCTCGCCGGTCGATTGGTAATCGAGTCCTTTGAGAAGAGAATCGAATTGTCGTCGTGCTGCTTCGGTTTCAGCTTCTTTGTTGATTCCAGGATCTGACAGACGTTCTTCAAGGCGTTGCATGAACGAGGAGAGATCCTTCTCGGTGTAGCCAAGCTGTTCCATTAATTCTTGTGGAGTTTCACCGCGTTCAATTTGGTCCTGAAGTTTCTTGAGGGCGAGGTCGACCGCCTTCTTCTTGTTGGCGAGATTTGCTTCTTCAGGAGTGAGTTGTGGCGATTCTCCTGTGGCAGGTTCGCTGTCTGCTGAAGGCGTTTCTGTTCCGCTTCCACCTGCTCCGCCGCCTCCAGTTCGTGCAGTGGAGTTTTTGCCAGAATCCATCTGCCCCGGTTTCCCAGCCTCACCACTTTTAGAAGCTTCACCTTGTTGACCACCCGCTCCTTCGCCGGATTTTTGTTCACCAGACATCGGTTCGCCCGACTTCTGCTCACCCGACTTCTGCTCACCCGACTTCTGCTCACCCGACTTCTGCTCACCCGACTTCTGCTCACCCGACTTCTGCTCACC